>NZ_SOEM01000008.1:0-212230 GCF_004368875.1 Neorhizobium sp. R1-B
CGCCCTTCCGCAGTTGCGCTTCACTTCGCTCGCCATGACCAGCTTACGGTGGGACTTCCACCCACAAGAATGCGCCCATGCTGGGCGCACAACGACAAAAAAGCCCGCCGTGGCTGAAACGGCGGGCTTTCTTGGTCAGGCTTGATGATCTCTGTCAGGCCTGGATGACGACAACCTTGGCGCCGACCTTGACGCGTTCATAGAGGTCGATGACGTCGTGATTCATCATGCGGATGCAACCGCTCGACATGGCGAGACCGATCGATTCCGGCTGATTGGTGCCGTGGATGCGGAAATGCGTGTCGTTGCCGCCGCGGTAGAGGTACATCGCGCGGGCACCCAGCGGATTGTTCGGGCCGCCGGGCATGCCACCCGCGAGCTTCCGGTAGCGCGCCTCCCGGCGCTGCATGTTGGCCGTCGGCGTCCAGGTCGGCCACTCGGCCTTGCGCCCGACATAGGCATTGCCGGCAAGCGCAAGGCCCGCCCGGCCGACGCCGACGCCGTAACGGATCGCCCGGCCGTTACCGAGAACATAATAAGCGCGGCGAGCGGGCGTATCGACGATCACCGTGCCTGCCGGATGCGTCGTTTCATAGGCGACTTCCTGACGGCGCAGTTCGGGCTTGATCTTCTCGGCCGGTACCGCCTTCAGCGGAAACTGCTCGTTCGGCAGGGCTGCGTAGTTCGTATACTGCGGAACGGTGGAGGCGCAGCCCGCCAGCATCAGCGGCAGACCGACCAGGAAACCGCGACGGGAGATCGACATGAATGTGTCCTTGGTGCGTCAAGATGGTGACGCAACTTAAGGAGATTATGGTTAATGAAGTGATAAGGCGGATCGCTCCGAACACGTGACTGACGCAAAACGTAAAGCTACCGGTACCCCGGAGAGCTTGTCGCGGCATCTAGGGAACAGCGGTCGAGAATCAATCTCCACCGCCTTGCTCACATATTCGGATAAACCGGCCCTTCGCCGCCCTGGGGCGGGACCCAGTTGATGTTCTGGTTGGGGTCCTTGATGTCGCAGGTCTTGCAGTGGACGCAGTTCTGCGCGTTGATGACGTAGACCTGCTCGCCGTCCTTCTCCACCCATTCGTAAACGCCGGCCGGACAGTAACGCGTCGAAGGGCCCGCGAAGACCTCGAGTTCAGAACGCTTCTGCAGGTCCATGTCCTTGACCTGCAGATGCACCGGCTGGTCTTCCTCGTGGTTGGTATTCGACAGGAAGACCGAGGAAAGCCGGTCGAAGGTCAGCACGCCATCGGGCTTCGGATAATCAATCTTGCTGTGCTTTGCCGCCGGCTCCAGGCTCTCGGCATCGGTCTTGCCGTGCTTCATGGTGCCGAAGAGGGACAGGCCGAAAAGCTGGTTGGTCCACATGTCGAGGCCGCCAAGCGCGATACCAAGCCCCGTTCCGAGCTTCGACCAGAGCGGCTTGACGTTTCTGACCCGCTTCAGATCCGTGCCGATCGCGGTCTGGCGCCATTCGGTCTCGATCTCGATCGGCTCGTCGTTTGCCCGGCCGGCGGCAATCGCCGCGGCAATCTTGTCGGCGGCGAGCATGCCCGACAGAACCGCATTGTGGCTGCCCTTGATGCGGGGAACGTTGACGAGACCGGCCGAACAGCCGATCAGGGCGCCGCCTGGGAAGGATAGTTTCGGCACCGACTGGTAACCGCCCTCGGTGATGGCGCGGGCGCCGTAGGAGAGACGCTTGCCGCCTTCGAAAGTGGCGCGTATCGCCGGATGCGTCTTGAAGCGCTGGAACTCCTCGAACGGATAAAGATAGGGGTTCTTGTAGTTCAAATGCACCACGAACCCGACGGCGACGAGGTTGTCTTCCAGGTGGTAGAGGAAGGAACCGCCGCCCGTCTTCATGCCGAGCGGCCAGCCGAACGAATGCTGCACCAGGCCTGGCCTGTGGTTCTCCGGCTTCACCTGCCAGAGCTCCTTGAGCCCGATCCCGTATTTCTGCGGCTCCCGATCGTCCTGCAGAGCGAACCGCAGGATCAGTTGCTTGGCGAGCGAACCGCGCACACCTTCGCCGATCAGCACATATTTGCCGTGCAATTCCATGCCGCGGGTGAAGGCCGGGCCAGGTTCGCCGCTCTTCTCGATGCCCATGTCGCCGGTGGCGACGCCGATCACGGCACCCTGGTCATTGTAGAGCACTTCTGTCGCGGCAAAACCCGGATAGATTTCGACGCCCAGCGCCTCCGCCTTTTCAGCGAGCCAGCGACAGACGTTTCCGAGCGAGACGATGTAATTGCCATGGTTGTTCATCAAAGGCGGCATGGCGAAGTTCGGCAGGCGGACGGAACCGGCCGGCCCTAAGAACAGGAACTGGTCGTCGGTGACCGGCGTCTTGAAAGGATGCCCCTCATCCTGCCGCCAGTCCGGCAAAAGCTTGTCGATGCCGACAGGATCCACCACCGCGCCCGAGAGAATATGCGCGCCGACTTCCGAGCCTTTTTCCAAGACAACGACGGTCAGTTCCGGATTGATCTGCTTCAGGCGGATCGCCGCCGAAAGACCCGCCGGCCCGGCGCCGACGATCACCACGTCAAATTCCATCGATTCGCGTTCGGGAAGTTCCTGCTCGCTCATTTCCAACTCCGCTCGCCGGCCCCTCCCGGCTCATATTTAGGCACCTGTCTTGACAAAAGCGACCCCGTTTGTCGAGGCAGGAAAGCGTCTTCAGCCTTGCCATTCGCGCAAACTGCGTTTCGCTTTACTGATATTACTTTTACGTGCACGTCAATTATAGCGACGAGACCCACGAAAGCAAGATCGGCCTTTCACGACTCCGCGGCGCTGTTATAAAGGCCGATATCGATGACAGAATTGGCGAAGGAAACACATCATGGATCTCGGAATTTCGGGCAAACGCGCCCTTGTGCTTGCCTCGTCCCGCGGGCTCGGCCTCGGCATCGCCAGGGCACTTGCCGCCGAAGGTGCGAATGTGCTGCTGGTCGGCCGTTCCGGAGACATGCTTGCTGAAAACTGCAAGGCGATCAATGCCGAGGGCAAGGGAAAGGCCGACTGGGTCTGGGGCGACCTTTCCGAACTGAATTTCGTCGAGACGATGACCACGGCTGTGAAGGAAAAGCTCGGCGGCATCGACATCCTCGTCAACAATACCGGCGGCCCGACGCCCGGTACCTCGGAGGAAATGACGGCGGACAAGCTCGATACTTTCTTCCAGTCCATGGTGCTGCGCGTCATCACGCTGACCAATGCCCTCCTGCCGCAGATGAAGGAACAAGGATGGGGACGTATCCTGACGGTCGCCTCCTCCGGCGTTTTTGAACCCATCCCGAATCTGGCGCTATCCAATACGCTGCGGTCGGCCCTGGTCGGCTGGAACAAGACGCTCGCGGTGGAAGTAGCGGGCCACGGGATCACCGCCAATATGCTGCTTCCCGGCCGCATCCATACCGACCGCATCGACGAACTGGACGGGGCGAATGCCAAGCGTACCGGAAAGTCGCTGGAGGAAATCCGCGCGGCATCGGTCAAATCGATCCCCGCCGGTCGTCTCGGCAAGGTGGAGGAATTTGCGGCAGCCGGCGCGTTCCTGTGCTCGGTACCGGCAAGCTATGTTACGGGTACGATGCTTCGGGTCGACGGCGGCGCTTCCCGTTCGATCTGACGGGCTGCGGCGAGCCGCGCCGAACCCAAAAGCTAAACATTGAATCGAATTGCGGTCCCGGCATTTCCGGGATCGCAATATGGCGGCGATAGGAATTGGGCAGGCCCCAACTCACAGGATCGCCGGCATGATCGAAAGCATTTCCGGGGCCGCCGAAGCTCCCTCCCCGAGTAGTCCCGCAACGGCCGCGCGGACGCCGACCTCCACGGCTGCGGCAATCGCCCAGACGCTTGCGGTTGAGCAAGTGGAGACAGCATTTCTCGGAACCCGGCAAGCGGCCACGCGGTACGCGTCCGAGACCGCGGCGCTTGCGAGCAAGTCCACCATGCTTCATGCGCGCAGCCTGGAAGCGGTGGACGATGTGGTTGTCCGTAATCTCCTGGACAGCCTCTCGCCGGCGAGCCGCATCATCGGTAGCTTCTTCCTGACCGATGGCGAAGACCCGGCGCCGAAATCGTTGATTGCCACCTATTACGAAGACGTCTGACCTCCCCCCGCCGCGCAATCGCATTTGCCGGTGCCGATACGAAAGCCTATGATCCCCAAAATCCCCGGCTCGGAGGTCGTCACATGAAATTCGCCAGACCGGCACTCGTCATCCTGGGCATTCTCCTGACCCTCATTGGCATCCTGTGGATCAGCCAGGGCAGCGGGATATTTCCCTATCCGGCGGCAAGTTTCATGATCAACCAGACGCCCTGGATCGCCAACGGCGCGATCGCGGTGATCGTCGGGCTCGGGATCATCTGGCTTGCGCGGCGTGTTCTCCGCTAACGGTGCGGCAGGTAACCTTAACGAATAACCTGAACACCAGACTCCGTTTGCCTTAGCCCCCTCCAATGTCGTTTATAGAAGGCGCAATGCATTGCCAAAGTCGGCGCTCAGCGCTGCGGGCGGCCGGGTCAGGGGGTGACCCGGCCGTTTCGGTATCAGGGGTACGCGGCCTGGGGAAAGCGAGGAGCGTTATGCCCGGAGTTCAGAACTTTTCCGCCAGTTTCGGAAAGTCCTGAATCAGCGAATCCCGCACAACAAAGCTGATCGGCTTGTCACTATGCCGTTTTGTATCGACCAGCAGCCTTGCGAAGACGACGCGGCGCCCATCCTTCATCGCCCAGCCAACGAACCAGCCGAGCGGGCGCGCATAATCCGCCTTGCCGGCCTTGTCACGCAGCCAGCCTGAACCGGTCTTGCCCTGGATATCCCAACCTTCGCCCGCCTCGAAATGCGGGACGATGGCGAGGGTCATATCGACGGCATGTTCGGAGATCGGCAGGCCTCCATTGAGGAAGCGGCGCAGGAATTGCACCTGCTCGTTCGGCGAGATCTTCAAGGACGACATCAGCCAGGATTCGGTCAGGCCGTCGGTCTTGCCGGGGCCGCCGGAGACATCGCGATTGCCGTAGCCGAAGCGCTGGATGTAATCTGCAAACTTTCCTTTTCCGAGCTTGCGGGCGATCTCCTGCGAATACCAGACGACCGATTCCTTTTCCCAGATCAGCGGATCGACATCCTTCTTGACCCGCTCCGGTCCGCCGAACTTCGCCTGGTATTTCCAGCGGGGGTTCTGGCGGTCGGTCAGGATGCCGGCGTCATAGCCCATCATGGCCAAAGGCAGTTTGAAGGTCGATTGCGGATAAAAATCCTGGTCGCAGGTGCCCTGACGATAAAGCGTATCACCGCTGCCCTCGTCGATAATGACGGTGCAGCGGATCGGATCGGCGGCGCGAGCCATAGTGCAATCCAGCAAAGCAGCGGTAATTCCGAGGGAAAATGCAAGAAGAAAGGAATTTCTAAAAGCCATCGAGGTGCTCCAAGTGTGTTGACCGGGCCTTTTTAGGTCGGCTTGCGAGCCCCAATCAAACGATGATATCTGCGGGCAGACATGAATCAAACTAGGGCATTGCCATGGTCCGGCCGTATTTGCCGCTGAACGCGCTGCGCGCCTTCGAGGCGGCCGCGCGTCACCTCTCCTTCACCCGGGCGGCGATCGAGCTCAACGTCACGCAGGCGGCCGTCAGCCATCAGGTGAAGCTTCTGGAACAGCGGCTCGGCGTGACGCTGTTCCGCCGCCTGCCGCGCGGGCTGATGATTACCGAGGAAGGACTGGCGCTCCTGCCGGCGCTGCAGGATTCGTTCGACCGGATGGCGGCAATGCTGGAGCGCTTTGAAGACGGGCATGTGCGCGAGGTGCTGAAGCTTGGCGCAGTCGGCACCCTCGCGGTCGGCTGGCTGCTGCCCCGGCTTGCCGATTTCCGGGAGAAGTATCCGTTCATCGACTTGAGGCTCTCCACCAACAACAACCGCGTCGACATCGCCGCGGAAGGGCTCGACTACACCATCAAATTCGGCAACGGTGCCTGGCACGATATCGAGGCGGAAGCGCTCTTCGAAGCACCGCTTTCGGTGCTCTCCATTCCGTCGATCGCAAGGCAGCTGAAAGCTCCGGAGGACGTGGCGCACCAGACGCTGCTGCGCTCCTACCGCGCCGACGAATGGCCGAGCTGGTTCGAGGCGGCAGGCGTCTCCCCGCCGCCGATCCGCGGCATGGTGTTCGACAGTTCCGTGCTGATGGTCGAGGCGGCCTTGCAGGGCGCCGGCGTGGCGCTCGCTCCGCCGCTGATGTTTTCCCGACAGTTCGCCGCAGGTATGATCGAACAACCCTTCAATATCACCATATCCAAGGGCAGCTATTGGCTGACGCGGCTCAAATCCCGCTCTGTCACGCCGGCCATGGAAATGTTCCGCAACTGGCTCGCCGGAATGGCTGCCGAGACGCGAGGTCAGTTGAAAATCTAGGGCCGCCAGGGTTGCCATCCGCCTTCCCTTGTGCGATCACGCGCCCTCTCAAAATTTTCTGGGCGCGAGCAGCGCCCTTTTTGCGTTCGGAGCCTTGTGGGTTTCGGTTCAACGATCTTCGATGGATAAAAGGAGCACGGCCATGGCACGGGCGCTCGGGCTTGATTTCGGCACGACCAATACGGTTCTGGCGCTTGCCGACGGCGGCAGCGCCACGCATTCCATGCACTTTACCAGCAGCGCGGGCGAGAGCGATTCGATGCGCACCGCGCTTTCCTTCATGAAGGACCCGGTGATGGGGGCGCAGGCGCTGAAGGTCGAGGCCGGACAGGCGGCGATCCGCCAGTTCATCGACAATCCCGGCGACTGCCGTTTCCTGCAGTCGATCAAGACCTTTGCGGCAAGTGCGCTCTTCCAGGGCACTCTGATCTTCGCGCGCCGGCATGTCTTCGAAGACCTGATGGAGATCTTCCTCAAGCGTCTCAAGACCTATGCAGACGACAATTGGCCCTCGGAGATTTCCCGCGTCATCGCCGGCCGGCCGGTGCATTTTGCCGGAGCCAACCCGGACCCGAAGCTCGCCACCGAACGCTACAACGAGGCTTTGACGCGGCTCGGCTTTCCGGAAATCCACTATGTCTACGAGCCCGTGGCGGCGGCCTATTATTTCG
Organism: Neorhizobium sp. R1-B; assembly: GCF_004368875.1. Classification (NCBI taxonomy): domain Bacteria; kingdom Pseudomonadati; phylum Pseudomonadota; class Alphaproteobacteria; order Hyphomicrobiales; family Rhizobiaceae; genus Neorhizobium; species Neorhizobium sp. R1-B. The sequence continues at coordinate 7,120 of NZ_SOEM01000008.1, forward strand.
CCCAGACGCTGAAAAGCGATGCCAACGTGCTGGTTGCCGATTTCGGCGGCGGCACGACCGACTATTCGCTGATCCGTTTCGAGCGCAAGGCAGGCAAGCTGACGGCGACGCCCATCGGCCATTCCGGTGTCGGCATTGCCGGCGATCATTTCGACTACCGGATGATCGACAATCTGGTGGCGCCCGAAATCGGCAAGGGCACGTTCTTCAAGAGCTTCGACAAGGTGCTGGAGGTTCCGGCCGGCTACTATGCGAGTTTCGGCCGCTGGAACCAGCTGTCGATCTTCAAGACCACGCGCGAATTCACCGATTTGAAATCGCTGGTGCGTTCGGCGCTCGATCCGGACAAACTGGAACTGTTCATCGATCTCGTCGAACATGATGAGGGCTACCCGCTCTATCAGGCGATCTCTGCGACCAAGATGGCGCTGTCCGGCGCTGAAGAAGCCGAATTCAACTTCGCGCCGCTCGGCAAGGCCGGCCGCAAGCTGGTGAAACGGGCCGATTTCGAGACGTGGATCGCCGACGATCTTGCCCGCATCGAGGGCGCGCTTGACGAGGTGCTGGAAAAGACGAATACGCGGCCTGCAGAAATCGACAAGGTGTTCCTGACCGGCGGAACGTCCTTCGTGCCGGCCGTGCGCGGCATCTTCACCCGGCGCTTCGAGGCTTCGAGGATCGAAAGCGGCGGCGAACTGCTATCGATTGCGCATGGCTTGGCCTTGATCGGAGAGAGCGACAACGTCCAGCAATGGGCGGCGTGACTTCCCTCGGAGCCCGCGGTTCGCTAGGGTGAGATCGATGAACGCCGCCAAGGATCTCGATACGCCGGAGCTTCGTGCCCTTCTGCATTTCTATGCGGATTCGGGGGTAGAATGGCTTGTCGAGGACGAACCGGTCGACCGGTTTGGGCAATTCGCTGCGCAGAAGGCGGCGCAGGCCGAGGCAAAAATGCCGGCGACGGCGCGCCAGCAGCCGGTGCAGGGCGAAACCGGTCCCTTGTCCCGAGCCGCGAGCGCTCCAGCACCCGCACAGGGTCGCACCGCTCCGACCGCGCGGCCCGCCGCCGGATCGGCGCTGCCCTCGGTCGCCGTGCCGGACGGCGAGGCCGTTGCCTCGGCCCGCTTTGCGGCGGAAAGCGCCCGGTCGCTGCCGGAACTCAAGACGGCGCTCGAAGCCTTCAACGGCTGCAACCTCAAGAACGGCGCACGCTCAACGGTTTTTGCGAGCGGCGATCCCGGCTCGGGCATCATGGTGATCGGCCCGATGCCGAATGCCGACGACGACCGCGACGGCATTCCCTTTTCAGGGCGGCAGGGCCAGCTCCTGGATAGAATGCTCGGCGCAATCGGTCTTTCGCGCCAGGCGGTCATGCTCACCAACGTGATTCCCTGGCGGCCGCCCGGCAGCCGCATGCCCTCAGACGCCGAACTCGACATCTGCCGACCCTTCCTCGAGCGACAGGTGGCGCTTTCGGAACCTAAACTGCTCCTGCTGCTCGGCAATTTTCCTGCCCGCTTTTTCTTCGGCGGCAATGGGACGATCCACTCGCTGCGTGGAGAATGGCGCGATATTTCGTTCGGCGGCATTAATCTTCCGGCGATCGCAACCCTGCATCCGCAGGAGCTTCTGGCTGCCCCCGCCAACAAGGCGCTCGCCTGGCAGGATCTGCTGACGTTCAAAATGCGCCTTTCTGATCGCTGACTGCCTGAATTTTAGCCAAGCCTACTCCAAATTGGAACAAAGTTACCAAATTATGAAAAGCGTCATGCATTTAGCGCATGGCAGCGCAGCGTTTTGTTGCATTGCAGAATCGATGCTGCATTGCAATATATGGATTGTGTCTTGGGAGGAATTCTAGGTTTAAGGAACCAAGGCCATGACTACCCGCTTCCGTCCGATCCATTCGGGCTTCGAAACCCTTCGCATCGCCGGCATGCCGCCGCGCTCGACGCAGGGTTACCATCATTTCGGTTCAGCCACCAACGAGCAGATGACATCGCGCGCCATGGCGCGTCCGATCGGCGTTGCCCGTCCTGCTGCCGTCTTCGCGGATTTCCGCGAGCGCTGATCAAACCGACAAGGAAGCCGTCATGACAACTGCCCTCCTCCATCCGATCCGGACGCTGCGCGAAAACCTGTCTCAGATCGGCGCTGCCGTAAATGCCTCGCGCGAATACAGCCGCGCCGGCGCCATTCGTGCCAGCGCCGAAAAGGTCAATCCCCTCACGGCGGCAATCCCGCTCTGATCTGAAGGGTTCTTCAGGTCCCGGCACCCGGCGGTGATGCCTTGCGCGCCGCCTTTCGCTCGAGCCCGAGCTGGTGCTCTCGGTAAATGATGAATATCCCCGCCGAGACCGTGATTGCCGTTCCGACGAGCATGCTGACGGTCGGCACATCTCCGAACAGAACATAGGCGATGCCAATCCCCAGCAGGATCGACGTATATTCGAAGGGCGCGACGGTCGAAACGTCGGCGTTGCGATAGCTTTCGGTCAAAAGGAGCTGTCCGATGCCGCCGCAGAATCCGGCTCCAACGAGATAGAGCTTTTGCTCCACCGTCAGGGGAGCCCAGCCGAACGGCAGGCTGACCAGGGAGAAGACCGCCGCCGTCAGCGAGAAATAGAGAACGATGGTCGAGGTCTTCTCGGTGCGGACGAGCTGGCGTGTCTGGACCAGCGCAAAACCTGCCAGGACTGCCGACAAAATCACGGCGGCGGCTCCGACCGCCTGCTCCGATCCCATGCCGCCCTCGTTGAACATGGTCAGTTTCGGCCACGAGACGATCACCACTCCGACCATGCCGATCGCCACCGCGGTCCATCGGTAGATGCGCACCGTTTCCTTCAGGACGATGGCCGCAAAGACCACCGCCAGCAGCGGCGTCGAATAACCGAGCGCAATGGCATCCGGCATCGGAAGGTGCACCAGGCCGTAAAACCCGCAGGCCATGGAGAGGATGCCGAAGAAACCGCGCTTCAGGTGGCCCGGAAGACTTTCGGTGTGGAAACCGCGCTGGAGTTCACGCTGAGCGGCGAGATAAACCAGGATCGGCACAAGCGCGAAGGCAGACCGGTAGAATGTAATCTGGCCGGCAGGAACACCTGCGCCCGCCGACTTGATGCAGGTTTGCATCATCACGAAAACGACGACGGAGGAAACTTTGAACATGATTCCCCGAAGGGGATTCAGGGCGTCGGCAGCCATAAAAAGAACTCTTGGAAGATTTTGGGCCGCGTCAATACGGAGCCTGGCAGGAGGTTCGGAGATTCACTTTGCCGTCAAAGTAACTCAAAAGTGCGGCGCACGCGATCAAAACCGGTGATAGGTCTATGAATATCCGTGACCGGATAAATACGTGCGGGAATATACGGAGCCGTATGAGTTTATAATTTAGCGAAAATTTCAACAATCGTTTAGCATTGCGTGCAACTATGCCGGCGGCAATGGGACGCCGATCAATTCAAGGGATTACCGAAAGGCTCCCGACGCCACATTGAAGAGCCGGTTCAGGAAGAAACATGCGAACAGATACGGGCCAGATCGTTCATCTGGCAGATTACCGCCCCACCGATTTCATCCTGGAACGCGTCGATCTGACGTTCGAGCTCGATCCGACCAATACCAAGGTCGAGGCCAGGCTGATCTTCCACCGCCGCGAGGGTGTCGATCCGTCCATCCCTCTGGTGCTCGATGGCGACGAGCTGTCGCTTTCCGGCCTCCTGCTCGACCAGAACGAAGTACCGGCCGGCCAGTACGACGTGACGCCGGAAAGCCTGACCATCCGCGATCTGCCCGCGGAGGCTCCCTTCGAGATCACCGTTACGACGTTCATCAATCCCGAAGCCAACACGCAGCTGATGGGCCTCTACCGCACCAACGGCATCTACTGCACCCAGTGCGAGGCGGAAGGTTTCCGGCGCATCACCTATTTCCCCGACCGGCCGGATGTGCTGGCGCCCTATACGATCACCATCATCGGCGACAAGGCCGCCAACCCGGTCATGCTGTCGAACGGTAATTTCCTCGGCGGCGCGGGATATGACGAGGGCCGGGCGTTTGCCGCGTGGTTCGACCCGCATCCGAAACCAAGCTACCTCTTCGCACTGGTCGCCGGCGATCTCGGCGTCGTCGAAGACACGTTCGTCACCATGTCCGAACGTGAAGTGGCGCTGAAGATCTATGTTGAGCACGGCAAGGAAGCTCGCGCGGCCTACGCCATGGACGCGCTGAAGCGCTCGATGAAATGGGACGAGGAGCGGTTCGGCCGCGAATACGATCTCGACATCTTCATGATCGTCGCCGTTTCGGACTTCAACATGGGGGCCATGGAAAACAAGGGCCTCAACGTCTTCAACGACAAATACGTGCTGGCCGACCCTGAAACCGCGACCGACCAGGATTATGCGAATATCGAGGCGATCATCGCGCACGAATATTTCCACAACTGGACCGGCAATCGCATCACCTGCCGCGACTGGTTCCAGCTCTGCCTCAAGGAAGGCCTGACGGTCTATCGCGACCACGAGTTTTCAGCGGACCAGCGTTCGCGTCCGGTGAAGCGCATTGCCGAAGTGCGGCACCTGAAGTCGGAGCAGTTTCCGGAGGATGCCGGGCCGCTGGCCCATCCCGTCCGCCCGACGAAATATCGCGAGATCAACAATTTCTACACGACGACCGTCTACGAAAAAGGTTCGGAAGTCACCCGGATGATCGCCACGCTTCTCGGGCGCGACGATTTCAAGGCCGGCATGGACCTTTATTTCGAGCGCCATGACGGGCAGGCCGCAACCGTCGAGGATTTCGTCAAATGCTTCGAGGATGCCAGCGGCCGCGACCTGACGCAGTTCTCGCTCTGGTACCATCAGGCAGGCACCCCGCTCGTGACTTCGTCCGGCGGTTACGACCAGTCGAACGGCACCTTCACGCTGTCTCTGGAGCAGATGATCCCTGCGACGCCCGGCCAGGCGGCCAAGGAGCCGATGCATATCCCGCTGTCTTTCGCGCTGATCCTCGACAACGGCTCTCTCGCAACGCCCACCGCGGTCAAGGGCGGTGAGGTCACCGGCGACGTGCTGCACCTGACGGACCGCAAGCAGACTTTCACCTTTTCGGGTATCTCCTCACGTCCCGTCCTTTCGCTCAACCGATCCTTCTCGGCGCCGATCAACCTGCATTTCGATCAGGCACCGGGCGATCTCGCCCATATTGCCCGCCATGACACCGACCTCTTCGCCCGTTGGCAGGCACTCACCGACCTTGCCATGCCGAACCTGATGAAGGCGGCACGCGACGCCCGCGACGGCAAGGAGATCACCTGCGATCAGGCCCTGATCTCGGCCCTTCTCGAGGCCGCGGCAGACGACAAGCTCGAGCCGGCCTTCCGTGCCCAGGCGCTGACGCTTCCAAGCGAGTCCGACATCGCTCGCGAACTCGGCACCAATAACGATCCCGATGCGATCCATCGCGGCCGCCACGCCGTGCTTGATGCGATAGCGAAGGCTGGAGAAAAGATCTTTCTGCGGCTTTTCGAAGAGATGGCGATTCCCGGCCCCTATACGCCGGATGCGGCGAGCGCCGGCAAGCGTTCGCTCAGGAACAGCGCGCTTTCCTATCTCACCTACGCGGAGGGAACGCCTGCCCGCGCGGCGGAGGCTTTCGGTTCGGCCGACAACATGACCGACCTGGCGCAGGCGCTCACGCTGCTTGCCAATCGCTTCCCCGATTCGTCCGAGACGACGGCGGCGCTTGCGAGCTTCCTGACCCGCTTCGACGGCAATCCTCTGGTCATCGACAAGTGGTTCTCGATCCAGGCGACCATTCCCGGCGCCGGAGCCTTGACCCGCGTAAAGGGACTGATGGAGAACCCCCGTTTCGTCGCCACCAATCCGAACCGCGTCCGCGCCCTGATCGGCACCTTCGCTTTCTCCAACCCGACCGGCTTCAACCGCGCCGACGGAGAAGCCTACCGGTTCCTCGCCGAGCAGATCCTGGCAATCGACCCGAAGAACCCGCAACTCGCCGCCCGCATCCTCACATCGATGCGCTCCTGGCGTTCGCTGGAGCCCGTTCGTGCCGATCACGCGCGATTGGCACTCGGGGCGATCGAACGCGCCTCGGCGCTGTCGACGGATGTCCGGGATATCGTCGAGCGCATGCTCAAGGGCTGACGAATAATGCCGCCACGGGCACTCCCGCGGCGGCGCTTCTCCTCACGCCGCTGATGCGCTGCCCGCAGACTCGGGCGAATCGCATTGAAATCAAAGTATTAAAAAAATCTTATCAACCCTCTGGACACGAAGAATCACTAATGATTCATTAAGTCAGATTCGGGCGAGCGGCGCGTCGAATCACCACGAGGGACTACATGAGAACGATGGCGGACGTGCAGCGGGCAACCGCGGCCGAGGGGCGGCTGCGTTTCAAATTTCCGAGCTTTTCGAGTTTGAAGCACGTCATCCCAGACGAGGCTCGGCTTTCGGTTCAGCCCATTTCGCGGCAGATGCCGCGGGTGGAGCTGGTTCTGAAGCGGTCGATCCCCCTCCTCATTATCGCCTTCCTCTCCGTTGTCGCGGCGTCTCGCATTCTCGGTATCATAGCCGAGCATGGACGAATGGAAGATGGCGCGCAGCAATCGACCGCGCTCATGGCTATGGCGGCGAAGGCGGCCTTGTCCTCCGAGCCCTTCGACTTTTCCGTCAACAACCGTAGGATGGCGGAAACGCGCGTTGGCGCCGTTCTGCCGTCGCCTCAGCTTCGGGCCGATGCCTTCATTCTGCTCGTCGATGATGCCGGATACATCTTCGGCGGGTCCGGACAGGTGGCTGCCTATGTCGGGCGGCGTCTCACATCCGTCCTGCCGGAAACCGCAGCTCTGCGCCGGCTTGGCGAAGACAATAGCGTCATCGAGACCTATTTCGGCGCTGTCCCGCACTATGCTGCGATCCAGCCTATCGGCAGCGAAGGCGCGCTGATCGTCGCGGCCCATTCGCTTGAAAGCATCAACCGCTTCTGGCGTCACGAAGTCTCGCTCAACGTGACGCTTTTCACCGGCATTTCCGCAATTCTGCTCATTATCCTCTACGCCTACTACATGCAGGTGAGACGGGCGCGCGAGGCGGACGACGTCTTTGTGGAATCGAACCTGCGTATCGAGACCGCATTGTCGCGCGGACGCTGCGGCTTGTGGGATTTCGACGTCACCAACCGGCGCCTGTTCTGGTCGGGCTCCATGTACGAGATGCTCGGCCTGCCGCCCGCCGGCAACGTCATTTCCTTCGCCGACGCAGCACGGATGATGCATCCGAGCGACGGCAATATCTACGCGCTTGCCCGGGCGATCAGCCGCAGCAACGCCAAACAGGTCGACCAGGTCTTCCGCATGCGCCACGCCGCCGGCCACTATGTCTGGATGCGTGCCCGTGCCCAGGTGGTGAAGACCGCCGCCGGCCGCACTCACGTCATCGGCATCGCCATGGACGTCACCGAGCAGCACCGCCTCGCCCAACGTTATGCGGAAGCGGATCAGCGCCTGGCCGACGCGATCGAATGCACCTCGGAAGCCTTCGTGCTGTGGGACAAAAACGACCGGCTGGTCATGTGCAATACCCATTTCCAGCAGGCTTACGGATTGCCGGACAGCGTGCTGGTGCCCGGCACCGAACGTACCGCCGTCAACGCTGCGGCAGCGCGTCCTGTCATCGAACGCCGTGTCGCCGATCCGGACGGCAGCGGCATGTCCCGCACCACCGAAGTGCAGCTTGCCGACGAGCGCTGGCTGCAGATCAACGAGCGGCGCACCCGCGACGGCGGGCTTGTCTCCGTCGGCACCGACATCACGCTGCTGAAACGCCACCAGGAGCGGCTGCGCGACAGCGAGCGCCGGCTGATGGCGACGATCGGCGATCTTTCCTCGTCGCAGAAGAAACTGGAGCGACAGAAGGCCGAACTTTCCACCGCCAATGCCAATTATCAGGCGGAAAAGGAACGCGCCGAAGCCGCCAACAAGGCGAAATCCGAGTTTCTCGCCAATATGTCGCACGAGCTGCGGACGCCGCTAAACGCCATCCTGGGCTTCTCGGAAATCCTGATGAACGGCATGTTCGGCCCGCTCGGTTCGCCAAAATACATGGAATATTCCAAGGACATCCACGACAGCGGCAAACACCTCCTGAACGTCATCAGCGACATTCTCGACATGTCGAAGATCGAGGCCGGCCACATGCGCATCCAGTGCGAAGCCGTGGACCTGAAGCCGCTCATCGAGGAAAGCCTGCGCCTGACATCCGTCGCGGCCCAAGATAAGGCGATCACCATCCAGCGGCGTCTGTGCGACGATCTGAACATGGGCGGCGACCGCCGCGCGCTGAAACAGGTGATGCTGAACCTCCTGTCCAACGCTGTGAAATTCACCAATGAGGGCGGCAAGATCGAATTGCGGGCGCGCCGGCTGGAGAAGGGCGTTTTGCTCACCATCGCCGACACCGGCATCGGCATACCGAAGGAATCGCTCAACAAGATCGGTCAGCCATTCGAGCAGGTGCAGAGCCAATATGCAAAGAGCAAGGGCGGTTCCGGCCTTGGTCTTGCCATCTCCCGCTCGCTGATCACGCTGCACGGCGGCACCATGCGGATCCGCTCCAAGGTCGGTGAAGGCACCGTTGTTTCGCTGCACATTCCAGACCTGCCGTTTCCGGTCGCCATGAGACGGTCTGCCTGAAACCGACCCACTGGCCGAGGCGCGGGAGCGGCAGGGTCGATCCTGCCGCTCCCGCGTCCGCACCGTAGAAAGGGTCAAAGGTCGCTTGTGATATCGGAATTTGTCAGCCAGCCCAAAACCGGTTCGTCGGATTTGCCGTTCTTGGTCACAAAGACATCCTCGCATCCCTTCACAGCCAGCATCGCGGCGCGCGCATCGGCAAGTGTGGCGTCTTCCTTGACGAAAACGAAGCGCTTGACGATCTCGTCGATGGTCTGATCGCCGGCCTGGTGGCTGAGCAACTCGGTAAGGCCTGCTGCGGACGGGCTGCCTGCAGGTGCCTGCCCCGCTTCCGCGAGTCTGGACCGGTCGGCGATGAACCGGTTGAGCGTGCTTTCATGGATCACGTATTTGATCGTACCGCGCGGCGTAAAGATCAGAACCCGCGAGTAACCTTCGCCGACAATCGCTGTCAGATCGCCGACCAGAATTGCCTTTTCGTCCTCTCCCTCCTTGAGCTGGAGGGCCTTGATCGAGGCCTCGGGGTTTCATCGCCTGTCGCACTGGCGTTTGAGCCGGGCGCTGCTCCGGCGCCAATCTGTCGACAATCCGATTGACCGCCTCATTGGCCTCCTTGACATTCTCCCGGGTGAAATAGAATGTCAGGATAGTTCCCACCCAGGTGCCGAAAAGCGGCGCAGGCACATTGAAGACCTCTCGTCCGGGACCAGTCACCTGGGCAAGCGACCAAAAGGCAGTCAACAACAAGCCGAAGAAGGAGCATATAAAGACCAGTCCCGCGAGGTGGTTCTTGAAGTTCCTTTCCCACCATCCTTCGGCGACTGCAATTCCGCCCTCACCTGCATTCCCCATTGATCCCTCCACAAAACAACCATCGAGGGAATTATGCATCTTTAAATAAATCTTAAAAGGTGTAACAATTTATAAGGGAATTATCCTTTCGATACCACAACCTTCTGAAATATTGTGCGCACAGCCGTGGACAGACGCTTGACCTCGCCCTCAAGCGTTCCGATGTCCGGGCAGTCGCCGGCGCGGCAGATGCGTTCAACAAGGCCGGTCGGAGCATCGCCCGGATCGAAAGGTCCGTCGACGCAAAGCCGGATGATCTGGGACAGTTCCGTGAAGAGCCTGAGGCCCCCCAGGCAGGCGTCGAGGTCGCCGGGTGTCATCAACGTCTCGCCCACCGCCTTCAAGGCCTCTCCGGTGCTGAGCCCATAGGTATCAGCCGTGAGGCCCTTTGCCGGCGCGATCAGCCTGAGATATTGCGCAATGAATTCGATATCGATCAGTCCGCCGGGGATCAGCTTGAAATCCCAGATGTCGCGCGGCGGCTTTTCCTTTTCGATCAGTTCGCGCATTTCGGCCACGTCCGCCGCGACCTTTCCGACCTCCCTTTCCGCCGCCAGCACATCCCGTATAACGCCCCTCGCCTCGTTGACGAGACTGGCCTCGCCACAGATGAGCCGCGCCCGCGTCAGGGCCATATGCTCCCAGGTCCAGGCCTCCTCGCGTTGATATTTCCCAAAGGCGTTGATGCGGGTGGCGACCGGCCCCTTGTTGCCGGAAGGCCGCAGCCGAAGGTCAACTTCGAATATGACCCCTTCGGCCATGGGCGCAGAGAGAGCCGCGATCAGGCGCTGGGTCAAGCGCGTGAAATAGCGAGTGGAATCGAGCGGCTTCGCGCCTTCGCTTTCCATCGCCTCGCTGTCGTAGTCGTAGAGCAGAATGAGGTCGACGTCTGATCCGGCCGTCAGTTCGAAGCTGCCGAGCTTGCCCATGCCCATGACGGCCACCCTGCCGCCCGGATAGGTCCCATGCGCAGCTTCGATCTCCCGCACCACTGCGTTCAGAGCCGCTTCGATCAGGAGATCGGCGAGATGGGTAAAGCCGCGTGCAGCCTGCACGCCGGAAATTGCACCGGTCAGGAGCCGGATGCCGATAAGAAAATGCTGTTCGGCAGCAAAGATGCGCAGACGGTCGAGCTGCTCCTCGTAGTGTCTGGCTCCGCTGATAAAAGTCGTCAATCGCTGGGAAAGATAGTCCCGCGTCGGCAGTTCCGTCATCATGCCGGGATCCAACATGCCGTCGAAGACATGCGGCTTGGAGGCGATTATGTCGGCAAGCCGCGGCGCCGACGACATGATCGTGACGATAAGCGCAAGTAGCGGCGGATTGTTGCCGATCAGCGAGAAAAGCTGGATGCCGGCCGGCAGCCCCTTCAGGAAATGGTCGAAACGCAGAAGGGCTTCGTCTGCCCGCTGGCTTTCCCCGAAGGCCTTCAGGAGAGCCGGCATCAACTCGGTCAGCCGTTCGCGCGATTCGACGGATTGGGTTGCCCGGTAACGGCCATAGTGCCAGGTGCGAATGACGCGCGATATGTCGGCTGGCCGCTCGAAGCCGAGGGCCGCGAGCGTCTTCAGCGTTCCCGGATCGTCCTGCTGGCCGGTGAAGACGAGGTTGCCGTCGCCGCCGGAGAGCTTCGCCTCCTGTTCGAAAAGCCGCGCATAACGCTTCTCCACAGTCCGCAGCACCTCTTCCAGCCGGGCCGAAAAACTCGCGGCATCGGGAAAGCCCAGCATGAAGGCGATGCGTTTTAGCTCCGCATCCGTGCCGGGAAGGTCATGGGTCTGCTCGTCGTGCACCATCTGGATGCGGTGCTCGACATCCCGCAGGAACCAATAGCAGTCCGTCATATCTGCCGCGATTTCGGGCGTGATCCATCTGGCATCCGCCAGCGCCTTGAGCGCCGCTTCGGTTTCGCGGGCGCGAAGCGGTGGCATCCGCCCGCCGGCGATTAGCTGCTGGGTCTGGGCAAAGAATTCGATCTCGCGGATACCGCCCCGGCCGAGCTTCACGTCGTGACCCTTCACGGTGATCGCCCCGTGTCCCTTGTGCACGTGGATCTGCCGCTTGATCGAATGGATATCGGCAATTGCCGCATAGTCCAGATATTTGCGGAAGACGAAAGGCGTCAGTAGCCGCATGAAGTTTTCGCCTGCAGCGATGTCGCCGGCAATCGGCCGGGCCTTGATGAACGCCGCCCGCTCCCAATTCTGCCCCCTGCCTTCGTAGTAGATCAGGGCCGCGTCGAGCGAGACGGCGAGCGGCGTAGAGCCCGGATCGGGACGCAGGCGCAGGTCGGTGCGGAAAACATAACCGTCAGCCGTTCTCTCCTGCAGGATGCGGATCAGACGCCGCATCATCCGGCCGTAGGTTTCGGAAGCGTCGAGAGGGTCGGTGAGGATGCCGGCCTCCGGATCGAAAAAAACGACGATGTCGATATCGGAGGAATAATTGAGTTCGCGGCCGCCAAGCTTGCCCATACCGAGCACGATCAGACCGGAATCCTTGCTTGGACTATCCGGGTCGGGAGTTTTAAGCTTGCCGCTTTCCTGACCGGCGAGCAAAAGGTGGTCGATTGCGGCGGCCACGCAGGCATCAGCCATCGCACTCAACCATCGGGTTGTGTCGCTTGCAGAAAAGACGCGCGCGAGATCGGCAAGGGCGACCAGAAAGCTCAGGCCTCGCTTCGCGGTTCGCAGCGCGGTCATCACCTCGTTTTCGGAAGGCGTCTTGCCGTCTCTGGGCCGCCAGGCATTCCGCGCTGAATCGACCAGCCGGTCCAATGCCGGCTCCAGCGGCTCGGTGACCGCGGTGACAAGAAGCGCTGGGGAAACGGTCGCTATATCGCGCAGATAGGGCGACAGCGTGAAAGCCGCGATGATGAATTCCTTGAGCGCGCTATCCGCCTTCAGCAATTCCGCAAGGAGCGGCTCGGTCTTGGCGATATCCCTCAGCCCGGCGGCGACCGATTTTGCTTCCGCCTGGTTCAGCGGCCGAATGATCTCCGCCTTGACCGAATCCAGCCGGCTCTGCTTTTCCGCCACGATATCCCTCCTCGAATCTCGCCTTGCCCTCTCCCAATTAGGGCTTCGGCGCGGGAAAGACCATGGTCGCGGTAAGGCCGGGCGCTTCCTTTTCGCTCTCGTCGGTGGCGGAAAGCTCGAGCGAGCCGCCATGCAACTCCATCACCGCCTCGACCAGCGACAGGCCAAGACCGGTGCCCGGTTTCGAACGGCTTTCGTCGAGGCGCACGAAGCGTTTCGTCACCTCCTGGCGCTTGTCGCGGGGAATACCCGGTCCGTGGTCGCATACGGAGAGGCGGAACGATCCGTTCTGCCCCGAAAGCCTGACGCAGATTTTCTTTTCGCCCTTGCCTTCGGCGGCATATTTGACCGCATTGTCGAGCAGATTGAAGATCGCCTGCCCGATCAGTTCGCGATTGCCCTGAACCACCAGGCCCGGCTGTAGTTCGGTCGTCATAGAAAGGCCCGCTTCCTCCGCCACCGGCTCATAGAGCTCGGCGCTATCGCCGGAAATCGCCGAAAGATCGACTTCGGACATCTCGGCCGCGATGGAACCGGCTTCAACCCTCGAAATCATCAGCAGCGCATTGAATGTCCGGATGAGCTGATCGGATTCGGCAATGATTCCTTCCAGAGCCGTCCGCCGCACATCGTCTCGTCCTTCTGCCAGCGCATCGGCCGCCTTGTTGCGCAGTCTGGTCAGTGGCGTCTTCAGGTCGTGGGCGATGTTGTCAGAAACCTGGCGCAGCCCCTCGTTCAGCTTTTCGATGCGCCCGAGCATGGCATTCAGCGAATCCGACAGGCGATCGAATTCGTCGCCGGACCTGCCGACGGGCAGTCGTTGAGAGAGGTCGCCGGCCATGATCTTCTGGCTTGCCGCCGACATCCGGTCGATACGTTTCAGCGCGTTGCGGCCTATGCCGAACCAGATCACCAGCGCGCCGATGCCCATGATGGTCAGAGCCACCATCAGTGCCCGGCGCACGATGCCTCGGAAGCGTCCGGGATCGCCGAGGTCACGCCCGATCATAACCCTCAAGCCGTTATCCAGACGCAAGACATTGGCAACCGCCATGTGCCGGCCTGGGCGGCTGACTTCCGCATAGGGCTCGTAGCTGAAAGGAAATCCCGTCCAGCCCTGCTCGTCGAGGACACCCGGCTGCACCGAAGCGACATTGCCTGCGAGCATCTCGCCGTTCGGGCCGGCGATCACGTAAAGATTGGCTCCGGGCTGGCGGGCGCGACGCTCGATCATGCGCAGAAGAAGACTGATCCCTCCGCGTTCATAGGCGCGCTGAACATCCTGCACTTCTTCCTGCAGCGTCTGGCGCGTCTGCTGGGCAAGCAGGCGCTCGGACATGGCCGTCACGTAGAAGACCAGAAAAGCAGCACACAGTGCAAAGAGCAGGATATAGAGCGCCGACAGCCGCACGGCCGTCGAGCGGAACATCAGACGGGCACGTGCCAGCAATGAAGCCTACCCCTCGTCCTTGATCATATAGCCCGCACCGCGGATGGTCTTCAGAAGCGGCTTGTCGAAGTCCTTCTCGATCTTCGAGCGCAGCCGCGAGACATGCACGTCAATGACATTCGTCTGAGGGTCGAAGTGATAGTCCCAGACGTGTTCGAGCAGCATGGTCCGCGTCACCACCTGGCCAGCATTCTTCATCAGGTATTCGAGAAGTCGGAATTCGCGCGGCTGCAGCAGGATTTCCTTGCCCGCGCGCCTTACTTCGTGGGACAGCCGGTCGAGTTCCAGATCGCCGACGCGATAGACCATGTCCTGCTCCGGCGCCCCCTTGCGGCGGCCGAGCACCTCGACCCGGGCAAGCAATTCGGAAAAGGCGTAGGGCTTCGGCAGGTAATCGTCGCCGCCGGCGCGAAGGCCGGTCACGCGGTCGTCCACTTGACCCAGCGCGGAAAGGATCAGCACCGGCGTATTAACGCCGCGCTTGCGCAGTTCGCTGATGACCGACAGCCCATCCCGGCGTGGCAGCATCCGGTCGATGACCATCACGTCGTAGGAATTTTCGGTACCCATGAAGAGGCCGCTTTCGCCATCGCTCGCGTGATCGACCACGATCCCGGCCTCGCGAAAAGCCTTGGTCATGTATGCGGCGGCCTCAAGATCGTCTTCGATCACCAGAATCTTCATGTGCGGCACAATAGCGTCCGCGTCCGTTTTTGCACCATGGGATTCGGCGCCCTGGCGGGAATAACGAATACTCGTTTCCATCTTTGATCCCTTTCAACGGAAGGGGCGCCGGCCGTTGCCGGCGGCACCCCTTGCTTGGGTCTGGCGAATTGATCAGCCCTCGTTGATCGGCAGAGCGACGAAGCGGCTGTTGCCGCCCGATTCCACCTGGAACAGCGCACGGGTGCGGCCGTCCTTGCGGGCCTGGTCGATCACCTTGCCGATATCGGCTGCGTTTTCGACCTTGCGGTTGTTGACCGACACGATCTTTTCACCGGCCTTGAGGCCGCGGGCTGCAGCTTCCGAGTCCGGATCGACATCGGTCACCGAAAGGCCGGAGCCGTCTTCGGCGGGAGCGACGGTAATGCCGAGATCAGCGAGCGCCTTCTCACTGGACGGAGCCGGGGCGTCCGGCTGCTTCGGTTCCGCGGCGGCAGCCTCGTCGCTCTGGAGGTTGCCGAGCGTAACCGGGACGGTCTCCTTCTTGCCGTCACGCCACAGGTCGACATCGACCTTGGCATTCGGGCCGAAAGCGGCGACGCGCTTGGCGAGATCTCGGGCGTCCTTGATCGGCTGGCCGTTGACGGCGGTGATCACGTCGCCTTCCTTGATACCGGCCTTCTGGCCCGGCGAGCCTTCCTGCGGAGCAACGACGAGCGCACCCGAAGCCTCCTTGAGGCCGAGGGAATCGGCAATATCCTGATTGACCGGCTGGATCTGCACGCCGAGCCAGCCGCGCTCGACCTTGCCATCCTTGATGAGATCGTTGACGACATCCTTGGCAACCGAGGCCGGAATGGCGAAGGCGATGCCGACATTGCCACCAGACGGCGAAAAGATCGCGGTATTGATGCCGACGACTTCGCCGGAGAGGTTAAAGGTCGGGCCGCCCGAATTGCCGCGGTTCACCGCTGCGTCGACCTGGATGTAGTCGTCATAGGGACCGGAGCCGATATCGCGGCCACGGGCCGAAACGATACCGGCGGTCACGGTGCCGCCAAGCCCGAAAGGATTGCCGACAGCCACGACCCAGTCGCCGACACGGACCTTCGTATCATCGGCAAAGGTGACATAGGTGAATTTGCGGCTTGAGGCGTCGACCTTCAGCACGGCGAGATCGGTGCGGCTGTCCTTGCCGACAAGCTTGGCTTCCAGCTCGGTACCGTCGTTCATCACGACGGTGTAGGCCGAGCCGTCCGAAACGACGTGGTTGTTGGTCACCAGATATCCGTCTTCGGAAATGAAGAAACCGGATCCCTGTGCTGTCGGGCGGAGGGGGTGCGGGCGGTTGTCATGACGATCGCGATCACGCGGACCGCCGCGCTCGGCGCGATCCTGGTTGCGGTCGCCTGGGCCGCCAGGCATCTGGCCGCCGAACTCGCGGAAGAACCGCTTCAGGGGATGATCGTCGGGAAGCTGGTCGAAGCCGCGGCCGCCGAAATTGAAGGTGAAGTTGCTGTCGTCGTCATCCGAGGCGACTTGAGTGTTGGATTGAACACGAACGGAAACGACGGC
The DNA here is from genome assembly GCF_004368875.1 of Neorhizobium sp. R1-B. Lineage (NCBI taxonomy): Bacteria > Pseudomonadati > Pseudomonadota > Alphaproteobacteria > Hyphomicrobiales > Rhizobiaceae > Neorhizobium > Neorhizobium sp. R1-B. The sequence goes on from NZ_SOEM01000008.1 coordinate 23,417, forward strand.
GGGAGAAACGGCCGAAACGACATCGGCAAAGCTTGGAGCCTGCGGTGCGGTAACGGTCACCGGAGCAGCATAGGATTGGACGATCTGCGCCGGGATGCCGCTCGAAAGCATGACCGCCGCAAGACCTGCAACCGTCGTGGTCTGCAGGACGGTCTTCAAAGAGGGACGTTCAATATTGCGCATCTGTTGCTACCTTCTTCTCGTCAGTCATGTTGTTGGCCGGAGGTCCGGCGTGCGGTGGATGACGAGAGATATAGGCGCCCGGAAGTTAACTGCAGATGGCGACCGGATGAAATATTGGTAATGTTCGGCTGACGCGTCGCCCTATTTTTTAAGCAGCTCTTCTATGCGAGCCTGTTCTTCTGGCGTCAGCGCCGCGACCGTCCGCTGGTTCGGACGCGTGCGCACGAAAATGAAGATCGCAATCGCGCCGATAACGAGCAGCAGGATGGGTGCGGCCCAGAGGATCATCGTCTTGGCGCTGAACCGCGGCTTCAAGAGCACGAATTCGCCATACCGGGAAACCACATAGTCGATCACCTGGCTGTCGCTGTCGCCATTCACCAGCCGCTCGCGCACCAGCACGCGCAGGTCGCGCGCCAGTTCCGCACTGGAATCGTCGATCGACTGGTTCTGGCAGACCATGCAGCGCAACTGCGCCGAAAGATTTCGGGCGCGCTGTTCGAGGGCCGGATCGGAAAGCACTTCATCAGGGTTGACCGCAAGAGCGGGCAACGCGCTGAAAACCAGAAAAATCGCGATCAGCAGCCGGCGCATCATTCCGCCGCCTCCAGCGTCGCTTTCACCGTTTTCGCCTTGCGGCTCGGCGCTCCGACCCGCAGGCGCCGGTCCGAAAGGGACACGAACCCGCCCGCCATCATGATCAGCGCGCCGCCCCAGATGCAGAGGATGAACGGTTTCCACCAGATGCGCACGACGATGCCGCCGCCCTCCATCGGATCGCCGAGCGAAACATAAAGCTGGCTCAGCCCGAAGGTGAGGATGCCCGCTTCCGTGGTCGGCATTCGCCTCGCGGTATAAAGCCGCTTCGACGACCAGACGTCGGCAATCGCCACCCCGCCGCGACTGACGGTGAAGTGACTGCGTTCTTCCGTAAAGTTCGGCCCCACCGCCTCACGCATGCCGTCGAATGTCAGCGAATAGCCGCCGGCATCGACCGTTGCGCGCGGCTTCATCTCGACCACCGTCTCGGTTCCGAACAGGGTGGCGGAGAATATGCCCAGCACCGTCACGCCAAGGCCGAAATGGGCGATTGCCGTCCCGAATACCGATCGCGGCAACCCGGCCAGCCGGCGAAGCCCGACGGCCAAGCCAACCTTGGAGAAATTGCCGCGGTACCAGAGATCGGCGACGGCGCCGAACATACCCCAGAACCCGAGCGCAAGGCCGAAGATCGCCATCACCGGTCCACCGTTCTGGACATAGTAGAAGACGAGGCCGGCCACGAGGGCGACCGCCGCGAAGAGATAAAGGCGCTGCAGGGTGCCCAGCAGATCGCCGCGTTTCCAGGCAAGCAACGGTCCGAAAGGGACCGCGACCAGAAGCGGCAGCATCAACAGGCCGAAGGTCATGTTGAAGAACGGCGCACCGACGGAAATCTTTTCGCCGGTCAGGGTTTCGAGGACGAGCGGATAGAGCGTTCCGATCAGGACCGTCGCGGTCGCGACCGTCAGGATCAGGTTGTTCAGCACCAGCGCGCCCTCGCGCGAGATCGGCGCGAACAATCCGCCCGCCTTCAGCATCGGCGCCCGCCAGGCAAAAAGGATGAACGCGCCGCCGATAAAGATCGCGAGGATGCAGAGAATGAAGATGCCGCGAGTCGGATCCGTCGCGAACGCATGCACCGAGGTCAGCACGCCGGAGCGTACCAGGAAGGTGCCGAGCAGCGACAGCGAGAACGTCATGATCGCAAGCAGCACGGTCCAGATCTTCAGGGCTTCGCGCTTTTCCATCACCAGGGCCGAATGGAGAAGTGCGGTGCCGGCAAGCCAGGGCATGAAGGATGCGTTCTCGACCGGATCCCAGAACCACCAGCCGCCCCAGCCGAGTTCGTAATAGGCCCAATAGGAGCCCATGGCGATACCGGCGGTGAGGAAGGTCCAGGCGCCGAGCGTCCAGGGCCGCACCCAGCGGGCCCAAGCGGCGTCGATCCGGCCCTCGAGCAGAGCGGCGACCGCAAAGGAGAAGCAGACGGAGAACCCGACATAACCGAGATAAAGCAGCGGCGGATGAACCGCGAGCCCGAAATCCTGCAGCACCGGGTTGAGATCCTGCCCCTCCGCCGGAGCCGGATCGAGCCGGAGGAAGGGGTTGGAGGTGAGCAGGATGAAGAGCAGGAAGGCTGCGGTGATCCAGGCCTGCACGGCCAGCACGTTCGCCTTGAGGCTATCGGGGAGGTTTCTGCCGAACACCGCAACCAGAGCGCTGAAGAAGACCAGGATCAGCAGCCACAGCATCATGGAGCCTTCGTGATTGCCCCAGACACCGGAATATTTGTAGATCAGCGGCATCAGCGAATGGGAGTTCTCCCAGACGTTTCTGACGGAAAAGTCGGAAACCACATAGGCCCAGGTCAGCGCAGCAAACGAAAGTGCAACCAGCCAGAATGTCGCCAGCGTGCCGGTTGTCGCGAGCGCCATCATCGCCGCGTCGCCGCGCCGGGCGCCGATCACCGGCAGGATCGCGAGGATCAGCGCGGTGGCGAGCGCCAGAACGAGTGCGTAGTGACCGATTTCGACGATCATTGGCTCGCAGCCCCCTCGCCCTCGTTCCATACGCCGTCGGCCTTCAGCCGATCGGCGACTTCCTTCGGCATATAGTTCTCGTCGTGCTTGGCCAGCACGCTGTCGGCGACGAAATTATGGGCGGCATCGAACGTGCCTTCGGTCACCACGCCCTGCCCTTCACGGAAAAGGTCGGGCAGAATTCCGGTATAGCTGACCGGCACGTTGCCGGTGCCGTCGGTGACGGTGAAGCTTACCGTCGAGCCCTGGCCGCGCTTTACGGAACCTTCCGCCACCAGACCGCCCAAGCGGATCCGGGTGCCCGGCTTGACCTCGGTCTTTGCCAGGTCGGCCGGCATGAAGAAATAGGCGACCGACTGGCTGAAAGCGAACATGACGAGAAGCACGGCGACGATGATGAAGCTCATCCCGCCCGCGATCACTGCCAGCCGTTTCTGTTTGCGCGTCATTGCGTCACTCCATTGGGCGTCGAACCCTCGACGGCAAGCCCTATCTCGTTTGCCAGCGCCACCAGTTCGCCCGAGGACGGAAACTGCTTCAGCCCGCTCTTCAACGCTTCCTCGGCCTTTTCCTTTTCGCCCAGCACCGAATACGAGCGCACCAGCCTCACCCAGCCATCGAGATTGTCCGGGTCCTCTTTCAGCCGGGCAGCGAGGCTGTCGACCATGCCGCGGATCATCGCCTCTCGGTCGTCCTGCGCCATCGCTCCGGCTGCCGCCATGTCTTCCTGGGTCGGGTTGGCGAGCGCCGGCGCCCCGCCGGTGGCGGCATCCGGATTTGTTGCGACGGTGCCGCCGTTCTTTGCGATGTGCTGGTTGACGAGCTGCATCCAGGGTGCGTCGGCGGGAGATTCCTTGGCGATCGCCTCGAAGGCGGCCCTTGCCTCGACCATGCGGCCGGCCTGTTCGAAACCGAGCCCAACATAAAACCGGGAGCGCGGATTTTTGGGATCGAGCTTTACGGCTTCTTCGAATACCGAACGCGCATCCTCGGTCACGATGCCGTCATTGGTGGCGATGAGAGTCTCGCCAAGACCGGCGAGCCGCTCCGAGCTGGCACCGAGCAGACGGATTGCGTTGCGATACGCCATCTCGGCATCGCCGAGCCGCATCGTGCGGAAATAGATCGGCGCCAGCAGGTCCCAACCGGCGCCGTCATTGGGGTTCTGCGCCAAGTGCCGCTCCGCCTTGGCGACGAGCAGGGCGATATTGTTTCCCGGATTGGCGAGCCGCGCTTCGAGCGGCTGGTCCGGCAGGTTCGGGTTGCCGAGAGCCAAATAAAGACAGAGCCCGACAATCGGGGGAATGACCGTCACGATGGCGGCGACCAGCGCATGGGATCTTTGCTTCGGGGCTTCAGAACTCGCTGCGCCATCCTCACTCGCCGCCGCAAGCAGCCGGCGACCGATCTCGGCGCGAGCATATTCAGCCTGCTGGGCATCGATCAGCCCCTGGGCACGATCGCGCTCCAGTTCCTTGAGCTGGTCGCGATAGACTTCGACCTCACCGGCGTGACTTGCAGGCGCCGCCATGCCACGGCGGGAGAAGGGCATGATCAGCACGGCTGCAACCGCCGCCGTCAGAAGCGCTAGGATGATCCACAAGAACATAATGGCCCATTACTGCAACCACCGGCGCATTCCAACCGCGGAGCCGGCGTTGACGCAAATTTGAGGCGTTTCGCCGCAAGTTATAACGCCGATATGGCACCGGAAGTCGCCCGTGGCCATGACATAAGTCAAAGATGGGGTCAGGTCAGCGGCGTCCAGGTCCCGTCCGAGTTGCGGCAGGCAGCACCTCGTGCGGTCATTTCGCGCCCTCCGGCCGTCAGCGTGTGGCGATATTGCCGGCAGTTCTGTCTTCCTACCTGATAGGGTGCATTGGCTATTACCTGGCCGCTTGCATCATCGCCCTTCCAGGGGATGGTCTGGCCCCCTGCGGCAGCTTCAAGGGCGCGATATTCCGCCTCCAGGGCGCGGGAGCGGTCGCTTGAGGAAAGTTCAACGCCGGCGCGGCCGACAATCCCACCCTGCAACGCGGAGATATAGGATGCCGAAGCGGAAGGACGCGGCGAAAGAAGCCCGCGCGATCCTCCCTTGTCGGCACCGGACGACGTACTGCAGCCTGCTAGCAGACCGGTTACGACAGCCAGGGTTAGGATGTTTTGGAGACCTTGGGATCGCATGTCAGAACCGGCTCATAAGTCATCTTCATTCAGGAATCGATCCGGGAGTGCTCCCGTCCCGGCATGGCATCATTATGGCATTGCTGGGAAACTCGCAGATCCGCCGATCGTTCAATTTCCCATTTTAGCGGAGGGAGATAGCCACGTCCCAGTCCACGAAGATATAGCAGGCAATCTATCCGTCCATATTGCGGCGCACTGATTGCCGGAATGTTGCGCATCCGTCACACTGGCGCCCCCCACCGAGCCCATGATCTTTCAGCTCGCATCCTTCGTCACGCCCGGCAGAAGCAGCTGGGCTCTCAGGCCGCCACGCAGGCCTCGGGTCAACTCGAACCGACCCTGATACTCGCCGGCAATCTCCCGGACGATCGAAAGGCCAAGCCCGGCTCCCGGCTTGCTTTCATCGAGCCTCCTGCCGCGCTTCATGGCTTCGCGGATCTGGTCGGGTTCAAGTCCCGGTCCATCATCTTCGATTGCCATTTCAAGCCAGTAGCGGCGTGGCACCTCGGCTTCCCTGCCAGGCGGAGCGGCAGCCGTCGCTGCGGTGATCCAGACACCCGTCTTGCAGAAGCGTGCGGCGTTCTCAAGCAGGTTGCCGATCGTTTCCTCTACGTCTTGCTGCTCCATCGCAAGCGCCATGCCGGGCGGAAAGATGGACAGGTGGAATTCCTTTTCGGGGTTCAATCGGCGCATCACCCGCACCAGCCGCTCCAGCACCGGCTCGACATCCGTACGGGCGAGCAGAGATTCGCGCTGGGCGGCGATGCGAGCTCGGTTCAGGTAGGACTGTACCTGCGCCTGCATCGCCTCGGCCTGCGAGCGAACCAGGTCCGACTGCACCTTCTCGAGCATCCGGGATTCATTAAGGAGAACGGCGATCGGCGTTTTCAGCGAATGGGCGAGATTGCCGACCTGCATGCGCGCCCGCTCGACAATGCGGCGGTTGCTTTCGATCAGCGCGTTGATTTCGTTGGCGAGCGGCATGACCTCACGGGGGAATTCGCCATCCAGCCGCTCCGCCTCCCCTCGACGCACCATTTCAAGCGCGCGGCGGGCACCCACCAAGGGCTGCAGCCCGTAGAGAATGGCGAGGCCGTTGACGACGAGGCTTCCGACACCGAAGACGGCGAGCGCGATATAGAGGCTGCGGGAGAATGCGCGGATGTCATCTTCCACCACACCGAGATTGCCTGCCACCCGGAAGCGGGCGGCACGGCCTTCCCCATCGAGCACCACCTCGGTCTCCGAGATCAGCAGATGGTTTCCGAAGGCGTCGGTTGCCGGATAGAAGCGCTCGTAGCGATTGTTGAACGGCACTGCCAGAATCGAAGGCACGCTGATGTTGGAGGTGCCGAGCGAGGATGAGGAGAGCGGCCTGGCAGCAAATGTGCCGAGCGGTTCGATGATCCAGTACCATCCCGTCTCCGGCTGTGAAAAACGCAGGTCGCCAAGTTGCGGGCTGCCGGAAAGCTGGTTGTCGTCGCCGATCGTGATCGAGTTGATGACGTTATAAAGCTGCGCCCTCAGAAGGTCGGTGAAAGCGCGCTCCGCCGATTGCCGATAGAGCTGCGAGATGACGATCGAGATGACCACCAGCGCCAGGGCCGACCACAGCGTCGCCAGCAGCAGCACGCGGGCTGTCAGCGACCTGGGGCCGGTCGGAAGGATCCTAATGCGCATCTGTCGGCGCTTGCATCCTGTAGCCGAGGCCCCGGACCGTTTCAATGAGATCGACGCCAAGTTTCTTGCGGAGCCGGCCCACGAAAACTTCGATCGTATTGGAATCGCGGTCGAAATCCTGGTCATACATGTGTTCCACTAGCTCGGTGCGGGAAACGACCTGACCCATATGGTGCATCAGGTAGGAAAGCAGCCGGAATTCGTGCGAGGTCAATTTCAGCGCCACGCCGTCGACGCTTGCCTTCGAAGCCTTGGTATCGAGTCTCACAGGGCCGCAGACGATTTCCGAGGAGGAATGACCGGCCGCGCGCCGGATCAGGGCCCGTACGCGCGCCAGCACTTCCTCTGTATGGAAGGGCTTGGCCACATAGTCGTCGGCACCGGCATCGATACCCGCTACCTTGTCGCTCCAGCGGTCGCGGGCGGTGAGCATCAGAACCGGCATACCCTTGCCTTCGGCCCGCCATTTCTCGACCACGGTTATCCCGTCCATGACAGGCAGGCCGATATCGAGGATAACAGCGTCATAGGGTTCGGTTTCGCCGAGGTAATGTCCTTCCTCGCCATCGAAAGCCTGGTCGACCACATAACCCGCCTCCTTCAATGCGTCGGACAACTGCCGATTGAGATTGACGTCGTCTTCGACCACCAGAATGCGCATGCACCGCCCCTCGAATAATATGCCGGCAGATATATCAGATAATAAGCCTGCCGGATCCGCCTACATTGGAACCCTTACGGTTACCTTGCGCGGCCTTTGGCTGCCGTTGCCCTGGACGAGCACGGTCACGATGCAGGTCTGGCCGTCCGAGGAAGGCTGGGCGGAAAGAAGCTGGCCGCCCGTCTCCCGCACGACGCGGGACGCAGCCGATCCGCAATCGCTCGCAACGAGCAGAAGATAATCGCGCGCAGAGGCGTTTTCCGGCTGAAGACCGGAAAAACCGGCGATGCCGGCGGCCAGTATTGCGATGATCGGCAGTCGCGCCATGATTTAAGGTTTCCACTCGCAGACAAAACAGGATTCGTGTCCAAAGCATGTGATGAATTATGTAGCCAAAGGCTGCTGAATGGCAAATGAATGGTCCGTAATGCTTCCCTTCAGGCGGCTATTTTCCCCTGATTCCAGTTGCGGCCCTGAGCCGCCCGCTGATTGCCAGAAGCCCGCCGGCAACACCCGCCAAGGTTACCGCAATGTTGGCAAGATCGGCCTGCATATCTGCGCTGAGCTCGATTCCCTTGATCTGCAGAAGCGATGAGCCCACCGCGATCAACGCCATGCTACACCTGCTTCGCCCATCAAGCCGAGACCACAGCCAGCCATCGGAAGAAGCTCAGGCTCGCGCGAGCGCGCCGTCGGCAAACAGCGTTCCAGCCGATCACCCATCTATCGAATATCCAATTTATGCCTTTTAGCAGTTTCAATCTCAAATAGAGTGTGATGTCCGTTAACCTGCTGCCCAAGCCGCCGCACGTCCTCCAGCCCTTTGCCGTCGGTGGTAGCGGATCGAATCGGCCCAGCCTGTCCCCTAGGTTGTCGTTGTCAGACAGCACAATTCGTGCATGCCCGCTCCGGTCAGCGATGCGCGCTGTACGCCCGCGCCGCCAAGAAGCTCGCGCCAGCGCCCGGCGCTTTCCGCGTCGGTGATATCGACCACCTCCGCATTGAAGGCGAGCCGTTTCGAACGCAGCCCCGCGACCGTCACAAACGTACCGCCGCTGTCGATCTTCAGAAGCAGGTCCTTGCCCTTCTGCGCCACCATCTCTCGTTCCTTCCGTAGGGTTGTAGCCGGCGCACCGTCCGCGCCGTCATCGAATGGTCACTTCCGCCCAGGCGGCAAAGCTGTTACCCGAAAACCGCCCATCCATGTCCCGGTCCGGTCCACCTCACCATGCTCCTTCCCGTGTCGCTCCGCACAGCGCAGACCATTGCCGTCCTCGCGGTGACGCAGCTCACCGGCTGGGGCACCACATTCGAGGTGCTCGGAGTCATGGGCCGCGTCGTCGCGCCGGACCTCGGCCTTGCCAACGAAGTCATCTTCGCGGGCCTCACCATCATGATGGTCGTCAGCGCGCTGGCCGGCCCGGCCACCGGCCGGCTTCTCGCCCGGCATGGAGCGGCCAGGGTTCTGGCTGCAGGCGCCGCCACGTTTGCGCTCGGGCTCGCGCTGCTTTCCATCGCCAACGGCCTGCTCGTCTATCTTGCGGCTTGGGTGATCATCGGCATCGGCGGCGCACTCGGCCTCTCGGCGCCCGCCTATACTGCGGTCGTCGAGCGCGAAGGCCAGGACGCCAAGCGCGTCATCGCCATCCTGATGCTCTTCACCGGCCTGTCGATCACCATCTTCTGGCCGCTCCTGAGCATCCTCAACGATCTCGTCGGTTGGCGGCTCACTTTCGCCATCTGCGCCGCGCTGCAACTCTTCGTCTGCGTCCCGCTCTATCTCTTTGCGTTGCCACGGCCGATCGAGACAAAGACGGACACGGGCTCCGGCCATGTTCCTCCGGTCGCGCTGACCGCGTCGGAACGCAACATCGCATTCCTGCTGGTGGCCGCAGCCACCACGATCAGTTCCTTCGTCACCTTCGGCCTATCGCCCTCGCTGCTTGAACTGCTGCGACAATCCGGCGCCGGCCCGGAATTCGCGCTGCAGCTCGCCCCGCCCGCGGGGTCATCGGCATCTCGGCGCGTTTCGTCGATATGCTGCTCGGGCGGCGTGGCAATCCGCTCATCACCGCGGCTGCCGGCGCCGGCCTGATGGTGGCGAGCTTCACGCTTCTCATCGCCGGTGCGGGCTCCGCGTCGATGCTGGTCGCATTCATCCTGCTCTACGGCTTCGGGTCGGGCGTCCTTGCGGTGGCGCGAGCGCTTCTGCCACTCGCGCTTTTCTCGCCGAGCGAATACGGGCTGCAGGCGGCCCGTCTTTCGCTGCCGCAGAACCTTGCCAATGCCCTCGCCCCTGTCGTCTTCACGGCCATCCTCGACCGACTCGGCGCCGATATCCTGCTTATCCTCTGTGCCCTGCTGGCCGCCCTCTCGCTGTTCTTCGTCCTGCGGCTGATGGCTCTGGTGCGAAGCGCCAACCGGCGGACTTCCTAGATCTCTTCCGTCACCGCCCGAAACCGCAGTTCCGCGACCTGGAATTTCGTCTTTGGCTCGCGCCTCGTTCTGGTCAGCAGATGGAGAAGGCTCACCAGAGCCGCACCGTTCACGCTCAACGCCGTATCATGCAACAGGCTGCGGACGAGGTCCGCAATTTGCTGCGCCTCCCGCCTGCCTTCCCCCTCGGACCAGATTTCAAGCGTCAAGAAATGCTCCTCGCCCACCTTGCTGCCGGTCGAATAGTCCAGCGTCTCCATCTCGCCGAAAACGACAGAGGGCAGTCGCGGCCTTGCCAGAAACCGGTCGCGGATGCCATGGGTTCCGACAATCGCAGTCAGCGTCCCATCCGATGCCAGATGCCCATGGATCGCCTTCAGAAGCGCATTGGCTGCGGTCATTGGGTTTCCTCCTCCACACTGGCAGACGAGATGGCGCCGCGTCTCGTCGGGATCGCGCACCAGCTTCACGGCCAAGACGCGCCGACCCTTGCGAAACCTCTGGCCCGCCGCGATGCCCTCACGAAATTGCACCCAGATCCGGTGGCTGATCGTAGCGATTCCGGCTGGGCTATCGAGGTAGCACACGATACGCCCCCCGTTCATATCAGGTGGCGCTATTTGCCCTACCTCTGGCGCTTCCCATATCTGCCGGCCACCCCAGCCAGAGCGCCAAGCACCCACCAAGCGCAAAGGCTTGCCGCTGCCGAGCCCACCAGCATAACCTTGGAGCCCGACAGCTCCCCTTCGATACCGAGTTTCGTCGTCAGCCAAACGCCCATCGGCTCCCCAAAGATCAGACCGAAGCTCACTCCGGTCAAAAACCGGTTCGCAGCTTCGCGGCAGGTCTTCGGCAGGAGGTAGATCAACGAAATGCCGGCGCCCGCCGTGGACCCGAGAATCGTCGCGATGCCGACGCCGGGCTCGCTTCCGAGGTCAGTCATTTTTAATCTTTCTGTTTTAGGATGAACACATAAGAGCCGACAGGGCTCGATGGCCACTATCGGCTCTCTCGGCCTCCCTTCGGGGTGGCCGCTTCTGTTTTTGCCAATCGTCAGAAGAGCTTGGCGCCGCCGGCTCAAATGTTGATTCCGCGACTTCAGAGGGGTCCACGCGACAAAAATCGACTCGTCCCCTCATAGGCGAGCCACGGCACGGCGGCGGCCGCTTCTGCAATCATTCGCATCGCGCGGTAGGCGACGGGTTCTTCATGAAGCCGGTCCGCGCCAGCGCCGCATAGGAGCGCTCCGACCAATGCGCCGCGCCTTCGCCCGCGACGATCGCAAAGCCCGCCGCCATCTTCGTCTCGCGTTCCAGCGCTTCAGTCTTTTCTGCAGGCACGGCTTTTCGCCCGCCCGTGGAGGTCGACGGCAGGTGGAATGGCGATTTCATGTTCAGAATCCCTATGCTTTGGTGACGTCCATCCTCAGACGAGGAGCGCCGATGTCAGAGCGGGCGTTTCGCGGCTCTTTCCACGTCGTAGTCGGCCGCAAGCCGCATCTCCCGCACCGGCCGCACCCGGTCGATGGATTCCTGGTAGATCGGATGCGCCTTGTAGGCGGCGAGCGCCGCTTCGTCCTCGAATTCGCCGTAGACCACAAAATCCACCTGGTTGCCGAGCTGATCGACCTTGTTGTTGATGCCGATCTCCAGGAGGCTCGCATGTGGTATCCGGGTCAGCAGCGACAGCCCCGAAAGAACAGTATCCCGGTCGTCCTCGCTGCGTGCGGTAAAAAAGACGATATGGCGGATCATGCGTCACTCCGGTTTCTAAAGGCGAGGCGTCGGCTATCATATCTCCGCCCGCTTCCCAAGTGCGCCGAGCGCCGCATGGAAGATCCTGCCATATCCGGCAACCAGTTCCGCCCGGTCATTGCCGTTGATGATCCGCCTTGCGCCGACCCACTCGGCTTACTCCGCTGAAAAATAATGATCGAGCCTGCGGCCGGTAAAACCGCCGAGCCGCATTCCCTCGATCAGGATCGTCGCCGCGACATCCTTTTCCATCGCCCGGGGCGGATCGGCGACGAGGTCGATCCCGGTCACCTTCGACATCGCCTCGTAGGTCCGCTTGTGGGCGAGCTGCACCAGCCCGCGCCCCAGCCAACTCCTGCCGTCGCCGTCCGGACGCCAATAGGGCGTCTTCACCGAAGCCAGCCGGCCGGCGGAAAACGCTCCGTCCAGCCGTCCGATCGCTGCCGCGTCGCTTGCCGCCCGCGTCTCGCGCACCGGCTGCATGGTGGCCGCCGCCTCGTGAAAGGCGGTCGCCAGCACATAGGCAACTCCGTCCGGCCGCCCTTGGGGCACACGCACCTGCCAAAGGTCGAGAATCGCGTCGAGCCCCTCAACCTGTGCTGCCCGGGTTTTTCCCTTGAAATAATCTTATACGGATGAAATCGAAGAAGGCAGCGCGGTTGCGCGGCATTTCGAGCTTACCTCTTTACCGTGTCCCGAAGTTTCAATCGGTTTAGAAAAACTAAATCGTTTTAAGCCTTTAGGCGCCGCTTTACTTTTCTCTAACGCTATGGAACCAACGAACATCTACGACGTTCACGTCGGCTTTCTGATGAACAAGGAGATCATGATGATGCCGCAGCCGGTACAGGCCGTCCCTTCGAAACAGATCCCACAGCATGTCGTCGAGCGCATGGAATCGGAGTGGAAGCAGATTCGCGAAAGCGCTCCAAAGCCGGCCGATACCCGCCGCTAATCCCCTTTTCATTCACGCGGCCGCGCGTCAGATGCCTCGCACGCGCGGTTCGCCATGGCCCTCCAGCAGGAGTGCCGTCAACGCCCAGACCAGCGCGCCGAGCCGGTCGGGCGACCGCCCCGAAGACAGCCCGTCCAGCCCGAAGTCGCACATCTGATCCTCGAGTTCCGCAAATCGTCCCGCATGGGCCACACGACCCTGCTCGTAGAGCGCCGCCACCGGTTCGGCGCGCAAGTATTTTCCCCGCGTCGCCCTGACCATCGTTACCGGCAAGGCTGCCTCGACACTTCTCAACGTCGCCGTCACCATATCGCCGCCCTGGTTCACTTCCGCCACCACCCGGTCGGCCTGGAAACGCGAATAGGCCTTGGCAACGGTATGAGCCCAACCCGCCGGGCTTCTTCCCTCGACCGAACAATCGGCGAGCACCACCGCCCGGCCGCTTGCCCCAAGCCCGGCCACAACGATGCCGCAGCATGATCCCTCGCCCGAACCGGCCGGCGGATCGACCGCCACGACAATGCGCCGCAGCACTCCGCCCGTTCAAAAGTCTCGAAAACATCCATGGCCGATAAATCCGATGCAGTTTCTGGGCGCGCAACGGCATCCGCCGCGCTCCTGTCGAACGCGCCGGTTCCCGATGCCGATCTCCCGAAATGAAAAGACCCGGCGTCAGACCGGGCCGATGACTGAAGCCTCGCACCGGATAACCTCTAAGGCTCCCCACCGGCGCAATTCTTTGACTATGCCAAAACCCTATCAAACCACCGTCACGCCGTAAAGGATTAATTTCCTATTCTGGTGAATTTTTCCTCACGTCCCGCAGAACGTCTGCGTCACCCGCTCCTCCGGCTTCGGCGGCGTCGTCAGGTCGGCGAATTCCGGCCGTTCCTCGAAGGGGTGTTCGATCGCCGCAAGCAGCCGCTCGAAATAGCTGAAGTCGCCGTAATTGGCAGCCGAAAGCGCCTCCTCGACGCGGTGGTTGCGGGGAATGAGGGCGGGATTGGCCGCCCGCAGCGCCGAAGCTCGTTCGCTGCCCTCTTGCATCTCGCCGGAGAGACGCTCGCGCCAGGCCGAAAGCCAGTCGCTGGCTTTGGGAATAGCGGCAAAGCAGGCAAGGAACGCTTCATCCTCGCCCTCCGCCGCACCGGCGAGCCGCCGGAAGGCAAGGGTGAAATCCGCCTCCCCTTCCTGCATGGCGGAAAGCAGCGCCTGGATCAGTTCGCCGTCGCCTTCGGCCTCAGAGAAAAGCCCGATCTTCCTGCGGAAAACCGCCACCCATTCTGTCTGAAACCGCTCGCCGAATTCTTTCAGCACGCCGTTTGCAGCCTCCACCGCCTTTTCCTCGTCGACGTTGAGCAGCGGCAGCAGGCATTCCGCCAGCCGGGCAATGTTCCACTGGCCGATCCCAGGCTGGTTGCGATAGGCATAACGGCCCATCTGATCGATTGAGGAAAACACCTTCATAGGATTATATTCATCGAGAAAGGCGCAGGGGCCGAAATCGATCGTCTCGCCTGATATCGTCATGTTGTCGGTGTTCATCACCCCGTGGATGAAGCCGGCGCCCATCCAGCGGGCGATTAGCGCCGCCTGCCGCATGGCCACCTCCCCGAGCAGCGCCAGATAGGGATTTTCGCGCCCTTGAAGCTCGGGGTAGTGGCGCTCGATCACGTAGTCGGCGAGCAGCTTAACGCCGTCATTGTCGCCCCGGGCAGCAAAGAACTGGAAGGTGCCGATCCGCACATGGCTTGCCGCCACCCGCACGAAGACGGCCCCCTGCTCGACCCGTTCGCGATAGACCGGCTCGCCGGTCGCGACTGCCGCAAGGGCCCGGGTCGCCGGAATGCCGAGCGCCGCAAACGCCTCGGAGAGGATGTATTCGCGAAGCACGGGCCCAAGTGCAGCACGCCCGTCGCCGCGGCGGGAAAAGGGTGTCGGCCCGGCTCCCTTCAACTGAATGTCGCGGCGCACTCCCCTGCGGTCCACCACCTCGCCGAGCAGGATTGCCCGCCCGTCGCCGAGCTGCGGCACGAAATTGCCGAACTGGTGGCCCGCATAGGCCATGGCGATCGGCGCGGCACCCGGCGGTACGACATTGCCGGCAAGGACCGCCGCAAGCCTGGCGGGATCGGAAAAATCCGCCTCGATGCCAAGTTCCTCCGCCAGCTCCTGGTTGAACTTCAACAAGACCGGACCGTCCACCGGTTCCGGATAGACGGACGCGAAAAATCTGTCCGGCAGGCGGGCATAGGAATTGTCGAACTGGAACACCAAGAATGTGCCTCCTCAAGGCCGCCGCGGCCCCGTTTACTCAATATGGGTAACCTCCCCTGCCGAACAAGGAAATGACGCTTTTGTTGCGCGTTGGTGGTAGATCGAGCGGGACTGTCCAGCGCGAACAGGCGTCAAGTAAAACCTCCGGCGGACGACCACCTCACCATTTGGATTAGTTATAATTCGCTAAAACCTATGTAATAATTGATTTATATCGGGTGGATCCCGGGTAACGGCGTTGTCGCGTTGGAGGGGAAGAGTATGAGAAAAGTTCTGTTTGCGTTGACCGCCACGGCAGTCCTCGCGCTGAACGGGGGCGCCGCCCTCGCCATGGGAGGTATTGGATACGGCGGTGGTCATGGCGGCGGTGGCGGAGGGGGTCCCCGCGGCGCGCCGTTTCCGATAGCGGCACTTGGCCTGCCGCTCGCAGCCGGCCTTTTTGCCTATGTCATACTCAAGCGCAGCAAGAACTGATCCATCCGCTGCATCTTTACTTTCCAGGGCTACCCTTCTCCTTGAAAAAGAGCGCCTAGGTCCCCTCTATTCGACCCTTGTACTGTGCGCCTTCGGCAACGCTGTTTTCGAAGATATCCGCAAGGTGTTCGTTGAAGACGGCGTCGTGTCCGCACTGCTCACGGGCGGAGGCGTTCACCCGGTACTCTTGTTTTCGGTCCTTTGGGTCGCCTGGGCGCTTTGGAAGATGCCTCTCGAAAGCCGTCTGCCGCTCTGGGCGGAAAGGCTGGTCATTGGCCTGGTCGCCCTTCTTCTCTATCTGCCGCTGACCTGGTTTTCCTGGGTCGCGCTGACCATCCTCGGCGGACGGGTGCTTCTCTCCGACCGCAAGCTCGGCATCCTTTCGATCTATCTGACCGTGCCCAAGTTCTGGGGCCTCATCCTCGTCATGGCGATCGGCACGCCGGTCCTGACCATCGATGCCTATGTCACGGCACTCGCCGCCGGATACGAGAGCAGCGCCAATTTCGTCGTTCCGACGGACGGCAACGATCCGGTGCTCATCCTGTGGGCATGTTCCTCGTTCCACGGCATTTCCTACATGCTTCTGGCATGGTTGGCGTATTCGGTGGTGAACAAGGTCAGCCCGCTTCGGGGTCTCAACTGGCTGGCGGCGGGCATTGCCGGCGTCGTGCTGATCAACTGGATGCGGCTGTTCGCAATGATCCGCTTCATGGACCTTTACGAGCCTTTGCATGACGGCGTCGCCGGAGAAGTGGTCGGGCTGCTCACCACCTTCTGGATAATCGGCCTCGCATCGATGGGTCGGAAATCTGCGGTGCGCGCATGATCCGCATGTTTACCGTTGCCGTCCTGCTTCTGGCCCTTCCGCTCGTCCTCAAGGAAAAGGCCGGAGGTCTGCGCGATCTTGCCTCAACACGATGGCGCGAAGGCGTCGCAAACGAGGAAGTGCTGACCGCCATGCGGGCGTCAGGCATGTCGGTCAAGGTCGGTCCGAACGGATCGGAAGGAACGGCGCAAGCGGCCGGTTGCGAGCTGCTGTTTCAGCCTGCCGATCCGCGCGGACAAAACCTCGGTTATCTCATCGAGCTTTCCAAGGAGTTCAACCGCCTGTCATTCCTCTACAAGGGGAGGCTCCACGACGAGTTTCCCTATCTGAACGCGCTCACCCGGCATATCCTGTTCATTCTCCTGAATGCCGTCGGCATCGATAACGACTACCGGCCGGTCATCGGAGTTTTTGAGAAGGGCGCCTGCGGCAACCTCGACCCGTTGCGCCAAATCTGAAACCCGGGTTACCGGGCGTCAGTTGCCTTTCAGCCTGACGCCGAAGCCGAACAGGAAGGTCAGCAGCGCGCCTGCAGCCGCCGTGCCGTAAAGCCAGATGGCCGGCCCGCCTGCCTCCCCGCCGTCGAGCCGGGATACCAGGCCCGTGGCGGTCGCGATCATTCCGGCAAGACCTGCGCCGACCGCGTAACCTGCGGTCGAAATCGTCGGCAGTAGGGCGCTCGCCAGATCCCGCTCCGCAGTCTCGGCCGCCTCCATGGCGGCCTGGTTGATGCTGGCCCAGGCCAGGCCGAAACCTGTGCCGATCGCGATCTGGCCCAAAAGCAGGAGCCCCAGGGAACCGTACGCAAACGATGCGGCGAGCGCCAGGAAGCCGAGGAGCTGGAACAGGGCACCGCTGCGCATCCAGGCATGCCGCGCTCCCAGCGCCACGATGCGGCTGGCAGCAACTGCGACCACGCTCCAGGTGAGTGCCATGCTGACGACGAGGTATCCGACCACCGCCGGCCGGAACCCGAAGACGGCGTCGATCATCACCGCCAGGTAGACGCTACCGACCGAATGGCTGGCCGACATCAGGAACAGCACCCAGAAGCCGTTTCCGAGTACCGAGCCCAGCCGAAAGGCTCCGGCCGGGAAAAGCCTGGCGCCGATCTTCCCGTCGAGCTTCAGGGCCGGCAGGAAAAGTCCCGCCCCGGCGGCGATCGCCACAGCCTGCATGGCGCCGTCGGTGGCCACGGAGGAGAGCGACAGGACGAAGGAAGCGGCAAGGCACAGCCCGATCGTGGCGAAGGAAAGCGGCATGGGCGCCGCCTCCGTCACACGGGGCCTTGCAACCAGCGTCAGGACTGGCAGAAGCAGAACGAAGGGCGCGACGGCGAGGAACGCCGCCCGCCAGGAATAGGCCTCGGTCAACAGCCCCCCTGCGAGCGGCCCGGCAATCGCCGCCACCGCCCAGACGATCGCTTCGACGGCGAAGACCTTGGCGATCAGGGCGGAGGGAAAGTTCGCGGGGATGAGGCTGTAGCAGATCGCCACCACCAGCCCGTCGGCGACGCCCTGCAGGAGACGCCCCGCCATGATCCAGGAAAAGGCGGGTGCGGCAAGCGCAAACAGTCCGCCGACGGCAAAGAGGAGGGCAGAGATCATCAGGCTCGCCTTCACACCGATCCGGTCCCGGAATGCCGCCGCTCCGGTGCCGCCGGCAATCGAACCCAGGAAATACAGCGTATAGGCCCAGCTGAAATAATCCGTGCCGCCGATCTCTCGCGCCGCCGGCGGCAAAGCCGCAACGATTGCGAACTGGTTGAAGGCATGAAGCCCGATCCCGGAGGAAATCAGTGCCAGCATGGCACCGTCACGGCCCCGCAAAAGCCTCGACCAACTCGTATCGATATCCTGCAGCACACCCGACTCCGTGTCCGTTATTACGATGCGCGGCACGCTACGACCTCAAGCGCAGTTGAGGTCAAGGCGGCAGGCGAAAATAAAAACAGCGCAATTTCAGAGGCTTAAAATGGATCGTCAGTTTCGGCCTTTTGTTGTATTTTAGCTACAGCTTTCCAAGCAAGTTGCACTACATCAATCATCATCATCAACCGGAGGGAATATCCATGAAGGCTATTTTCATTCTCGCCACGACGGCCGCCATGACCGCCTCTTCCGTTGTCTATGCCGCGGATGCGGTCGAAGCGGTTCCCGCCGCACCGGAAGCGGTGGAAATGCCGGCTGCGTTCACCTGGTCCGGCCCCTATATCGGTCTTCATACCGGGTATGGCTGGGGAGACGGCGATGCGATCGTCGGTGGCTCCGACAGCTTCGACGGCTGGAGGTTCGGCGGTTTTGTCGGCTACAACTGGCAGTTTTCGAGCGGTTTCGTCGCGGGTCTCGAAGGCGACGTGAACTATGACTGGAATGAGAACAGCTATGCGGGCGGCGTCGACATCGGCACCGGCTTCTCCGGTTCAGTGCGCGGCCGCGTCGGTTATGCCATGGACCGGGCGCTCATCTTCGCGGCCGGCGGCTGGACCGCCACCAATGCCAGCATCGATGGCGGCGGGTTCGACGATGACGACACGCTGCACGGCTGGACGATCGGCGGCGGTCTGGACTACGCCTTCACCGACAACGTCTTCGGCCGTATCGAATACCGCTACAACGACTTTGGGGAAGGTGATCTCGCGGGCTCCGATTTCAACTTCAACCAACACATCATCAATGTCGGCATCGGCGTGAAATTCTAACCGCACCACGTTGCGACCAAAGCCGCCGGAACACGCTTCCGGCGGTCAA
This sequence comes from Neorhizobium sp. R1-B, assembly GCF_004368875.1. Taxonomy (NCBI): domain Bacteria; kingdom Pseudomonadati; phylum Pseudomonadota; class Alphaproteobacteria; order Hyphomicrobiales; family Rhizobiaceae; genus Neorhizobium; species Neorhizobium sp. R1-B. The sequence goes on from NZ_SOEM01000008.1 coordinate 42,185, forward strand.
AGGACGTGGTTTTCTTCAACACCCTCGCCCTCAGGACGCTCAGCGCTTCGCCATCTGCTCGCGCAGGCGCTCGTGCTGGTCCACGATTTCCGACGTCAGGACATCGGCAAAATCCTCCATCTCGTAGAGAGGCCGGATCTCGATCTCGCTCGGGCCCGGCATCGGATTGGGGCAACGCTTGACCCAGGCTACGGCCTCGTCCATGTCCTTCACCTGCCAGAGCCAGTAACCGGCCACCAGTTCCTTCGTCTCCGTAAACGGGCCGTCGATCACCAGCCGATCGGCACCGTCGAAGGCAACGCGCTTGCCCTGGACCGAGGGTTTCAGGCCATCGCCGGCCAGCATGATGCCGGCACTCACCAGATCTTCGTTGAACTTGCCCATAGCTTCGAAAAGCTCCCGGGTCGGCATCACGCCCGCTTCGCTGTCCTTGGTCGCCTTGACCATCACCATGACACGCATCTTTGCTCTCCTCTTGCCAACCGGCCACCGCGGCCGTCTTCCGAAAGACGTATGAAACCGGCCCAAACCGACAAACGACACCAAATTGAACTCGGGAAAGGGTCAGATGAGGGCTTGGAGCCTCACCTTGTGACCGCAAATTGCGCGTGCCATCATAAATTCATGACAAGACTCAGCATCGAACGGATTGAAACCGCCGTTCACAAGATCGACAGCGTCTTTCAGAATACGCCCCAGTATTTTTGCCCCCATCTCAGCAGAGTTTTGGGATGCCGCGTCGTATTGAAGGTAGAGACGTTGAACCCCGTCCGGTGTTTCAAGGGACGCGGAACAGAAACGGTGCTGGCTAATCTCGAAGCCGCCGGCGGTCAAAAGGCGGTGGTCTGCGCAAGTGCTGGAAATCTTGGCCAGGCACTCGCCTATAGCGGAAGGAGCAGAGGTTTCGGCGTTACCGTCACAGCCTCATCCACTGCCAATCCCTTGAAGGTCGAACGCATGAAAGCATTGGGCGCGGCGGTCGTTCTGGTAGAAGGCCAGATCGAAGAAGCACTTGAAGCTGCGCTTGCGCGTTCCCGAGAAACAGGCGCATTCCTGGTCGAAGACAGCAAAAACATCGATACCTGCGAAGGAGCAGGGACAATCGGTCTGGAACTCGCCAAACTGCCGTTCCCGCTGGATTCCGTCCTGATTTCGCTTGGCGCCGGGGCGATGGCGACAGGTATTGGTTTTGCGCTCAAAAACCGTTGCCCGGACACGACGGTTTTGTCCGTTCAGCCTCAAAATGCGCCCGCGTTGACCCGATCCTATCTTGCCGGCGCGGTCATCGATTCCGGGCCGCCCCACACGATCGCCGACGGCGTGGCCGGACGATACGTCATCCCCGATGTTTTGACGGATATGCTGGAAGTCGTGGACGATGCGCTTCTGGTCGAGGAAGACAGTATCGTCGAGGGCATGAGGCTCCTCTATAGGCACTCCGGCCTGATCGTCGAACCTGCCGCCGCGTTGGGTATTGCCAGCATTCTCGAATACCCGGGCCGTTTTCGCGGGCAAACCGTCGCGACAGTCCTGTGTGGAAGCAACGTCGCGCCACGGGATTTCGAGAATTGGGTGAAACATTGAAGCCATGACAGGCCGGCTCGGGGGCCGCCCTTTGCTTTACTGAAAGTAAGCGCCAAATCTACTTTATTCACGAGACCTAAACTTGGCTCCGCAATGAGATGGAATGTATTTATCCACAGAATCGTCTGAAATCGACAATGCAAGCCCCTATGTGGGGGATGGATTTTCTCCCCGCGCTCCCGTTTACTGAGCAGATCGAATTGAGGTAACGAGGCACCGCGACGTGAGCGCCATAACCGATGTGGTAACCGAACTCGTGCGATCGGCAAATGAGCTGGTGCGGCTTTCCGACGTGGGAAAGCGGCAGTTGTTGACCCGCGCCAGCGAGAAGATCTTTGACCTGGAGGAAGGCGCCTGCTTTGCGGGCATCCCCAAGGAGATCGTCGATCTCCAGTCCATTTCCCTGGCGCTCGGGATAGGCAAGATCACCCACGACCAGCTTCAGGCCAATCTGCTCGACGCCGCCGGCGCACTGAGAATGCTGCATATCGCGATCGACGGCCGCCGGGCATGAGTTCAGGTGCGATCAGGCAGCCACCCGTTCCGGGCTGTAGCCTGCCTCTCGAATGGCTTCCTCGGCCTTTTTCGCATCGCCTTCGACCGTGACCTTTTTGGATGAGAGGTCGACCGTCACGGCGGCACCCGGCAACGCTTCGTCCAGCGCTCCGCGCACGGTCTTTTCGCAATGGCCGCAGGTCATGTCCGGTACGGTGAAAACAGCAGTCATTTCAAGATTCTCCTTGTCTCACTAGATATCTTCTGCACCTTCCCATGAAGGGAAGGTCAAGCGGGTTGTTTCGCCTTCTTGCGAGGCGTCGGCGCAGGTGCGTCGCCGGCAAGGTCGTCGAGGATCGGGCAGTTCGGCCGCTGATCGCCGCCGCAGCAATGGGCAAGATGCTTCAGCGTCTTCACCATGCCCTGCATCTCGGCGATCCGGCGCTCCAGATCGGCGATATGGGCGGTCGCCACGTCCTTGACGGCCGCGCTCTCCCGACTCTGGTCCTGCCAGAGTTTCAGAAGCGTCTCGGTCTCTTCGAGCGAAAAACCGAGGTTGCGGGCGCGTTTGATGAAGCGCAGGACATGCACCTCCTCCTCGCCATAGACGCGGTAGTTGTTGCCTGTGCGGCCCATCGGCCGGATCAGCCCGATCTCCTCGTAATAGCGGATCATCTTGGCCGAAACGCCGGATGCTTCGGAAGCCTGGCCGATATTCATTTCTCTTCTCCAATCGTGACGGTCTTCAGCCTGAGCGCGTTGCCGAGCACGAAGACGCTCGACAGCGCCATGGCGCCGGCGGCGATCATTGGCGACAGCAGCCAGCCGAAGGCGGGATACAAAGCCCCTGCCGCAACGGGGATCAGCGCCACGTTGTAGCCAAAGGCCCAGAACAGGTTCTGCTTGATGTTGGTCATGGTCGCGCGGCTCATGGCGATGGCCGCAACCGCGCCGGAAAGCTCGCCGCCCACCAGCACCACGTCGGCGCTTTCGATCGCCACATCCGTGCCGGTGCCGATCGCGATGCCGATATCGGCCTCGGCGAGTGCGGGAGCGTCGTTGATGCCGTCGCCGACGAAGGCGAGCTTCCTGCCGCCCGCGCGCATATCGTGGACCGCCTTTACCTTGCCCTCGGGCAAGACTTCGGCCACGACCCTACCGATACCGACCTGACGGGCGATCGCTTCCGCAGTGCGGCGGTTGTCGCCCGTCACCATGGCGACTTCGATACCCATGTCATGCAGAGCCTTGATCGCGTCGCGGCTGGCGGGCTTCAACGGATCGGCAACTGCGATTGCAGCCGCGACCTTGCCGTCGATTGCGGCATATAGCGGCGTCTTGCCCTCGCCTGCGAGGCGCGCTGCAGCTTCGGCAAAGGCTTCGACCGAGAGGCCGAGCTTTTCCATGAAGCGGTCGGCGCCGACCGCCACTCGGCGGCCGTCCACGTCGGCTTCGATGCCGTAACCCGTGACGGAATTGAAGTTTTCCGCCTTCGGCACGGCCACCCCCTTCGCTTCCGCCGCCTTGACGAAGGCGTCGGCAATCGGATGTTCTGATTGCGCCTCGACGCCGGCGACGAGCTTCAGGACGTCGTCCTCGGCAAAACCTTCTGCGGCGACGAGGTCGGTCAGTTCGGGCCGGCCCTTGGTGACCGTGCCGGTCTTGTCGAGCACCACGAGATCGACATTGCGCAATTCCTGCAGCGCCTCGCCCTTGCGGAACAGCACGCCGAGCTCCGCGGCGCGCCCGCCGCCCACCACGATCGAGGTCGGCACGGCAAGCCCCATTGCACAGGGGCAGGCAATAATCAGCACGGCGACCGCATTGACGAGCGCGTGGGTAAGCGCCGGGCTGGGACCGTAGAAGAACCAGACGGCGAAGGTCAGCGCCGCCAGCGCGATCACGGCCGGCACGAACCATGCGGTCACCCGGTCGACCAGGGTCTGTATCGGCAGTTTCGACCCCTGCGCCTGCTCGACCATGCGGATGATCTGCGCAAGTATGGTATCGCGGCCCACCTTGTCGGCACGGAAGCGGAAGGAGCCGGTCTTGTTGATCGTACCGCCGACGACGCTTGCTCCTGCCGCCTTTTCGACCGGCAGCGGCTCGCCTGATATCATCGATTCGTCGACATTCGACTGCCCGTCGATCACCGTGCCGTCGACGGGCAGGCGTTCGCCGGGGCGGATCACCACGATGTCCCCCGCAACCACCTGGTCTGCCGGAATATCCATCGTCTGGCCGTCACGCTCGACGCGGGCAGTCTTGGCCTGGAGGCCGGCGAGTTTCTGGATCGCCTCGCCGGTACGTCCGCTGGCGCGCGCCTCCAGGAGCCTGCCGAACAGGATCAGCGTGACGATCACCGTCGCCGCCTCGAAATAGACGTAGCGGGCGCTTTCCGGCAAAAGATCGGGTGCGAAGGTGGCAACCAGCGAATAGCCATAGGCTGCCAGCACGCCGACGGCCACCAGCGAGTTCATCTCCGGCGCGCCGCGCAACAGCGCCGGCAGGCCGAGCCTGAGAAAACGGAAGCCCGGACCGAAGATCACCGCCGTCGCAGCCAGGAAATAGAGGTAATAGAGGTTGTGCGTGTCGATGACGCCCATCAGCCAGTGATGGAACGGGTCGTAGAAATGGCTGCCCATTTCGAGCACGAAAAGTGGCAGGGTCAGCACGAAGGCGATCGCCAGATCGCGCTTCAGCACGCCCTCCTCACCCTGATGCATATGCATGTGGTCATGCCCGCCGGCGGAAGCGGAATGATCGTGGCTTTCCATATGCCCCGCATGCTCTGCCTGGGCATGATGATGGTCGTGTCCGGCATGCTTCGCCGCCGGCGCCGCAGGCAGCATGCCGGCATCGCGCATGGCATGATCCATGGCGCCGGGCGGAATCTCGTAGCCCACCTTGCGGATCGCCTTTTCGAGATCGTCCGGTGAAAATCCTTCAGACGATTGCACCGTCAGCTTCTTGGTGGCGAAATTGACAGCGCTGCTGTCGACGCCCGGCACCTTGGCGGCTGCGTTTTCAACGCGGCGCACGCAGGAGGCGCAGGTCATGCCGTCCACGGGTATGGTGAAAGGCTCGGAGGGATGGATGTGTTTTGCGATCTGGTTCATGGGCGGAATCTCCCTTTCTTCGCGGGATGTCTCACTGTCCCGCCCTATGTGGAGCTTCCCATCATGGGAAGGTCAAGGGGCCAATAAGATTTTCCGTTCGCCGGTCTTTTAGCTCCACTTTGACCTGCGTTGGTTGCTGTCGATCAATGCAGATTGAGGGAGATGTGGGCTATTGGAAGTCTGGAGGTGCGAACATGCTGCCATTTTCCCGCGAGCAATTCATGTCCGTGTTCGTTATCTACAATCAGGCCATATGGCCGGCGCAGATCGTTGCCGAGGTTTTAGGGCTGGCAATCATCTGTGCGATCTGGCGGCAGATACGATGGAGCGGCAATTTCGCCTATCTTGGGCCTAGCCGTAATGTGGCTCTGGACGGGGTTATCCTATCATTTCGCTTTTTTCAGCGGCATCAACAGCGCTGCGTTCATTTTCGCCGCCTTCTTCGTCCTCCAGGGCCTGCTGTTCCTGTTGGCTGCCGCCCTCAATAATCCGCAATTCGGAAAGGTGCCGCCGATCAGGGCCTATGCCGGCGGCTTACTGATTTTCTACGCGATTTTACTTTACCCCCTGATCGGAGTTCTCCTCGGGCATTCGCTGGTCGAGTTGCCGAGTTTTGGCGTTACCCCGTGTCCCCTCACGATTTTCTCGTTTGGGGTCCTCCTGTTGGCGAAGCAAAGGGTGCCGATTTGGCTTCTGACCATTCCCCTATTGTGGTCGGTCGTGGGAGGAAGCGCTGCGCTCCTGTTGAGTGTTCCTCAAGACTGGATGCTGCTTGCCAGCGGAATAGCGTCGTTGATCCTGATGAAAATGACTCTCGGAAACAAGGGCGAACCTGCCAAAGGTGCGTCCTGACCCAAAGCCGCCATTAGGCTCCTATGCCGTATCCCCGCTACCATTAATCGAACCCGGAGCGGAGAGCCCCGACAGCAGAAGAACCAGTTCCGCCTGCCTGGTCGTGCCGGTCTTCTGCATGATCCGCTTCAGATGCGAGCGGGCGGTTTCGAGCGAAATGCCGAGCGAAGCGGCGATCGTCTCCGTCGTCTGCCCCAGCGCGATACCGCGCGCCACCCGGGCTTCTGCCTGCGTCAGGTCGAAAAGACCGGAAAGGACCCGCATGTCCGGAGCGCCGACCTTGCCCACCTCCGTCACGGCGAGCACCGCCATGGAGCGGGAGAAGATGTCGCGCGCCGCCCGGCGCACCGGAAGGAGATGCAGGATGAGCGCCGGCGCGCCATTACGTGGCACCATCGGAAGGGACTGCACAGTGGGAACAGCCCGGGCGCGGTAACGCTCCAGGGCTTCGTTAAACAGGGCGCTCGCCCCGCTGCTCTCGAATACAAGACGGTTACCGGCGCCGGCGCGGATGCGCGGACTCAAATTTTCCATTTCGGGATTCATGGCGATCGCCTGCCCGCTATCGCCTATCACGGCCGCGGGCAGCCCGAGCATGGAGAGCGCCTCGGTCATCGAATGCGCTTCGTTGAAAGCAAGCCGGGACGACATGTAGGCTGCCCGGGCCAGGTCCGGCTTCAGCGCGTTCAACCGTGCCAATTGCTCATCGGAAAAGTGCCCGCGCCCCTTGGCTTGCATCAGGATGATTGCGATCATATGCCCGGTCGGCTCCTGGAAGACGCAACCTGCTTCCCATTCCATTCCATGAGGGTGCAGGAAAGCGGGACGAATGGGATCCTGCTCGTATTCCTCCTTCGTCAGGATGTCGATGTCCCTGCCGAAGGCGAAGGGCGATCGCTCCAGCGCCCGTTGCGCCCGGATATTGGTCAGCCGAAGTTCGCTGCTGGCAAATTGGCGAAAGGCTTCGGCAATATTCCTGCTGGTGACGTAGCGGTGGGTTCCATGACCGTCGACTGTGAAGATGGACGCGGTGGAGGATCCGATTTCCGCAGCGAGCCGCTCGCAGGTGTCAGTCCAAAGTTCGGGAACGAGAGCCGCCTCATAAAGGTGGTCTGCGAGCGTGCCATCTGTCGTCATGGAAATGCCGATCTATTACCCTTGCCCCATGCAACAAGTATTATCTGTTGCTAAACAAGAAGCATATACGTCATTTGCATGTACGAAATTGCCTTAAGTCAATCCTGACCTACCGTCAGAGGCCAATCAACAAGATAGTCTTCGAAATCGTCGACATCGACTTCTTCCTCGCTCACCGTGCGGCCGCGAGCGGAAATGCCCGCCTGGTGCACGGTTTCGGGATCTCCAGAGACGAGCGGATGCCACCAATAGAGGTCCTCTCCATCCCGCACCAGCCGATAGCCACAGGTCGGCGGCAGCCAGGAAATGTCATTGACCGTCTCCGGCGTGAGCTGAATGCAATCCGGCACCGTCGCCTGGCGGTTGTCGTAATCCTTGCAGCGACAAGTCGTTCCGTCGAGAAGCCGGCAGGCGACGGAAGTGAAGACCACGTCCCCCGTATCCCAATCTTCAAGCTTGTTGAGACAACAGAGCCCGCAGCCGTCGCAGAGGCTTTCCCACTCGTCTTGAGTCAGCTCATCAAGCCGCTTGGTTTTCCAGAAAGGCATGTCCGTCATCGATGAAACATCACTTTTGCGGCAGAACGGAACAAATCGCCGTATCTGCATTTTACCTGTTGCGAATTGGCTATCGCGCATCAACCATTTGTCAGCTATTGCTGAATAACGGTGAGAGGCTCATGCTCTTGATCCCTGCAGGGGACGGCGTCAAGCAAAACTCATCCAGAACAGGCGGGGGAACTCCAAGGTGCAGGAAGAGCCGCAGGACGAACCAAGACCATCCGGCGGGCGGCCGCGCCGGAGGCGCCATATCCTGCTGCGCATCGATTCCTGGATCGACTCCACCGTCTGGAACCTTGGCTTCAAGCTCGGCGAAATCTGGGAAGAGATCACCATCTTCTTCCGCCGGTTTCGCGTGCGCGGCTGGAAACGCCTCGGCTTCGAGCTTGCCGGCGAGGCCATGACGCTCGGCACGGCCGGTTCGGTGGTCGTGCTTGCACTCGCCCTGCCCGCCTTCGAGGAAACCAGGGAAGATTGGCGAAACCGTGGCGACTTCGCCGTCACCTTCCTCGACCGCTACGGCAATACCATCGGCCATCGCGGTATCATCCATGAAGATTCCGTGCCGATCGACGAACTGCCGGACCATCTGATCAAAGCCGTGCTGGCAACCGAGGACCGGCGTTTCTTCGACCATTTCGGCATCGACTTCCTGGGCCTTGCCCGCGCGATGAGCGAAAACGCCAAGGCCGGCGGCGTCGTCCAGGGCGGCTCGACGATTACCCAGCAGCTTGCAAAGAACCTCTTCCTGACCAACGAGCGCTCGATCGAACGCAAGATCAAGGAAGCCTTCCTGGCGCTATGGCTCGAGGCGAACCTTTCTAAGAAGGAGATCCTCTCCCTTTATCTCGACCGCGCCTATATGGGCGGCGGCACTTTCGGTGCGGCCGCGGCTTCGCAATTTTATTTCGGCAAGAACATTACCGAAGTGAACCTTGCCGAATCCGCCATGCTGGCGGGCCTGTTCAAGGCGCCGGCCAAATATGCCCCGCATGTCAACCTGCCGGCGGCGCGCTCGCGCGCCAACGAAGTGCTTTCCAACCTGGTTCAGGGCGGGCTTATGACCGAAGGTCAGGTCATTGCCGCCCGCCGCAGCCCGGCGACGGTGGTCGACCGGGCCGACGTCAATGCGCCGGACTATTTCCTCGACTGGGCGTTCGACGAGGTGCAACGGCTCGCCGCGGCCGGCAAGCTCAAGGAGCATTCCGTCATCGTGCGCAGCACGATCGACACCGGCCTCCAGCAGGCCGCCGAGACCGCGATGGAATCGAGCCTGCGCGAATATGGCGAAAGCTACAAGGCCAAGCAGGGCGCGCTTGTCATGATCGAGAACGGCGGCGCCGTTAGGGCCATGGTGGGCGGGCGCGACTATGGCGCAAGCCAGTTCAATCGTGCAGCAAAGGCGCTTCGCCAGCCGGGCTCCTCCTTCAAGCTCTATACCTATTCCGCGGCCATGGAGCACGGTTTCACACCCGAATCGGTCATTTCGGATGCGCCGATCACCTGGCGCGGGTGGTCCCCGCAGAACTACGCCCGTTCCTACAAGGGCAAGGTGACGCTGCTTTCGGCCATGGCGCAATCGCTGAACACCGTGCCAGTCCGGCTCGCCAAAGACCATCTCGGCACCGATGTGATCGTGCAGACCGCCAAGGCCATGGGCATCGAAACGCCGCTCAGGAGCGACAAGACCGTCCCGCTTGGTACGTCGGAAGTCACCGTTCTCGACCAGGCGACCGCCTATGCCGTGATGCCGGCGGGCGGCATGCAGTCGCGCCGCCACGGCATCGAGCAGGTGCTGAGTTATGGCGGCGAGGTTCTTTACGACTTCAATCGCGACGAACCGCCGGCCCGGCGCGTGCTGTCGGAAAAGGCAATGTCGTCCATGAACCGCATCCTGACGCAAATCCCGGTGATCGGCACCGCCAAGCGGGCCGCCCTCGACGGCGGCATCGTCACGGGCGGCAAGACCGGCACCTCGCAGAGCTATCGCGACGCCTGGTTCATCGGCTTCACGGGCAACTACACCACCGCCGTCTGGTTCGGAAACGACGATTTCACCTCGATGGACAACATGACAGGCGGTTCTCTGCCGGCGATGACCTTCAAGACGGTGATGGATTACGCCCATCAGGGCATCGAGCTTAGACCCATCCCCGGCATCGAAAATCCGTTGCCCACCGGCGATCACAAGGGCAAGGAGGTTGCGAAGAAGGAAGGCGAGGCTTCCGGCCTGCCGGCGCTTGTCCGGCCGCGCTCGCTGTCGGCCGAGTCGACCCGCATCCTCAAGCAGATCGCCGCCAAGCTGAAGGCCGCCAGCCCCCTCCTTCCCGCCAAGGTGGCCGATGCCGGCATTGTCGGCCCGGCCGGCGACGACGCATCCCGGCCATCCCTCGCAGCCACCACCGCCAGCACCGAATTGAAGCGGTAGTCAGGCAGCGCGGGGCTGGATGCGATCCAGCGTCTCCCCAAGCTCCCGGCGCCGCTGCATCAGATCGTAGTCAGCCTGAAGCCCGAGGAAGAAACCTTCTGACATTCCGAAATATCGCGCGAGCCTGAGATCGGTATCGGCAGTTATCGCACGCTTGCCCAGGATGATTTCGTTGATGCGTCGTGGAGAGACGTCGATCGCCCGGGCCAAACCGTTCTGGCTCAAGCTCATCGGGCCGAGAAACTCCTCCTGCAGAATTTCCCCCGGATGCGGATTGTGGAGCCATTCGGCCTCAGCCGTGGTAGTCGAGGATTTCGACATGGGCAGGTCCTCCTTCAGTCCAGATGAAACAAATACGCCACTGATCGTTGATCCGGATCGAAAAGTGGCTGGCGCGATCGCCCTTCAGCGCCTCAAGCCGATTTCCAGGCGGAACCCGCAGATCCGAAAGTTTGCGAGCCTGATTGAGCAAACGCAGCTTCCTGAGCGCAATCGGCTGAATATCTGCGGGCAGCTTGCGGCTCCGTAAACCCGACCAAACCCGCTCAGTTTCGCGGTCCGCAAAATCCCTGATCATGCGGCATCTATAACGCATAACGTTATAATTCGCAACAGGCCGGGGTTTCACCTCTTTGCCCATTCCCCCCCGGCAGAATCAATGCTAACCCTCTGACACAGCTGTTCCCGAGGACCCAAGCAAACCCGTGTTTCGTGTTCCCATCCTCATCGCGATCGCGCTTGCCATCGCCTTCGGCGGCGGGATCTGGTCCACCCTCGTGGCACTCGATGCGACCGTGGGTTTCGGCGCCATCAAGCTCGGCCCCTGGGAGGCCTTTCCCGAGGTGCAGACGGCGGCGGCGGACCCTTACGCCAAATCGCACAGGGCCAATGGCGGCAGGCTGCTCTATGCCAGCGCCGAAGGCCTCGTCTTTACCGCGTCTGTCGATGACGCGGGCGCGCGCCTGTCCGGAAACTGCACCTACAAGCTGACGGGCCACACGCCTCAGGCGCGCCTCTGGACGTTGTTTGCGGCGCCCCCGGGAGGCGCACCGCCTTCGGCGCAATCGGATTTACCGACGGCGCTCAACTCCCGCATCGTGCTGCGCGACGAGAGCGGCAGTTTTGATATCGTGCTTGCCGCAACCGCCCGGCCCGGCAACTGGCTCGCCGTGCCGGCAAACGGCCCCTTCCGTCTGACGCTGACGCTTTTCGATACTCCGACCGCGGGCAGTTCCGGCCTTATCGACCTCACCATGCCGCGCATCGAAAAAACCGGGTGCGGCAATGCTTAGATCTGGGCTTGGATCTAGGCCCAGATTTGCCCTTCAGGTGATCTTTGCCATCGTGACCGGCCTTGTCGGGGCGGCGCTGCTGCATCTTATCATCGTGCTGCTGCTGCCGGAATTTAGCGAGCGGGACGCCTATACGCGCATCCTGGCGAAGGGCGAGATTCATCGCTTCTATCGTCTCGGAGAAAAGCCGGACCGGACGGGGCTTGCCAAGGACGACCCGTTTGTAGAGGTGGCCGTCTGCGCTTTCGATGTGGCGGACGGTCCCGTGCGTCTCACCGCGGCCAACAGCGGCGTGCCGTTCTGGTCGTTGGCGATCTACGATCAGTCGTCCAACGAAGTGTTCAGCATCAACGACCGCACATCCGCCGGCGGAGGCCTGGACCTGGTGATCGCCACGCCGGTGCAGCTCACCACGCTACGAAAATCGCTGCCCCAGGCGATATCACAATCGATCCTGGTCGAAACGCGGCAGGCCGACGGTTATGCCGTGTTGAGAAGTCTCGCGCCGCAAAAGAGCTTTGCGGATATCGCGTCGCAGTTCCTGGACAAGGCAACCTGTACGCCGTTCGAATGGCGCACCAGAAGCCGCTTCTGATGGAACCATCTCTTCGAAAGGTCAGTCGGCGCGCACCGCGTGATTTTCCGCCTTGCGGTCCATCCGGTCGTCGAAGCGCTCGTAGCGCACGCCTGTAAAGAACAGGAGCTGACCGGCCTCTTTCGCTTCGCCGATCTTGATCTGCGGCCGGCGGGGGTGCTCGCTGCGCCATCTGTTCAATATTACGATCTCTGCCATGCTCGCCTCCGTTTTCGGAATTCGAGACGGATGAAGACGGATCGATCTCACCCTGCCCTCTGAATGGGGCCGACGCTTCCGGGAACCCCGGACATTCGCGCCTTTCTCGTCAGTGCGCTTCTTGAAAAGCGCAAGGACATTTCGCCATAAACGGCCGGTTCCGCCTGAGCCGGCCGGGAATGGGATGGCCCTCAAGACTTACATGAACGCGAGGGCCACCCGGAACTCGAAGCCCCGGCAACACACGCCGGTTAACCAGAATTTCGCCAGAACGACCTTAACAGTGAGTTAATGCTAAAATAGCACTTACTACCGATGCTTACCTGTTGTCTGCAGCCAAAAACACAGACGCGGCTGCTTTTCGGCTCTCCTTTCGGGGCAACAAACCACCAAAAAATGACGGGCGTATCAAAACGACCCGTCTTCACCGACCGTTAACTCTCATAGCGTTACCATCCGGTTAAACCAAGGCGTCCCGCGAAGCAGTTGTCTTCCCATCTGCATGAGCGATGCGGCGCCGCCGGGAGTTCCCCAGGAAAGGTACGATGACAGCATCAGGCAAGCCCAAACGGCCCACCTGAAGGCTTCACGGCACCTCATGAGTTGTATTTGCGTCTATGTGAGTTTGCCTGTGACGAATGAGTTCCGCGACCTCGAAAGGCCCCGTGCCATGCGTAAGAAGGATGTGGTGCTGATGGCCACCGTGACTGTCTTTGAAAGCCTGCCGCATCCGACGCGGTCAGAGCTTCGACAGTTCGCCGAGCTCTTCGCGCCGCTCTTTTCCGCTTCCTCCGAGGAAGCCCGCCGCGAGGCCGTCGCTGCGCTTTCCCAGTGCAAGAACGTGCCGCCGGCCGTCGCCTTCTTCATCGCCAGCCAGCCGATTTCGATCGCAGCCCCTTTCCTCACCTCTTCCAGCTGCCTCTCCGACGAGACGCTGATCACCATTGCCCGCATCCAGGGCGAAGCCCATGCACGGGCGATCGTCCGCCGCGAAGCGCTGTCGCCTACCGTCATCGACGCATTGGTGGGGCTGCGCCATAACCGTGCCGCCAGACCCGCCGAGACGCCCGCAACGGAAGCGACCACGGCACCGGTCGCGGAGGACATCGCAACCGCCGAGCGGCTGGTCCGCGAAGAGGGCCTGCGCCAGCGCATCAAGGCGCTTGCCAGCCATATCGACCGTCCGGCTCACGACCGGCTCGGCCTGCGCAGCTTATCGCCGATCCAGGAAGCCCTGCTCGTGCGCTTCGCGCGAGATCGGGAGGCCGGCCTTTTCGCAACCGTTCTCGCCGATTCCCTTTCGGCAAGCCTCTGGCTTTCCGAGCGCATCATGCTGGACATTTCAGGCCAGCAGCTTGCCACCACGCTCAAGGGCCTTGCGATGCGGGGAGAGGACGCGATCTTCATCCTGCAACGGATCTACGATCATCTCGGCAGCCATGAGGATGGCGTCACGCGCGCTGAAGCGCTCTGGACCATGCTCGACGAGGACGAATGCGGCAGGCGGATCGAAGCCTGGCGCCGGGCCGACAGTTATACCTATGCGGAACCGAAACAGCAGCCGGCCGCGGCCAACCAGACGCAAGAGCACGAGGCCGAACCCCGCATCCTGCGCACCAGCGCCAGCCTCCGGCGCGCGGCGGCCGGCGTCCACCGGGCTCGCTAGAGCGGGATCAGGCCGGCCTCACCACCTCGAAAAGATCGGTAACGTCTTCGGTCTCCAGTTCCACGAGCCAGAGGTCCGGATCAAAACGCAGCTCGCGCGACAGGATCTCGCGGACCGCGTCCGGCTCAGCCTTTTCCGCCCTCACCTCGAATTTGCGCTGCCCGTCGTCCTCGCCGAAGAAGTTCTGCGGTGCCGGAGCATAGAGTGTTTCCGACCCATCGCGAAAGCGGTGGCGGATGAAGACGGCGCCCGCTTCCTCCGCGCCCTTCTTTTCGACTGCGGCAAAACCACCGAGCCCGAAGACGCGGCGGATCAGGGCGGAGACGAAGATATGGGATTTCAGACGCATTCCCCCTCTTACGGCGGTTCATCGCCCGGCGCAAATGAGGAGCGGTATTTTACCCGGGTATAATATTGCAATAATTTTATCCGGGTGATATTGAGGATCTCAAATGAGGAAGCCGATATGACCATTACCGACAGAAAAGCGGCAATCGCCGCCTACAAGGAAAGAAAGGCGCCCGCGGGCATCTATGCGATCCGCTGTCTCGCCACCGGCCAGCAATGGGTCGGCCGGGCGGCCGATCTCGACAAGATCAGGAACCGCATCTGGTTCACGCTGCAACACGGCAGCCACGTAACCAAAAGCCTTCAGGCCGCCTGGAACGCTTACTCGGACGCGGACTTCGAGATCAGACGGCTGGAGGAGATCAGCGAGGAACTGACGGGTTATCTGAAAGACCGGACGCTGAAGGGCCGCCTTATCCACTGGGCTTTCGAGCTTGGAGCCGAGCCGATCTGAGGGCCTTTCAATGCCTGCACGAGCTCGACCGCCCCCCTTTCCTTTCCCGCGCCGCACCATAGTTAAAGCCTCGTGCCATAAGGCATTGTCTTCAAAAAGGAGTTGGGCTTGGGTACTTCCGTTCTGATCAGCATTCTGATCACCTTCCTGGTGATCGTTCTGGTTCTCTATCTCATCGCACGCCTGCCGATCGACGGCCGCGCAAAACAGATTGCGCGCATCATCGTCATTCTGATCGGCATCATCTCGCTCCTGAAATATCTCGCGGTATTCTGATCCCGATTGCGGCCGGATCACCTCGACTTCAGAAAAGTCCGGCCGCAATCGCCGTCTCCAGTTGCGCGCGCGGCAGGCGCCACGAGGGTTTTCCACAGCTAATGACCAGAGGAAGCGGGATCGATCATCCGAGCTAGAAGGGCCGGAAAGCGGTCTTCCGTTTGCGGTCGGCAACGTAGCCCATGCTAATAAATAGAAGCCCATTTCCTCTATCCGGCAGCGATGAAAATAAATTCGTGACCGCGGAGCATTTGCCGCCCCACAAAGAAATTCATTCCCACACCCTTCTCGCCAGCGCGTGATACGTCACGCAGGACTTGCCTCAAACAGCGGCAGAACTGCCGATTTCCAAGGCAAAACATCTTCCTTCGGCTGTTTGCCTACCTCTTTAGGCTGAATTGCATGGGAGGGATGACTCTTCCAACTTGCCTCAGCCGATCGGGCTAATCCGCAGCCGTTCGGCGACACGTGAGGCTCAAGAGGAGGGGCGTAGCGACATGAAATTTTTTCTTCACGTAGACGAGCAGAGGGGTCTCATTCACGATCTGGAAGGGATTGATTTTCCTTCCGTCGAGAAAGCCGTTGTCGAGACCTTCTTCGGCATGCGTGATATCGCTGCGGACTGTCTGAGGAGCGGCGAGGAGCTGACTCTTAAGGCCATCGCGATTGCCGACGAAACCGGCTTTGTCTTCGCGACAATCACCTCCAACGACGCGCTGCAGGGCCTTTTCCCGACGTTCAGTTGACGTGCGACTTATATGGGGGAAGAGAGGCGCCAGGCCGCACCGGGTCCTGTGACGGGCATTGCGCTGGCGCCGGCAGCTGTTAGACGGGTAAGTTCATTTGCTTGCGCAGGCTCTGGTCGAAGGCGCTTGACGGAACGAGGCGTCGCAGAAGATGAAGCCGGCGCGCCCGCTTGCCGGCGGGGTAACGGAGTTTCGGCGATGTGGCAGCGGCGGCGCTAACGACGGTGGCGGCGACCGATTCCGGCGCGTCGCCCGCCTCGATGGCGCTATTCCAGACCGCATTCATCGATGCTCGCGCCTTGTCGTAGATGCCGAGCATCCGATCAGGTTGGGTCGCGTTCTGTTCGAATGATGTACGGGTGAATGCGGGTTCGACGAGCAGGACGCGGATGCCGTCGGTGCGGACTTCGTGATCGAGCGATTCGGAATAGCCTTCGATCGCGTGTTTGGTCGAGGAATAGAGTGCGCTGAACGGGCTCGGAAGGAAGCCGACCACCGAGGACATATTGATGATACGGCCGCCGCCCTGACGCCTCATGACCGGCAGGACTTCATTGGAAACGCGCATTACGCCGAAGACATTGACTTCGAACAGGGTCTTCGCCTGATCAACCGAGGATTCTTCTGCGCCGCCGATCAGGCCGCTACCGGCGTTGTTGACGAGCAGGTCTATGCGGCCGGCTTGGCTCACCACGTCCGCCACCATCCGCCGTACGGACTCCTCGTCCGTCACGTCACAGACAAGCATCGTCATCCCGCTTGCTGCGTCCGGCACGGCCTTCCGGCTGGTCCCGAATACCCGGTATCCCTCACGCTGCAGCGCTCGCGCCGTCGCTAGTCCGATGCCGGAGGAAGCGCCCGTGACCAAGGCGACACCGTGTTTTGTATTGCTCATCTGTCTCAGCTTTCATTTTTCGGTGGAGCATCTATGCAAGGCTAGTTACTATCATTTCGAAAGTAAGTCACTATCAAAAAGATATCGACATGCAAAATCTTCTGGACCAACCATGCCTGATCGCCCGCAGCCTCGCATTGATGGGGGATGCATGGAGCATGCTGATCCTGCGGGACGCCCATGCGGGGCTCACCCGCTTTGACGAGTTCCGCAAAAGCCTCGGCATCGCGCCGACGATCCTGACCCGCCGGCTTTCGGCACTGACCGACGAAGGGTTGCTGGAAAAGCGCCGCTACTCCGAGAGGCCGCCGCGGGACGAATATGTGCTGACGACGGCCGGGCGCGACTTTCTTCCGGTCCTGTTCGCAATCGGCGCGTGGGGACGAAAGCATCGCGGCGGCGGGCAGGTAACTCGGTTTTTCGACGCCGAGACGGGAACGGAGATCGATCCCGTCACTATCGACCGCTCGACCGGCACTCCGATCGGCACACGCCCCATTCGCATCGTGACGCCCGAATAAAGCAGAAAGGGTCCGGTTTCCGTGACTCGGAGCTTATCAGCTGACTTTTTTATCGCGCCATCGTCTGCTGTGCCCACTGCTCCTTCTTACCGGCACGAAGGAGCAGCCAGCCAATGATGACCATGATCGCGCCCCAGATTAAAAATCCGATATCCCAGTAGATACGGTAAGCCTCAGCCACGGTTTCATTGACGTGATGGAGGCCGAGCAGCTGGTGGTTAATCAATCCCTCGATGAAGTTGAAGGCACCGAAACCAATCAGCATAGTGCCAATAAGGAGCTTGCTGGACCAGTACAGGTGGCGGCGGTGGGCGTGGCGCCAGAGGATGAACAGCCCTGCTGCGACGAAGAGATACGTGCTGCTATGGAATATGCCGTCCCAAAGCGTGTTCAGCTCCAGATCTTCAATGGTTGAGATCGGATACCGGGAACTGAGCATATGATGCCATTGGAGCACCTGGTGCAGGACGATGCCGTCTAAAAAGCCTCCAAGGCCGACACCGAACAGGATGCCGGCACTTATGGGAAATGTTCGTTCTTGCGGCTGCATGACCAGTATGCTCCTGCACTTGCGTTCTTTCGCGAACCTATAAAGCTCCCCGAGGTTCCGTCGGCCTTCCGAATTTAAGATGTTGTGGCCGCTTGCTGCCCGAAACGCCGGTGCAAGGCCGAAATGCACCCCTATAATTTCCCAACGGAAACATGCCCGACTTGCAACCAAATACGTCCGCGCTAGTTCTTTTCTTCGATCCAGGAGGAAATATGAACGAAGTTTCGAGTAAAAAAGCTAAGACCGGCGTACAAGGGCTGGACGATATATTGTCCGGCGGCCTCACCCGAAGTCATGTGTTCCTGCTTGAAGGTTCGCCGGGGACAGGCAAAACAACAATCGCGTTGCAGTTCCTCACGCAAGGTGCGGAGCTTGGCGAACGCTGCCTTTATATAAGCCTCTCCGAAACCGAGGAGGAGTTGCGGGACAGCGCCCGGTCCCACGGTATGGAAATTGACGAGCAGATCGAGATCTTCGAACTTGTACCGCCCGAAAGTCTGCTTGATGCCGATCAGCAGCAAAGCCTTTTATATTCGTCCGACCTTGAGCTGGGGGAGACGACCAAGCTCATATTCCAGGCCTTCGAGCGGGCGAAGCCGGCCCGGGTCGTTATCGACAGCCTTTCGGAAATCCGGTTGCTTGCGCAGAGCTCGCTCCGCTACCGTCGCCAGATCCTTGGGTTGAAGCATTTCTTCTCCCGCTCGGATGCAACGGTATTGCTTCTTGACGATATGACCGCGGAACATATGGACAAGACCGTCCACAGCGTGGTCCACGGCGTCATACATCTCGAACAGCTTGCTCCGGATTACGGGTCGGAGCGCCGGAGGCTCCGGGTCATAAAATATCGCGGCCAATCTTTTCGCGGCGGCTACCACGACTTCGTGATCAAGACCGGGGGAGTGGCCGTCTTCCCCCGCCTGCGCGCCGTCGAGCACAGAACAGGCTTCGAGCGGACAACGCTGATCAGCGGTATCCCGGAATTCGACGAACTTCTCGGGGGTGGGATCGAGCGCGGCACCAGCACTCTCCTGATTGGCCCGGCGGGGACCGGCAAAAGCCTCTTTGCGTTGCAGTTCATCAAAGGGTTGGTGAAGCACGGAGAAAAAGCGGTCATATTCCTCTTTGACGAGGAACTAGGCCTGCTGTTTTCCCGCACGAAACCCCTGGGTATCGACCTCGAAAAGATGCGTGACGACGGTCTGATCCACATCGAACAGCTGGATGCTACCGAATTGTCACCCGGTGAGTTCGCCCACCGCGTCAGGGATCGGGTAACAAGCCTCGACGCAAAGGCGGTGATCATCGACAGTATCAACGGCTACCAGGCGTCGATGCCGGAGGAGAATGCCCTCATCCTGCATATGCACGAATTGCTTCAGTACCTGAACCGGCAGGGTTGCAATACCTTCTTGACCGTTGCACAACATGGTCTGGTCGGGGATATGAAATCACCCGTGGATGTCACTTATCTTGCCGACACCGTCATCCTGCTTCGCTATTTCGAGGCCCACGGCAAGGTTCGCCGCGCCGTTTCGGTGATCAAGAAACGGACCGGCAAACACGAGGAAACCATTCGCGAATTCCGCATCAGCGGCGCCGGACTGACTTTGGGCGAGCCGCTTTCGGAATTTCAGGGTATTCTGCGCGGCGTACCGAAATTTGTGGGCAAAAGTCAGCCGCTATTGCCGAGCTCAGACAAGGAAGACCACCATTCCTAATCAAGATGCTATCGGCCTGATCTACGCGCCGCTCGGCCGAGACGCGCAGATCGCGGCTTCGCTTCTGATCGAAGCCGGAATAACGTCGAAGGCAGCGCCGGATCTTCCCACCCTCGTCGCGAGCCTAAATGACGGCGTCGCTTTTGCCGTGATAACGGACGAGGCCCTACGTTCTGCGGATCTGCGTTCCCTCGCCTCGTGGATCGAGCATCAGCCGAGCTGGTCGGACTTGCCGTTTATCATCCTGACAGCGCGTGGCGGCGGCCCAGAGCGCAATCCCGTTGCCGCCCGCCTGTTGGGCGTGCTGGGCAATGTGAGCTTCGTGGAACGCCCTTTTCACGCGACGACTTTCATCAGCGTGGCTCGTTCGGCAATGCGAGGAAGACGACGGCAATACGAAGCCCGCCTTAGGATGGAAGCCCTGGATGAAGGCGAGCGGCGCCTCCAAACGGCGCTGGAGGCGGGACGCCTGGGTGCCTGGGAGCTCGACCTTGCAACCAACGAGCTGACGACGTCGCCCACCTGCAAACGGATTTTCGGCCGTGATCCCGAAGATCGCTTCACCTATGACGAATTCTTGGCCGCCACTCATCCGGACGATCTCGAACGGGTGCAAACTGCGGTCAGGACTGCGATTGCGGCGGGCTCGGAATACGCGATCGAATACAGAACCGTCTGGAAAGACCACTCCATCCATTGGGTGGAAATTCGGGCCCAGCTCTACAGGGATCGAACGGGTAGCGTGATCAAGCTGGTCGGCGTATCGGCCGATATCACCGAACGGCTGAGGGCGAAGGAACACCAGCGGCAGCTCAACGAGGTTCTGGAGGAAAGGGTCGCGGAACGCACGCGAGAACTTAAAGAGGCCCACGCCCAGATGATGGCAGAAATGAGCCAGCGCGAGCTGGCCGAAGAGCAGCTTCGCCAGGCGCAGAAGATGGAGGCCATAGGGCAGCTTACAGGCGGCGTGGCTCACGACTTCAACAACCTCCTGATGGCCGTCCTCGGGAACCTTGAGCTCCTGCGCAAGCATGTCGGAGACGACATCAGGGCAATCCGGTTGATCGACGGCGCCTTGCAGGGCGCAAAGCGTGGCGCCTCGCTCACCCAGAGACTGCTCGCCTTCGCCCGCCGGCAGGACCTTCGTATAGGGCCTGTCGATCTCGGCGGCCTCGTGATGGGGATGAAGGACCTGCTGGCGCGCTCCGTCGGCTCGGCGGTCTCGATAGAGGTTGCCGTTCCCGATCAACTTCCGCCCGTATCGGCCGATGCCAATCAGGTTGAACTGGCCCTCCTCAACCTCGCCGTCAACGCGAGGGACGCGATGCCGGATGGCGGGACTATCCGTATAGAGATCAAGGAAACCGAGCAGATTTCAGGAACGGATGTGCTCGCTGCCGGACGTTATGTCGTTCTTTGTGTTGCCGACGAGGGCCATGGAATGGACGAGGAGACCCTGCAAAAGGCAATCGAACCGTTCTTTTCCACCAAGGAACTGGGCAAGGGAACGGGGCTGGGACTTTCGATGATCCACGGTCTGGCCTTGCAGCTAAAAGGGGCGCTTAAATTGTCGAGCACGCCCGGCAAGGGCACGACAGCCGAACTGTGGATACCCATCTCGACATCGTCCGCTCCGGAACAGGAACAAAGCCAAATGATACCGAACGACGAGTTAAACCCCGTGGCACCGAAGCGGATACTGTTGGTCGATGACGACGCTCTGATCGCCATGAGCTCCGCAGACATGCTGAGCGACCTCGGGCACCACGTCGTGGAAGCGCATTCGGGGAAAGAGGCACTCGCATGCCTCGCCGATCATGGCGGCTTCGACATCATGATTACGGACTATTCGATGCCGGGGATGAACGGTGCCGAGCTTGCCAAAGCAGCCCGCCAAATCGTCCCCGGGCTGCCGATTGTCATTGCGTCGGGCTATGCCGAACTTCCGCCGGGCCTGGACCTCGATGTCGCAAGGCTGGGAAAACCATATACTCAGGATCAACTGTCTCTGGAAATTCACAAACTGACCGCCGCCGTCGAAAAGGCCTGACCGCCACGGGGGTGAAGGCCCGACACCAGGAGCCCGCCCGATTGTTTCCGTCGGAGGCTGCGCATGCAAAGCCGCTAGAGGGCGCCGATCGATTTGAGCTTCTTCAGCACCATGGCGTTCGGTTCGCCGGTTTCCGGCAGGCGATAGTGCTTTTCGAAGCGGCGGATGGCGGCCTTGGTCTGTTCGCCGGCAACACCGTCGACTTCCACATCCGCATAGGCAATGTTGGAGAGCCCCCGCTGGATCTGCAGCACGAGATCCGTTGAAGGCGATGTCGCCGCGGACGGCCGGACAGCGGCGGGAACTGCGGCTGGCGGCCGGGCGGCAGCGGGGATGGACCCGGCCACGCGGCGAGCATTGGGGATTTCGGCAGGCGGCGTCATGGACGGAAGGCGCTCGGCGGCGCGGATTGCCGCCGCCACCGGGTCTTCGCTCCGGACGCCGGCATTCTGTGCCGGCCGGCGCGGCAAGGCAGTCTTCTGTATTGGCGCCGGCGCCGGCTGGACCGGTTTGACCGAGGCGGGAGCCGGCGCCTTGGCGGTTTCGACGGGAGCGGGCTTCGGGGTCATGGGGGCGGCCGGCACAGGTGCGGCGGTCTGCGGACGCGGAGCCGGCGGCATGGCCGGGACCGGAGCAGCGAGGGGGGCGGCGGCCGGATCGGAAACAGGTGCAGCAACAGACGGCGCTGTTACCGCGGGGCTTGCGCGTTCGATCCGGAAGGTCGTCGTGTCGGCGGGCGCGGTGCGCCGCACTGGCCGGTAGCCGGCGATCGCATTCGGGTCATCGGCATCGCGGGTGGCCAGGAAGGGTGCAGGATGACCGCCCGGCTGATACCACAGCGCATTGGCGGCAACGAAGCTGAAAACGATGCCAAGGGTTGCAAAGCCGAACAGAGGTTTTGGATGGCGCAGGGCCGCGCGCCCCGCCGCCGAAGCGAGATTCGACAGAAGACCCGGCTGCCGGACGGCTTTTTTCCTGTCAGGCGATTTTCGCTTTCGCGCGGTCATCGGCAAAATCCTGTTCGTCCATCATGGGCGCCTGCCGGACTGCCTGCAGCCGCGGCGGGAATTCAATCTTCTCCTCATGCAATTCGCCCGGTGTACCATCGATCCCCGAACCGTCAACCGGAAGCGCGACGGTGACCACCGTCCCCTCGCCCGGCCGGCTGGTGATCGAGAAGCGGCCGCCATGCAGCGCCACCAGTCCCTTGACCAGCGAGAGACCGAGGCCGGTTCCTTCGTACGAGCGGGTAAAGGCGTTTTCAACCTGCATGAACGGCTGTCCAATGAATTCGAGCTTCTCGGCGGCGATGCCGATACCCGTGTCGCTCACCGAAATCACCACGTCATCGCCCGACATCATGGCATCAATCGAGACGACGCCGCCGTGACCGGTAAATTTGATCGCGTTGCCGGCGAGGTTGATCAGAATCTGCTGCACGGCGCGGCGGTCCGCCACCACTTCGCAAAGGCTCCGCGAGGCGCGGCTCGTCAGGGTGATGCCTTTTTCGCGGGCCGTCAGATCCAGCATGGCGCGGCAGGCTTCCATCGCCTCCGCAAGCGAGAAGGGCTCGGCCAGCAGCTCGTAGCGGCCAGCCTCGATCTTCGACATATCGAGCATGGTGTTGACGACGGACAGCAGATGCGCGCCCGACTGGCGGATCAGCCCGACATATTCGCGCTGGCGGTCGTTCGCGAGCCGGCCGAAATATTCCCCCGCCAGCACATCGGAAAAACCGAGGATGGCATTCAGCGGCGTGCGCAACTCATGGCTGACCGCTGCAAGAAACCGCGACTTGGCTTCATGGGCGGAACGGGCCTCGGCCACATGGGCGGCGGCCTTGGCATGCAGGTCCTGCTCGTCCGAAACGTCGCGTGCCTGCGCAAAGACGTAGAGAACCTGGCCCTCGCCGTCGCGGATGGCGGTCATGTCGAAACGGACGGGCAGGAACTGGCGCCCGGCGGAGGAAAAGGGCCGCTCGATGCGGATATCGGCGACAGCGCTTGCCGCTCCCTGACGCAAGGCATCGAACGCCTGGATAAGGCCGATCCGATCGGACACGTGGATGAGTTCGGCAAGCGACTGGCCGGCCGCTTCGCGCAGGTTTACGGGAAAGCCGCTGCGGTCCCGTCCGCCCGTCTTCACGACATGGCCGTGCGAATCGAGAATCACCGACAGACCGGGGCAGGCATCGAAAAGCACGTCATCCGGCTGCGCGGCGACGGAAACCGCCACGGGACGCGGGAAGGCAAAGGCGGCCGCGACGCAGAGAAGGAAGAGCGAGAGCACCAGGGCGACCCCGACCGGCAGCGCCAATGCCGGCGCAAGAAGCATGGTCAACGCAGGCGGCACGACGACCAGCGCGGCGGCGCAGGCAAAGACCAGACGCCGCAGCCGTGCGATATCGCCGACGCGGGCTTCCTCGCCTTCGCCAAGGCGGGTCAGCCAGCGGATTGCGGTCTTGTCGACCAGCAGAACCGCCTTCCCGGCAATGTTACTCAATACGCGCACGCAAAACCCTGAACAGATAAATTCGACAAGGCCGACAATAGGCCCCGGCGGCTTAAGGAAAGGATAAAAATAGGGGTCGGCATCCCGGCCGGAAGGCCCCAAATCCGGCTTTGGGACATATTGGCCGACCGTTCTCTGCTTGTGGTTAACGGCGGGTAAGCGACGGATTTGGCTTGATTTTTCCGGTTCTGTTAACTTTTGTGGCAGCGGGAGGCACGGCAAGCCCAAGGCTTTCGGCGGACCTGCCGCAATTATGCTTAACATCGATCATTAAACTTCTAACGGACGTGTCCGCGGATGCCACACTGGAGAGGCGATCGTTCGAATTTTAGATAAATTTGCCGAAAATGCGAACGGCTGCGTCAAAGCCATATTTGCTTCCGGCCGATACAACCATGTTCAAGACCGGCACAGACCCGGCAGCCCGCTAAACCTTGCGGGAAAAACAGGTGGACAGGACGATGTGGTTTCTCATCAAGGGAAGTGTTTGGTTTGCAGCCGTGCTGGTGGTGCTTTCCTATTTCAGCAGCCGCCCGGCGACCGAAACCCAGGGCGCCTCGGCACTTGAGGTCAGCGACGCATTCACCGCCGCGACCGAAGCCTATCAATATGTCAGCGCCATCTGCGCCGAAAAGCCGGATGTCTGCGAAAAGGGTGCGGAGACCTTCTCGGCGCTCGGCGTCAGGGCCAAGGAAGGTGCTCGCGTAGCCTTTGAACTCCTCGACAAGCAGTTCGGCAGCAGCAAGCCCGCACTGGACACCGCCGTGCTTGCCGACCCGCAGCCAACGCCTTTCCCGGCGAAACCTCTCGAGAGCGCGGCCGCCGCGGCCTCCGACACCATCTTCACCGGCACCGTGCCGGTGCCCCAGAAGCGCCCGGCCCACTGAACGCTGGCGCCTCCAAACGAATTTTAAAGCATGCGCCGGGCTCCGTTGCCTCGGTTCCCGGCGCCGGACTGCCTGCCCTGCTATTCGGCTTTTTGCTGACGCCGTGAGGAATGAACTCCTCACGGCGCATTTTTTTCTTCCATACCGACAGTCAATAACTATATGGAGCGCAGGTAATTGCGGAGCGCCCATGGCCAGTCTCGAACAGATCCTCGATGATTTCGCCTTCCTCGACGAGTGGGAGGACCGCTACCGCTATGTGATCGAACTGGGCAAGGCCCTGCCCGACCTTGCCGACGACCAGAAGACCTCCCAGAACAAGGTGCAAGGCTGCGCCAGCCAGGTCTGGCTCGTGAGCCATATCGACGGCGGGGCGGATCCGGTGATGACTTTCGACGGCGATTCGGACGCCCATATCGTGCGCGGCCTCGTCGCCATCGTGCTCGCCGTCTATTCGGGCAAGCGCGCCTCCGAGATCGCGGCGACGGACGCGATCGAGATCTTCGACCGCATCGGGCTCGTCGAACACCTCTCCTCGCAGCGGGCCAACGGGCTTAGGTCCATGGTCAAACGCATTCGCGAAGAGGCGAAGATGAAGGTGGCTGCGTAAGGCGCCGGCCTCCCCACTTGAGGAACGAGGCATGCCTTGACTATTTCAGAACGGTTACGTTCATCGTGGTGTCCGCTATCCTTCCATCCCCGAATGGCGCGCGCAATACAAACCTGTCTTTGCCGACATAACCGCGTTTGGCCGTATAGTAGGCAACCAGCCCCATCACCTTGACCGTCCGGCACTTCTCTAGTTTACCCTTTGCATCCGGAAAGATGGGTTGGCGCACGATCTCGAGACGACCATGCTTGGGTGCCTGAACAATACGAGTAGCCGGGACATCGGCGAGGCTACAGTCGTTGTTGATATGCCAGTGCTGGCCGAGCTTGGTGCGCTCGCCGCTGAGCACCGTTCTGGACACCGACCGGCGTTTGAAGCTGTCGTCGGCTACTGCGCAATCTGAAAACAACAGTGCGATCATGGCGGCAGACAAAGCCGCAATAGTGTATTTCATTGCTTACCCCTGGGTTGAGAAGCGATTGAATATTCGCTTCTCCCAGGAAGTCAATTCGACCACAAGACCCCCAGCATCATCCGCGAAATCACAGCTCCGGCCGGTAGTCCTCCGTGCCCCAATGGTGGCTTTTGCGAGGATTGGGCGCTTGCGGGGGCGCATAGTGGCGGGAAAGCACCAGAAGTGCGGTCCTGAGCATTAGCTTGGCCGAACGCGCCGGCCACTGGCGTTCACGCTCCACCGTCTCCAGTCCCTTGGAGAAGCAGCATACATCCACCGCCACGCCTGATAATTCCGGTCCCATGGCATCCACCGCCTTGGAGAACCGGATCCGTGCCGCCATCGCGCTGTCGGCGATTTCCGCCTGCCCGCCCGCCTGGCCCTTCGTCCGGGTCGCCAGACGCGGCTCCCAGGACGATGTGACGCGCGGCTGGAGCTGGCCGCGGGTGAAGTCGGACAACAGCCGCTCGCCCGCATCGATCGCCTCCGCAGGAAGAAAGTCCTTGCCGTCGCGGTCCTTCAGCCGGGCGACTACCCCCAGCGGAGATTCCAGAAGATTGCGGCGAACCGGCTGGCGTGCGCCCTCCACCTCCGCCGAGGCAATGGCGAACTCGCCATGCTGCTCGATGAACGCCTCCTCGCCCGTCACCAACGACCGGCGCAGAAAGGCGGAGGCTTCGGCAGTGGCGGAGATTCGCGTCGCAGACAGATGCACCAGGCCGAGGGAGCGTGCCTGCGATACCACGGCCTCCGGATAAAGCCGCTCCTCGACGCCCGAGAGCCTGATTTCGCCGCCCTGCGTCCTTTGAATGCCGCAGTCGCCGCGGGCCAGTTGGCGGATCAGCCTGAGAAGTTGTTTCCTCGATGCAGGATTGGATGCCCTTTCAATCATGAGACAGCACTTCCGACAGGCCCAAGACGGCAGTGGCGATCCGCTCTATCGCGGAGACGAAATCATCGAAGGCCGCGTCGTCGCGGCGATCTTCCACGACATGGCAGGCATGGCCGACCGTGGTGCGATCGCGCCCGAAAGCATGTCCGATATCGCGCATGGGGATTTGAAGCGAAACGTGGCAGACATACATGGCAATCTGGCGCGCATGGCAGGCGCAGCGGCGGCGGTCGCGGCGCAGCATCAGCCGGTCGCCGAACAAAAGGATCAATTCTGCAACCATCTGGCGGACGATTCGGCATGCGGTCCTGATCGGCATGCTGGCGGGAAGCCGGGACGGATCGGCCGGTGCGTCGAAGGCCGGAAGGCGGCCGCCCTGCGGAACCTGCGGCTCGAAATGTTTCTCCAAAGGCATGACAACTCCTCAATGAATAGGAATTAATTCATACATCTTAGAGCAAGAGTGAGCACATAGAAATCGCGAGTCCGAAAATTGTCGGCTGAAAACATTATGATTTTTTGCAAATGCTTGAAAGGAAATGGGATTTTTTTCCTCTATTTATCCTCCTCGTTGAAGCCAGGAAAAAACCGGGCACAATGGCCCGGCCTTTGTCCGTATACCGCTCGGGCATACAACTCATCCGCCCGTCGTTTGCGCGATCGGTTCCTTTCGGACGAGATTAAAATCCTCCCACGCCTGACCGGAGTTCCGGATCAGGCCTTGCCGCGCTTGCGGCGTTGTCCAAGGCCCATTTCCTTGGCAAGTCTCGAACGAGCTTCCGCGTATGCGGGCGCTACCATCGGATAATCGGCCGGCAGGCCCCACTTCTCACGATACTCTTCCGGTGTCATGTTGTAGTGGGTCATGAGGTGCCGCTTCAACGACTTGAACTTCTGACCGTCCTCAAGGCAGATCAGATAGTCGTCCTCGATCGACTTCTTGATCGGAACCGGCGGCTTCGGCTTTTCGACGGCCGTAATCACCGGAGCGGGCGACGAGGTATTGCTCAGCGCCGAGTGTACGTCTGCGATCAGATTGGAAAGATCACTGACGGGGACCACGTGGTTGCTCACATAGGCAGCCACGATATCTGCGGTCAATTCCACCAGCAGATCCTGGCCTTTGCCCAATGCGATTTCTGTCATTTGTTGTCTCCTGTTCAACGTCATGGCAGGCTCTGCGACCTCCGCAGATCCTGCCGTTCGTAGAGTCTTTCGGAGAAAACCCCCTTGCCCCGCACCGTCTTGCGACCGAAGCCTACCCCTAAGCTTCATGCGGAAGAAAAGCCGATTTTCACCGGATATTGCTTTCGATTGAAATCTGCCCTGCGACCAGCTACTGTGTGTTCTTCCACTTGAAGAACTTGCTGTCTTTGCCCTATTGGCGATGGGGACGTCTAATCTCGAACAACATCTGCACTCTACTTGAAATGAAGTACCACCGCTCGCCTCAATGTCCAAGTGAGAAATTTTTCGGATACAGGGCTTTCTATCGGCTATAGACGCCCTAAATCAGCATTACTGACGTATAGACGGTAATTTCCTCAATTATGACAAGCTTATAACTCGTTTTGTGACGGGTTATATTCAGTTTTGGTGATCGTTCAGGTCATCCCGAACGGATTGCTCATGCAGAGGATAACCCATCTTGTGTGCCGCCATGGCGAGCAGATGGGCCGAAATCGGCGCTGTCAGGACAAAGAAGAAGAAACCCGCCAGCGCCCGCGCAAGGGTCGAAAGATCGCCGGCATGCAGGGCGACCGCCAGAAGCATGAGACCGGAACCGACAGTGCCCGCCTTGGATGCTGCGTGCATGCGGGTATAGACGTCCGGCAACCGGTTGATGCCGATTGCGGCCACCAGCGCAAATCCTGCACCGACCAGGATAAGAAGAGCGGTCAGCAGGGCGATCAACACCGCGATCATTTTTTTGCCTTTCGACTGAAGGCGGGGCCGCCGCCCGGCTTGCGGCTGCGCGCCAGCTTGGTTTTTTGCGCCGGGGGCGGAGCGGGCATCACCGGGCTCGCCTTCGCCTCGGGCGCTTCTTCACCCCTGCCACGCGCCAGGATGAAGCGGGCGAAGGCGACGGTCGCCAGAAAACCGACCAGGCCGAGGGAGATGGCGATGTCGATATAGAGCGTGAAGCCGGTGCGGATGGCGATAAGAGCAATAAAGCCGATCACGATGCCGACCAGCATGTCGAGCGCCACCACCCGATCAGGAAGCGTCGGTCCCTTGATGACGCGCCAGACGGTCAGCACGAAGGAAAGGCCAAGCACCACAAGCGCCAGCCAGAGGGCCGAAGAGAGGATCGTCTGTGCCGTCATCGGAAGGCCTCCATGATCTTCCTTTCGAAACCGGTGGCAATGTCGCGCCTGGTCGCCTCAGGGTCCGAGCAGTCGATTGCATGGACGAACAGCGTCTTGCGGTCCGCCGACACATCGACGGAAAGCGTTCCGGGCGTCAGCGTGATGAGATTGGCAAGCAGGGTGATCTCGAAATCCCGGTCGACCGTCAGCGGATAGGCAAAGATGCCCGGCTTCAATTCCATGCGCGGGCTCATCACCAGGACGGCGACCTTCCAGGCCGAGAGCGCCAGTTCCTTGAAGAACAGGACAAGCAGGGACAGGATGCGGCCCATCCGCCGCCAGTAGCCGCGGGCACTCATCTGTTCGCGAACGATCCACAGCGACAAGGTGGAAAGCGCGAAACCGAAGATGAGATTGTGCAACGTGCCGCTGCCGGTGACGGCGACCCAGACGACGGAAAAGACCAGCGAGAGGATATAGGTGGTCACGGCGCGGCACCCCCGGGGAAAACCGACCCGATATAGGCCGACGGCTCGGCAAGGCCCGCTGCGGCTCTCTGCGAAAGATCCAGTACCGTCTCCGGAAACAGACCGAAAAGAATGGAAAGCGCCGTCAGGCAGCCGAGCGGCCAGGCGATCCGCCAGTCGATTGCGGTCACCGGTTCGGGTACCATCTCAAGCACCGGCTCGGACCGCGGCCGCCAGTAGGCGAGCAGGAAGACGCGGGCAAGCGCCATGGTGACGATGAAGGCGGAAAGCAGGATGGCTGCGGCGAGCCACCAGGCGCCGATATCGAGAGAAGCCTTGAGAAGCACCAGTTTTGGCCAGAGCCCCGACAGGGGCGGCAGACCGGCGGCAGCCAGGAAAAGGGTCAGCGAGGCTGCGGAAAACCATGGTGCACAGCGATAAAGCCCGCCAAGAGCAGAGAGGGTCCAGGCGCCGCCGAGCCGTGCCGCTTCGCCCGCCACCAGGTAGAGCGCCGTCATCGTCACCACCGAGTGCAGCGCGTAGAGGATCGATCCACTGACGGCCGCCGGCGTGCCGATCGCGACCCCAGCCAACATATTGCCGATACCCACAATCACCACATAGCCGACGAGCCGGCGCAGATCGTTCTGCGCCAAAGCGCCCAGAGCGCCGATGACCATGGTCAGCGCGGCGGAGATCGCGACGATGAAACTAAGCTCCTCCCGCTCGACGGGAAAGAGCATGACGGTGACGCGGATCAGCGCATAGATGCCGACCTTTGTCAGCAGGCCGCCGAACAGCGCCGACACCACGATGCGCGGCGTGTGATAGGAGGCTGGCAGCCAGAAATTCACCGGGAAAGCCGCGGCCTTCATGGCAAAGGCGAGAATGAAGAGCGCCGTCAGCGTGACGAGCGGGGCAGTCACTCTGAGCCCCGATGCCTTGCCGGCGATATCGGCCATGTTGAGCGTGCCGAAGATTGCATAGAGATAACCGACGGCGATCAGGAACAGCGTCGTGCCTATCAGATTGAGCACGGCATATTTCAGCGCGCCATCGATCTGCTCGGGTTCAGAACCGAGGATCAGCAGGCCGAAGGAGGAGATCAGCAGCACTTCGAACCAGACATAGAGGTTGAAGATGTCGCCGGTCAGGAACGCCCCGGAAACCCCTGCCATCAGCAGCATCAGAAACGGAAAGAAGCCGTATCGGCGTCCGCCGGCATCGATGTCGCGGAGCGCAAAGACACCGGCAGCTAGCGCTACCACGGCCGAGATGAGTGCCATCAACGAGCCGAAGAGATCAGCGGTGAACGCAATGCCGAAAGGCGGCAGCCAGCGGCCCATGACCATGGTGACCGGCCCCTGTATCGAAACGCGCATGAGCAGCGCCGCATCGAGGAGAACGAGCAGGACCAGACCGGTGATGGCGATCGTCCCGTGCAGGCGCACGGATTTGCGCACCATCATCAGGAGCGCACCGACGCCGATCATCAGCACGACCGGCAGGACCACCAGCCAGTCGGCGATTGCAGGCGCGGCAAGGACAAGGGCTGCGGAGAGATCGGTCGAAGGGGCGGCCATTTATAGAATCTCCCTCGGGGCAAAAGCACCGCTGGGCGATACGGTTCCGGAAGGGACAACCTGCAACACCATGCTTTCTAATACCCCATCGGCGGACGTTCTTCGTCCCGCGGTTCGGCAAGACGCATCTCGTCGGTATTATCGGTGCCGAGCTCCTGGTAGGCGCGGTAGGTCAGCACCAGAAGGAAGGCGAAGAAGGAAAAGGAGATCACGATCGCCGTCAGGATGAGCGCCTGCGGCAGCGGGTTGGCGGCGCCCGCCGGCAAGGCGTCCATGCCGTTCGGGATGATCGGCGGCACTTCGCGCGTCAGTCGGCCGGTGGTGAAGAGCAGCAAGTTGACGGCATTTCCGAGCAGTACGATGCCGAGCAGGATGCGCACCGTATGCTTCGACAGCATCAGGTAGATCGCGGCCGCGAAAAACAGGCCGATCAGAATGGCAAAAGGCGTTTCCATCAGCCCCTCTCTTTCGGCTTATGGGCGGGTTTGCGGGGCCTTTTCACCCGGACAGGCGGCGGCTGTTCGCCAATGGCTTCAGCCGGCTCGGACTCTTCCTGCTCCAGCGCCAGAGCGATCGACGTGATGGCTCCGACCACCACCAGATAGACCCCGATATCGAAGGACATGACTGTCGCGACAGGCACTTCCACACCGAGGATTTCCGGGTAAATCCAGAGGCCGGTCATGAAGGGCACGCCGGCAAAGATGGAGATCAGGCCGGAGAGTGCTGCAAGCAGGAGGCCCGCCCCGGCGATCGCCATCGGATGAAAGCGGATGGCGCGGCGCACGGCCGAAACCCCGAAGGCAATGCCATAGATCGCAAGCGCAGACGCGGCAATCAGCCCGCCGATGAAGCCGCCGCCGGGCTCGTTATGGCCGCGCAGGAGGACGAAAACGGAAAACAGAAGCATCAACGCCGTCAGCACCGGGGCGACCGTGCGCAGGATGAGCGTGTTCATGGGCGACCGCCTTGCTTATCTTCAGCAGCGACACGCCTGCCCGCCTTCACCCGGATCAGGGCCAGGACCGCAAGGCCGGTGATCATGACCACGGCGATTTCGCCGAGCGTATCTGTGCCGCGGAAATCGACGATGATGACGTTCACGACATTGGCGCCGTGGGCAATCGTCTTGGAATAGGTGTTGAAAAAATCCGTCAACAGGTTGTCGAACGGCGCCTCCACCGACTTCAACAGCAGCAGCGTGAAGCCGAGCCCGCAGGCGACGGCAATCACTGCGTCGAGCAGCATCTGTCCCACCGGCCTGTGGTCGCGCGGGGAAAGCCTCAGCCGGGTCATGACCAGCGCCAGGATGACGACCGATAGGGTTTCCACCATGAACTGCGTGAAGGACAGATCCGGCGCCCCGAACAGCAGGAAAATCACGGCGACGGCAAATCCCTGAATGCCGAGCGACACGATCGCCGTCAGCCTGTCCGCGGCACGAAGCACGGCAATGAGGCCGATCAGCGCGATCAGCAGGAAGGCCGCCTCCTGAACCAAAATTTTTTCGGGCCAGTTCGGCATGCCGGGCAGTTCGCCGAAGACGAAGGGCGGAACCAGCAGCGTCAGCGCCAGCAGGATGAAGGTCGCCGTGACATAAATCTCCAGCCGCCCCGGCTGCACGAAGCGGGTGACGGCGCCGGACAGCCGGATCAGCCCGGAGATCAGATGATCGAAGCCGCGGTCGGGCCCCGGCCCGAGGTTTTCCAGCACGCGGACCATCAGGGCGCGGGCAGTGTCGAGCCGCCAGTAGACGAGCACGCCGAGCGTGATGGTGACCAGCGAAAGCAGCAGCGGCAGACCGACATGCGGCATGGCGGCAATCTCGACCGTGACCCTCCGATCGACAATGGCGCTCGCCATAGGCGATGAGACGTATCGATGAGCAAGGCCGGAGAAAAGTGCCCCGAGCAGGCCGAGTGCAGCCAGCACCACAGGCCCGAGCCAGAGCGCCGCCGGGCCTTCGTGGGCCTGTTTCGGCGTCTCGACGCGAGGGCCGAGAAACGGCTTCAGCCCGACGGCAAATGCGATCGCGAACATCAGCGCGTTGCCGACCACGGCAAGAGCGGTGAAAAAGACCGCGCGGGGATTTCCGGCCGCAAGTGCTGTGTAGATCTCCTCCTTGGCAAGAAAACCAAAAAACAGCGGCAGCCCGCCCATGGAAAATGCCGCAAGCAATCCGGCAGCGAAGGTGATCGGCATTGCCGCCTTCAATCCTCCGAGGCGCGTCACGTCGCGGATACCTGTTTCGTGATCCACTGCGCCGGCGACCATGAAGAGCGCGCCCTTGAACAGCGAATGAGCGACCAGATAGAGCACCGCCGCTTCCACCGCGTGCGGCGCACCAAAGCCGGTGAGCATGACGAGAAGGCCGAGCGAGGCCATGGTGGTATAGGCGAGCATCAGCTTGAGGTCCGTCTGCCGGATGGCAAGGAGGGTACCTGATATCAGCGTGATGCCGCCGAAGAAGGGCAGCAGGATTTCCCAGGCGGGCGTGTGCCCCATCACCGGGTTCAGCCGCATCAGCAGATAGACGCCGGCCTTCACCATGGTTGCCGAATGCAGGTAGGCCGAAACCGGCGTCGGCGCCTCCATGGCGTTGGGCAGCCAGAAATGGAACGGAAACTGCGCCGATTTGGTGAAGGCGCCGGCCAGCACGAGAATAAGCGTAGCCAGATAGAACGGGCTTTCGCGCAGCCCGTTTTCCAGATGGACGAGCAGCGAAAGCTGCGTGACCCCGGTGATATTCCAAAGAAACACGAGGCCGGCGAGCAGGCAGAGCCCGCCGCCGCCGGTCACCACCAGCGCCTGTAGAGCCGCGCGGCGGGCGGCCTCCCGCTCGTGATCGAAACCGATCAACAGGAAGGATGTGATGGAGGTGAGTTCCCAGTAGACGAAAAGCATGAAGAAACTGTCGGAGACGACAAGCCCGAGCATCGCACCCATGAAGAGGAGGATGAATGCCAGGAACCGCCCCTGATCCGGATGGCCTTTCATATAGCCGCCGGAATAGACGACGATCAGGGTGCCGATACCGGTGATCAGCAGCGCGAAGGTGAGCGACAGGCCATCGAGAAACCAGGAGAAGGACAGGTTGAAGCTCGGCACCCAAGCATAGCCGCCGGTCACCACTTCACCTGCGGCAATCTCGCCCAGGAAGGTGCAAAAATGCAGGAAGGCAAGTGCCGGAGCGAGCGCCAGGAACCAGGCGGCTTTGTCACCCAGCAAGCGGGTGAGACCGGGAGCGAGGACAGCCCCCAGAAAGGGGAGAAAAAGGACGATGAATGTCAATGCCGACACATTGGCAGCCATGTCATCTCCTCGGGTTGAACGCCAGAAATTCCCCCGAGCATTCGGAAGGAAATGGCTTTCTAGGGTAAAGCTTTCCCAGCCTCAAGCAAAACCGGGCACAACCCACAGAAACACGGCTTTCCGCCGGGGCTGCGGATGCCTATCTATGGGAAAAACGAAAGGATCCCGCCGATGTCCGATGTCACCACCCCCAAGGTTCACAAGAGCGATGTGGAATGGCGCGAGCAGTTGTCGTCCGAGCAGTATCGCATCCTCCGGCAAGCCGGCACCGAGCGCGCCTTTACCGGCCCCTTCTGGAACAGCAAGGAGAAGGGCCTTTACCGTTGCGCCGGCTGCGGCGAAGAACTCTTCGTCTCCGATACCAAGTTCGATTCAGGCTGCGGCTGGCCGAGCTATTTCGAGCCGGTGAAACCGAATGCCGTCACCGAGTTTCGCGACACATCGCACGGCATGGTGCGGACGGAGGTGCGCTGCGCCAATTGCGGCGGTCACCTCGGCCACGTCTTTCCCGACGGCCCGCCGCCGACCGGCCTGCGGTACTGCATCAATGGCCACGCGATGACCTTCGAGCCGCTGAAATAACATGGGCGGCGCCGGCATCGCCGGCGCCTTTACCGAACGCCTCTGTCTCTTACGCAGCCCGGCCGCGGATCACCCAGGCCCGTGCCCGAAAGGCTATGGAGCCGTCGCTCTCATAAGGAAGATCGGTCTCCAGTTTGTCTCTGAGCCTTTGCCTCTGGTCGGCGGGCAGGCTGACGCAGTAGCCCGGCGCCGGCCCCGCCCCCAGGGTGAAGGGACGCCAGAAGTCGTCGAAATTCGAAAAGCGTGTCGCAACCTCGATCTCACCCGCTTCGACATCCGCCCATCCGGATTGCTGCGCAAGGTTTGCCAGTTGATCCTTCGTGCAAAAGGGGAAGCGACGATCCTCGCTGAGGTCGCGGGCAGCGGCATCCAGCGCGCCGGCCGCCGTCCAGAACGCGCGCATGAACCCCATGCCGCCGCCCGGATAATCCCAGACATAGAAGGCCAGGGTGGCACCCGCCCTCGCAACGCGCGCCATTTCCTGCAGCGCCTTTTGCCGGTCGGGTACGAAGTTGACCATCAGTCCGGAAACGACAATGTCCATGGCGTGCGAAGAGAGCGACAAGGCTTGCGCATCGCCCACCCGGAACTCGGCGCGAGGATCCTTCACATTCGCCCGCGCCTTGTTCAAAAACCCTTCCGATGGGTCGATGCCAGCCAGGCTTTTGGGATCGCAGGTAGCGAGGATCGCCGCCGACAATGCGCCCGTGCCGCAGCCTACCTCCAGCCAATCGAGCTTGGCGCCCGGCTGCAGCCATTCGAGGAAACGTGGCGCGACCTTCCGGCTCCATCGACCCATATAGAGGTCGTAGCTGTCGCCCATCTGCCATGCGTCATGCCGGGAAGCTTCGGTCACTGTTCATCCTCCACCCATATGCGGACCAGATGATACGTGCGTGCGTCCTTCCGGAAAATAGTCCAAGGGAGGTAGACCGGCCGCTCAGAGCCGGCCGGGCAGTTCCACCGTGAATGCGAAGCGCGCCTTTGCGCCGGGCTGCAGGATGGTGCTGTAGGGGCGCTCGGCAAGGTCGTCGGAACCGCCGAGTTCGGCGGCCGTGCCGTGCCAGGGCTCGATGCAGATGAAGGGTGCGCCGGGTTTTTGCCAGAGCGCCAGGTTCGGCAGGTTCTCGAAGGAGAACTTGAGCGCCGGCCCATCCTCGGCGGCATAGGCGAGACCTTCACCGGCGCCTTCGGGAAAGATCATCGCATCGGCCTCGAACATGGCATGGTCGAGTATGAGCCGGCCTGACTTGAAGGGGGAATCACGTCTTTCAGGGTCTATCAGACCATTGCCGAGGCGGACGAGCGCCGGTTCTGCGCCGTTGTCGAGCGTCACGGTATGAACCTGCCCATCGGCCCCCGGCAGCGGCCAAAGGAAGGCCGGATGGAAGCCGAGGCCGAAGGGCATCGGCCGCGTGTCGCGGTTTTCCACCTCCGCCGACACGGTGAGCTTGAGGCCGTCCAGCGCGTGCTCGACCGCCAGCAGAAATTCGAAGGGATACACGGCTCGGGTCATATCGGAAGCAGCCAATTCGTAGCGGCACATGGTTTCGGTTGCCGCGACCAGATCGAACTCGCTGCGGCGGGCAAAACCGTGCTGCGCCATCTCGTAGGATCTGCCCTCAATGCTGACCCTGTTTTCCGGGGCCTTGCCGACCATGGGGAAGAGGATCGGCGAGCGGCCGTTCCAGAAGGCGGCATCGCCGTTCCACAGCCAGGAACGGCCGTCGGCGGTTGCAAGGCTCTGCATTTCCGCGCCGAGAGAAGAGACATCGACCGTCAGATGCTGGTTTGCAATTCGGGTCTGGCTGGGCATGGCGGCTGCTCCTGGGCTTTCATTCGGGGAGAGGCGATATCAATTCTGGATGACGCTCGTATCAAGGCGGTCAGTCTTCAGGCACTGAGCGCGATCGGCCGCTCGGCCTGCTCTTCGGCTTTCAGCGCCATGCGGATCTCATAAGCCTTGCCCCAGTCCGCCATGACGCCAACCGCTTGGTTGAGGCTGCGGCCGAAATCCGTCGCCGAATATTCCACCTTCTGCACCTTTCCCGGAAACACCTCGCGGCGGATCAGATCGTCCGCCTCCATTTCGCGGAGCTGCTGGGCGAGGACCTTTTCGCTGATGCCCGCCAGGATGCGCCGGAGCTCGCCGAAACGGCGCGGCGCCACGTTGATCTCCCAGAGGATGTCGGTCTTCCATTTTCCGCCGATCACATTGAGGGCGCTCGCAAAGCCGCAATCGTCATCCGGCAGTCGTTTCATCCTTGATCTCCTAACCTCAACGTAACCGCTTACCAGAAGGTGCGTAATTTACCGGCCTGGGCCGGCAGCCATATCAGAGTGCATCGCAAATATGGAGTTCTACCAGATGACCACAATAGGTTTTCTCGGCGCCGGCCGAATGGGCACCGCACTTGTCAGGACGCTTTTGAAGAATGGCCATCAGGTGCAGGTCTGGAACCGGACGGCGGAAAAGGCGGAAGCGCTCACGGCTTTCGGCGCGACAGCGAAGCCAACGCCGGAAGAGGCTATCGGCCGGGTGGACATCGCGATCGTCAACCTGCTCGACTATGCCGCATCCGATGCGCAGTTGCGCCGGCCCGCCGTCACCGAGGCGCTGAAGGGCAAGCTTCTGGTGCAACTTACCTCCGGTTCGCCGATGACCGGCCGGGAAACCGGCGAATGGGCGACCGGTAACGGCATTGCCTATCTCGACGGAGCGATCATGGCGACGCCGGATCTGATCGGCGATCCGGAAACACTGGTTCTCTACAGCGGTTCGCGACCGCAATTCGAACAGCACCAGACTCTATTCATGTGCCTCGGTGGCAAGTCCGCCTTCGTAAGCGAGGATTTCGGCGCGGCCTCGGCGCTCGACAGCGCAATCCTCGCCCAGATGTGGGGTACGCTGTTCGGCGCGCTTCAGGCGCTTGCCGTCACTCGCGTGGAAAAGATCGACCCGGACACCTACGCCCCATTCCTGAAGCAAAGCCAGCCGGTCATCGATGCGGCCACCAAAGACCTGATGCAGCGCGTCCGTGATGGCCGTGACCGCGGCGACGATGCTACATTGGCAAGCATCGCCGCCCATAACGCGGCCTTCCACCATCTGCGCGACATTGTGCGGGACCGCGGCATCAATCCCGCAATATCAGATGCCTTCGGCAGCCTGTTCGAGGCGGCGATCGCCAAGGGCCATCAGGAGGACGACTTTGCCCTGCTCGCTCGCTTCATGGTGGCTGCGTGAGCGGTAACAAAGCCTCAGATCACCCGGCCACCCGCACCGCGAGCTGCGCCTGCGGCAGCTTGCGGCTTTCCTTTCGCGGCGGGCCGGCGCGCGTTTATGCCTGCGCCTGCCTCGAATGCCAGCGCGCCACCGGCACTGCCTTCGCCTATCGGGCGCGGTTCAACCAGGAGGATATCGTCGAAGACGTCGGCGAGCGGCGGCGCTTCCGGCGCATGACTGAGGCGGGCCACTGGATGGACCAAATCTTCTGCCCGACCTGCGGGACGCTCATCTACATGGAGGCGGAAGTGATGCCGGGAGCGCTCGTCGTTTCCGTCGGCTGCTTCGGCGATCCCGATTTCGCACCGCCCGCAGCACTTTTCTGGGCCAGGCGCAAACACGGCTGGTACGAGCTCGACGAGGCGGTCGCCCGGAAAGACTGAGGTCAGTCCTTCGCGACCTCGCCGGAATACTGGTCGTCTGCGACCGGCTCCAGCCATTCGGCCGTCTTGCCGTCGAGGGCCTCCTGTATGGCGATATGGGTCATGGCGGTGGTGGCCGTTGCCCCGTGCCAGTGTTTTTCGCCCGGCGGAAACCAGATGACGTCACCGGGGCGGATCGTTTGGATCGGCTCGCCCCAGACCTGCGCCAAGCCGCAGCCGGCGGTGACGACCAGCGTCTGGCCGAGCGGATGGGTGTGCCAGTTGGTGCGGGCGCCGGGCTCGAAGGTGACGGATGCCGCAACGACGCGGGCGGGCGCCTGCGCTTCGTTGAGCGGGTCGAGGCGCACTGCACCGGTGAAATAATCGGGCGGCTGCCTTTTCGACGGCTGCGATCCACTGCGCTTGATGTCCATGGTGATGTTCCCGCTGTTATCCGCTCTCCTCCCTCACATAGGAGGGGAATATCGAGAATTAAGCCCGTTCGCGAAGAATATCGCCGCGGTGGCTTTCTTAACAGGCGCGAGCGTATAGCGTAGCTTTGCCCTGGCTTGCCGCGCGCCATGCGTAACCGGCTCCAAAGGCGATGACAAACCAAGGGGTTTCGGATGCGCTTCATTTTGCCGGCATTGTTCGTTTTCGCAACGGCGGTTGCCGGGATCACCGGAGCTGCGGCAGAGGATGACGGCCTGCCGCCGGTGGATTATCCAAGCCTTCCGGCCGCCGTCGCCACACGCGCGGAACTGGTCCCGGCAGGCTGGACCGTCGAGGCAGAGGCTACCGGCGATCTCGACGGCGACAGACGGCCGGATCTCGCCCTCGTCCTTCAATCGGAAAAACCGGATCTCAGCCCCTCCGGCGAACCGCTCGTCGGCCCGCGCATGCTGGTCGTCGCATTCGGAACCCGCAAAGGCTATCAGCGGATCACGGTCAATCACCAGCTGATCCCGCGTGCCTCCAGCCGCTTCGTCGAGGACTATTTCGATGCTGAATCAGGCGCATTGAGCATCGAGCGGGGGACCCTCACCATCAAGCTGCATTATTTCGCCACGATGGGCGGCTGGGGCATGTGGGACAAGACCTATTCCTTCAAATGGAGAAAGAACGAATTCGTCCTTTCCCGCTACGACCACGACTACACCCATCGAGCCAAGGGCGACACCAAACGGATCATTGCCGACTACGAGGCCCGAAGGCTCAGAGTGATCACGGGCAATATCCAGGAGGACGCCACGAAAACGCAAAAGTTGAAATTGCCCGAACCGTCGACGGTGACGCTGGAACAGGTCGGGGACGGAATGAAGTTCAGCCCGATGCCCGCCGAATAATGCTCGCGGGAAAGACCGCGCCGTTTTGACTTTTCCGTGCCGTCTGTTATCCCTTGCAACCGAAGAGCGTCGGCTTTTGAGGTTCATTTTGCCTAAGTAACTCCCGGTCTCGACAGTTTCCCCTTCCATGCGGGCAGGCCGATCGCCGCCGCGTGGGAAATTCTGTTCATCGGGGTGGCGGCTTGAGACCGGTTTGGCATTGATCTGCCAGTGCTGCTCGAAAGCCGCCCTGAGACGCCCGACGCCTTCTTCTCCATAAGTCCGGACCATCGCCACGCCGCGCCCGAAAGGGCTTCTCGACTGCCGTTCCGAATGAACTTCCAGACCGGAAGATCAAAACGGCATGTGCGACATCCTTCATGTGGAATGGACCCTCGTTCCCAAAACTCCACCCCAGGCAATACTCCGCTGCAGTTCCTGCGGCGATACGAGGCCCTTCCGCTCCAGCGGACGGACCCGCCTCAACGCCAACGGCAAACAGCTCGACGCCTGGCTCATCTACAAATGCATCGACTGCGACGGCACCTGGAACCGGCCGATTTTCGAGCGGCAATCGGTCCGCTCGCTCAACCCGGCCCTCGTGGAAGCTCTGCAGGCAAGCGCTCCCGGCTACGTGGCGCGCCTCGAATTCGATCAGGAAGGACTGAAGGCTTCGGCAGGCCGCATTGAGGAAAGCGAGGAATTCGAGCTGCACAGGCGAACAATCTGCGCTTCGGGGAATCGGGCGAGAATCGTCATCACGCTCGCTCTCCCCTACCCCGCCAGCCTGCGGCTCGACCGGCTGCTGGCCTCGGAGTTGCAGCTTTCCCGCAGCCGGCTGCAGGTGCTTTTCGAGGCGGGCGATATCCGGGTCGAGCCGGCGCGGAAGGACGCGCTGAAACGCAGCATCCGCGACGGCACCGTGATCACGCTGGGCCTGCGTGACGAAGCCGAACGGCTGGCGACAGGACGGACAGCGATGGGCGGCTATCAGCGGTAACCGGTGGCGTCGGCCGGCTTGCCCGCTTCCTGCACCTCTGTCAGGTAACGCCAGCAATCCGGCCGCGAGCCATCGACATCGTCGAATTCGTAGACCTGCGCGAGCCCGCCACTGGAGAGCGACTGGCCGTTCCATCTCGCGCGATCCGGATCGGCGGCCAGCGCGGCGATCGCACGGCCGATGAAATGCGGCGTCTCGGAGATGCAGAAATGAGGCTGGATGGTGATCGCGTCGCGCCAGTTTTCCTCGCTGACCTCGTATGCCTCCAGCATCATTTCAGACCGCAGCCAGCCGGGCGTGATCGAGACCGACATGCAGCCGTGCTTTTCGAGATCCTTCGCATGCGCCCAGGCCATGCGCGTCGCCGAGGTTTTGGCAAGGTCGTAGAAAGGCGACAGGCGGTAGTGATCGGAATTGTAGTCGGCCGTGCCGTCGGTGACTTCCACCAACAGCCCTCCCGGCCTTTCAATCATCAGTTTCAGCGCGTGATGGGCGGTGATGAGATGGGTGTCGATCGCGAGCCGGAGCAGGCGCAGGCCGTTTTCAAGATCGTGCTCCCAGACCGCCTTGTCCCACTCGAACAGGCGCTCGCCGCCCCAGATGTCGTTGACCAGAATATCCAGCCCGCCCTGCTCGCTGCGGATCCGCTCGACCAGCGCCGCCACATCCTCCGAAACAAGATGATCGACGGCAACAGCGATACCGGTGCCGCCAGCTTCGGTCACCAATGCCGCCGTCTCCTCAATCGTCTCGGGCCGGTCATATTCGGAGCGCTTTCCGCGCGTCGAGCGGCCGGTGCAATAGGCCGTTGCGCCGGCGGCACCGAGCTCGACCGCGATCCCCCTGCCGGCGCCGCGGGTGGCACCCGCCACCAGCGCGATCTTCCCGGAAAGCGGCTTTTTCTCCAAATCCGACATGGGACCTCCTTCCCTTCGCTCCCCGCGCAGTTAGAACTGGTTTCGCAGACAACTTCTATATATAAACGTTTATTCGTTTATTATTTGCGAGGCAAGATGCCGAGACCAAAAACCATGCCGGATGGCGAAGTGCTGAAGGCCGCCCTGAAACTGATGCACGAAAAAGGCCCGGACGCGCTGACCTTCGCCTCCCTTTCTACGGCCTCCGGCCTTTCGGCTTCGACGCTGGTGCAGCGGTTCCGCAACAAGGAAGAATTGGCCCGGGCGGCCCTGCTGCATGCGTGGGACGAGCTGGATGCCAAGACGGAAGGGGCCATCTCGGCGGCGCCCAGGACACCGGGCGGCGCTGTGGATATGCTCGTCGCGCTCTCCGGTGATTATGGCGGCATCGAAGCCTATGCTGAAGGACTGCTGATGCTGCGCGAGGATTTTCGCGATCCCCTACTGCGGGAACGCGGCAGAGCCTGGGGTGAGCGGCTTTCGGGCGCTATCGCCGATTGTTTTTCAGAAAAGGCCGGCGCGCCTGACGATATTGGCATGCTGATGGCTTCCCAATGGCAGGGCTGCCTTCTCTGGTGGGGTTTCAATCCGACGGAAACGATCGCCGCGCATGTGCGCAAAAGCCTGGAGGCGTTTCTGGCGGCGATAGGCCTGCCTCACAGGTAGGAGCTTGCACGCAGCCTGGGGAAACGAAACGGAAGACCCTTCAGCGATACGATCGCAACACCTGCAAGCACGATCGCGGTAGCGACGATTTCGCGCAAGCTCACCGGTTCGCCGAGCAGGACGAAACCGAGCAGGATCGTCCAGGGCGGCAGGAAATAGCCATTCATCGAACCGACGGTGGGGCCGGCCTTTTTCAGGATGCTCATGTAGAGAACGATGGGCAGTGCCGTGCCGAAGACGCCGAGCACCAGCAGGACGACCGCCGCATCGAGCGCCGGCGCGAAGGACGACATCCCGCCGAGCCAGATGACGACAGCGAAGGTCGGCAGGCCGGAAAAGAGCTGCTGGCCGAGCGCAAGCCGCATCGGCTGCGGGTTCGGTATGGCGCGTACATAAAGATTTCCGAGCGCGTAGCTCAGCGCCACAATCACCATGGCGCCGACGCCGTTCAGGCTGACATCACCCGCGCCGAACGCCGCGGGGCCGACCAACATGACCATTCCGGTAAAACCGGTGGCGAGCCCGAGCGCCACCTTGAGCGTCAGCCGCTCGCTGGCGAACAGGGCCTGCGCCAGAACCGCGACGATAAGCGGCGTGGAAGCCTGGATCATCGAGGTGAGGCCCGCCGAAATCTGGGTGAGCGCATAGGCTGTCAGTGCGTTTGGCACGACGCCCTGCAGGAAGCCTAGAACGATCCAGTCACGAAGCTCATGCCCGCGCGGCAGGACCTGATGCCCGGCGGCCGCCATGAAGGCGACGATCAGACCGCCTCCCATCAAGCCGCGCAGCGCCGTGAGCGCCAGCGGCGAAAGCGAAGTTCCCGCGATTTTCAGCAGGATGAAGGCGCTTGCCCATAAAAAGGAGCAGACGAGCATCTGCACGATCAACGGCACAGCGAAAGACTTCCGTATAGCAAGCGTGGGCATCGCGGCCTCCCATTTATCTTCATGTGAAGATATTTGCATGAAATTTATCTTCATGTCAAGATAGTTTGAAATTGCATGGGAGACCGCATGAGCCGCGAACACAAACCGCAGGACCACATCGATCGGGCACGGGCCCAGTGGACAAAGGAACTGCCGGACCTGGATACGGAGCCGATGGAGATCCTCGGCCGCATCTACCGCCTGTCGCGGCTGATGACGCCGTCGATCGAGGAGATATTCGCCTCCTTCGGGCTGGATCGCGGCGAGTTCGACGTGGT
Source organism: Neorhizobium sp. R1-B (assembly GCF_004368875.1). NCBI lineage: Bacteria > Pseudomonadati > Pseudomonadota > Alphaproteobacteria > Hyphomicrobiales > Rhizobiaceae > Neorhizobium > Neorhizobium sp. R1-B. The sequence goes on from NZ_SOEM01000008.1 coordinate 86,039, forward strand.
GGCGACCCTCAGACGCTCTGGCCCGCCCTACCGGCTCACGCCTACTGAGCTTTACCGATCGCTGATGGTCGCCTCCGGCAGTCTCACCCATCGGCTGGGACGGCTCGAAAAGGCTGGTCTCATCCGGCGCGTGCCGTCGGAGCACGATGGCCGCAGTCTTGCAGTCCAGCTGACGGAAGAAGGCATTCACCGGGCCGAAGCGGCATTCCGGCGGGACATGGCCAATGAGGCGGACGCCATCGCCTCTTTCAACCGGGAAAAGAAACGGCAGATTTCCGCGCTGCTGCGCGAACTGAACCTGACGGTCGAGGCCTATCTTGCTGCACGGGCGGATGAAGCCCCGGAGACTTGAGCGATGGCAGTGCTTGGCGAAGAGGACAAGGCGTGGCAGCCACTCCTGCCGCATGAGATCGCCGCTGTTCTGGAAAAAGCGCCGTTCCCCTGGTGGATCGCCGGCGGTCATGCAATCGAGGCTTTCGTCGGCCACACGGTCCGGCCGCATGGGGACATCGACATCCTGATGCTCAGAACGGACCGTGTGGCGGCACGGGCACAGCTGAAGGATTGGGACTGCTGGGCGGCCGATCCGCCCGGGACCCTGCGCCCCTGGCGAGAGGATGAGACGCTGCCCGCCACGGTCGATCACATCTGGTGCCGCGGGCACGCCGACGACGCCTGGCGCTTTCAGCCCATGTTTGACGACGGCGATGGCGAGACATGCGCTCGCGGCGCTGTCCCTCGGTAGTTCGTCCGGTTTCGGAAATGGGATGGCGGCATGCAGGCGGACTTTTCTACCTCGCGCCGGAAATCCAGCTTTTCTACAAAGCGAAGTCTCCAAGGCCGAAGGATGAAAAGGACTTTTCCGCAATTAGGCAGCAACTGCCACCAGACTCCTGGTCGCCTGAACGCATAGGATCCTCGCGATCCTATGGAGTGGTTGCGAATGGTTCTTGTTGCAGACGAGTTGAAGCGGAAGCGGGCCGAGATCGGTGCCAAGATCGAGGAGCTGCGGGCGAAGATCGTATCGCTGGAGAGGCAGCAGGCCGCGTTCGACGTGGTCATCCCGTCCTACGAACCGGAATACTCGCCTGCCGGGACACCTCGAGCCGCCACCTGGCGCAAGCGCCAAGGCGTCATTGAAGTCTCGGAGTTGCTGAAGGATGTCGATCGCCGTGGCTTCGTGCTGCGCACGCTCCGCGAAGCCGCGCACCCGATCACGACGGCGGAGTGCGCCAAGGCCTTCGCACGCGAGACTGGTCTGGCCGAAGACGACGCCCGGCTCGGACAGGTCGCAAATCGATTTTCCCAGACGCTCGACCGGCTTGCCAGGACGAACCGTGTCCGCCGTGCCGGATAGGCTGACGGGTGTCGCTACCTCTGGGAAGTCGCGGCGTAGGTGTCGGGGTTTTCGCCGCCGTCCCAGACCAGATCGGGCGGATGCCGACCCTGCCAGTAGCCGCAGAGGTTCCGCGACGTCTTCCGGGACATCGCGAAGTGGATCATCCCCAGAGCAGCATGCCGTTGTCGACGTGGCGGTTGTCCTCGCCCCAGGCGATCTCCGCCGCATACCAGTCGAAGTACCGCACCGAGAAGCGGTGATGGATACCGACGTAGGACCGCTGGATGCGGCTGAAGAAGCTTTCGACGTGGTTCGTGTTCACTCCGCCCTTCGTCTGGTACTCCTTGCTGTGGTTCACCCGGAACAGGTCCTGCAGGCCTGCCAGGTCGTCGTACGAGAAGCGCTCGTCGGCATGGATGCGCGATCCTTTGCGGACGTGCTTCCTGACGAATTCCCATGCCTCGTTCGGATGCTCGCTACGCACGACGCGGGTCAGCGTCCGCTCTCGGCCGCGGCCAAACGGCGTCTTCTCCCGGAGCGTCAGGATCGTGAGGCGCATGAAGTTCTGGTACTCGGGGCGGCGTCGGTCGACGCGATCGCGGTTCTTCTGCTTGATGTGACCGCCGGCGTACTTGCCGTCGATGTGGATCTCGCCCTCCAACATCATCCGGAACCGTCGGGTCGCGACCGCCTCGCGCATCTTCATGAGCAGCACCCATGCCGTCTTGTACTGGACGCCGAGCTCGCGGGAGAGTTGGAGCGCACTCTTGCCTTTGACCGAGTTCACCGAGAACCAGAGGCCAGCCAGAATGTCCTGGAAGCTCATCTTGCGGAAGGCGAAGACCGTGCCGGTCGTCACCGAAAATTCCCGGCGGCAGGCCGGCATTTGAAGCGCCGACGCCGGATCTCCCAGCAGTTCGTATGCGAACAGCGGACGCAGGTCGGTCGCCCTTCCGTATCCGGCCAGCGGATGAGGCAGAACGCCTTGGAGGACTTGGCGTCGTCGAACGAGCGGAGATGGCTAAGCGTGAACGTCCGGCAATACGGGGACAGCAGGAAGTGCTGGTTTCCCCAATATTTCTACCCTCCGGAGGACCTCCAGATCGGGTGCGGCCTTGCGCGGCTGCGGAATGACGGACGGCAGGTTGTCGGAGACCATGTTCAGTTCCCTGTAGGATACGCGATACGACGGGACCTCGCCGGGTGCGGCGAGCGGAAGTCAGCGTCGTCGTATTCGTATGATCCGGAACATGCGGCGGAACATACCAGGGTGGTCGTCAGGAGTCGATCGCGAACGGCTCGGCGTTATCATCTGCTTGCAAAAATCTTAATTGCGATTATGTTAGCACTAAAGGCCACTATTCGCGTTTAGGTGTTATTATGTTCGCATTTAAGATGTCATCCCCCGTCGAAGTCATTCGAGGCTTGTCGGAAAGAATGAAGCGCCGAAGAATCCAGCACGGACTGACCCAGCGGGAACTGGCGACAAGATCGAATGTCTCATACGGATCACTGAGGTTATTCGAGGAAAGTGGGAAAATTTCGCTCGAGAGTCTCGTGAAAATTGCCTTCGTCCTTGAGGCCGAGGCTGAGTTCGACCACTTGTTTCCAAGTCGGCCGCCGCAGAATATCGATGATGTCGTTGATCGTCCTCTTAAGCAGCGGGTGCGCCGGAGATGAAGTTCAAACCAATCCAGCAGATGAGTGTTTATCTGAATCTCGAAGGGAGCGACAAGAAACTCGGCACACTTGCCTGGAGTGGCAAGGAACGAAGGGCCTACTTTGAGTACTCGGCGGAGTTTCTCGCGGCACCCCTTCTGATCTCGCCATTCCATATGAAGGTCGCTACTGGCTTGATCGCGGCGCCGCGCGACCCGTTCGACGGGCTCCATGGGCTATTTAACGACAGCCTACCTGACGGTTGGGGCCGTCTATTGCTGGACCGTCGTCTCCAGCGAGCTGGCATCGACTACACTCAACTCACTCCTATCGACCGCCTTTCCGCAGTGGGCAGAACGGGCATGGGCGCGCTGACATATGTTCCTGACTTGCCGGACGACCAGAAACAGCCGACCGATGCCGATCTGGATTGGTTTGCTGATCAGGTGGAGCTGGTGCAGACGGAAATGGATGTCGCTGACATCGATAGTTTGCATGGCGCGCAAGGCGGGTCCGCGGGCGCACGGCCAAAGATCATGATCGGCTTCAACAGGGTCGAAAACACATGTGTGTTGGACTACGGCCAGCAGTTGGATCCGGGGTACGAAAGATGGATGGTCAAGGCTCCCAGTTCTGACGACCCGCGCGAAATCGGCGCCGAGGAAAAAGCCTACGCGTTCATGGCGGTAGCTGCGGGACTGGAGATGGCTGAGACCCGCCTGTTTGACACCCGTAAGGGAAGACGACTTTTCGCGACAAAACGGTTCGATAGGACACGTGCCGGCAGGCTCCACATGCACACGGCAAGCGGCCTGTTGAATGCCAGCCACCGCGAGGCATCACTGAACTATGAGCAACTGCACAAGCTTACGCATATGATGACCCGCGATGCCGGGGAAGTTCTCAAGATGTTCCGAAACATGGTGTTTAACGTCTATGCTAGGAACCGCGACGACCATGCGAAGAACCACGCTTTCTTAATGGACGGGAATGGTCGGTGGTCATTGGCGCCTGCATACGACCTTACCTTTTCGTCCGGGCCAGGCGGAGAACACAGCGCCGCAATCGCCGGAGAAGGAAGAACGCCTGGATTGCCTCACCTCTTGGCGGTCGCCAGGGGGGCCTCGATCTCGGATCAGGATGCCAAGGATGTTATAGAGCACGTGCGAACGGCCGTCGATCGATGGCCGGAGTTTGCTGAAAAGGTGCAACTATCCAGATCCCGTACCGCTGAACTGGACAATTTCTTGAACGGTAATAGGCCAATTCATACGCTTGGCGTGTCCTATGATCGGAATGACTACAGCATTTCTGGACCAACGCGAGCAGTCAAAACCTCAAGCGACGATGATATGGAGGGGTTCAGCCCGAAGCGCTGAATCCCTCTTACAAGTTTGGTGGCAGTTGCTACCTAATTTCGGACTTTCCGCCATCCTGCCTCTCTTCGGCAAAGTGCGGAAGGCCTGGCTGCGCGAGGCGATCATCATCGCCTATGGGGCAGAAAATGCGTGGCTGGCGAGGCTTTAGAGACCTTCCTCGTCCGGGAACAGGATCTTCTCGTAGTCCGGGCACCGTTGAGGACGTGAGTATGGACTCACCCCGAGACCTTCAATTCCATGCAGGTGAGGTCGAGCCAGCGGCCGAACTTGGTTCCGACTTCGGAGAATTTTCCGGCGATGCGGAAGCCGAGCTTCTCATGCAACCGAATCGAGGCGTCGTTTTCGGATTCGATCGCGGCGATCATCACATGCATGCCATTGGAGGCGGCGCGGGCGATCAGTTCCTGCATCAGCAGCCGGCCAATGCCGCCGCCCCTGGCATCACGGTGTACATAGACCGAATGCTCAACGGTATGACGATAGCCATCGAAGGCCCGCCAATCGCCATAGGATGCGTAACCGGCGACCTTGCCGTCCAGTTCCGCAACCAGCACCGGAAAACCTTTCGCCTTTCGGGCGGCAAACCATTCCTTCCGGTTTTGAAGATCGACCAGCACGTCGTTCCAGATGGCCGTGGTATTGGCAACGGCGTCATTATAGATTTCCATGATGATCGGTAGATGGGCTTCGGTTGCGTCGCGCACCAGGGTCATGATTTTTGTCCATTATAATATCTCTTTATCCACTTTAGCAGACGCACATCACTTGTCCACAATTGTTGCGGAACCGCTCTTCTGGTAAAGCCGCTATCGGGAATGGAGGATTGGAATGCGGGTTTTCCTGGCCGCATTGGCAACACTTGCCGCGGTGTCGGCGCAAGCGGCCGAGTGGCAGACCTATTCCAACGACCGTTATGGCTTTACCGTCGAGCTGCCCCCCGGTTTCGTCATGCAGAGGGCGCCGGACAACGGCGATGGCGGCACATTTCTCGGCAGGAACGGTGACCGGATCTTCGTCTTCGGGACCTTCCTGGTCGACTTGTTCTTTGACGATGAAGCGAGGAACCGCATCGCTCAGTTGAAGAAGCTCGGCTGGGATATTTCCTATTCGCGGATCGAGCCGGATTGGGCGAGCTATTCCGGCACCAAGGGAGACCGCATCCTCTATGTCCGCGGCAACTGGCTGTGCAAAGACGCAGCGGCCTTCGTGCATCTGGAATACCGCAGCCGGGATCGCAAGGCCTATGATGCGATCGTCAAGCGGATGATCGCAAGCCTCAAACCCGTCGGCTGCCCCGAGTAAGGTCAGAGCCCGCCGCCCGACAGGCTGAAACAGGTCATCACGGCGCCGTAATGCACCGCGGCGGCGGCGACGACGAAACCATGCCAGATGGCGTTTTGAAAGCGCAGCCTCTCCCAGACGTGGAAGATCACTCCGAGCGAATAGATGAGGCCGCCAATCACGATCAGCCAGACGGTGACCGCCGGCAGATAGGTGGAAACGGGGCCCATCACCATCACACCGCTCCAGCCCATGCCGAGATAGAGCAGGATCGTCAGCTTATCGTAGCGGCCGGGAAACAGGCATTTCAGCATGATACCGACGACAGCCGTCACCCAGATCGCCAGCAGCATGGCGAAGATCCAGGCGTCCCCCGAACCGCGCTGCAGAAACGGCGTATAGGTCGCGGCAATCAGGATGAAGATCGCCGAGTGGTCGAAACGCCTCAAAAACCATTTGGTGCGGGAGTGCGGCCAGATGTTGTAGGTGAAGGAAATCGACAGGCAGAGAACGAGGCCGAGGCCATAGACCCACGCGGCGATGATCTCGCCATGGCTCGACCAGACAGTCGCATAGAAGATCAACGCCGTTGCCCCGACCAGCGCGAAAACGATCCCGATGCCGTGGATGATTCCATCCGCGACGATCTCGTGAAAATCGTAATGCCGTCCGAAGTTGAAGAGTTCGCTCATCCTGCCTTCCGCCCTCCCGATCCAAGAATGGCCATAGCAATGGCGGAAGGCAAGAGACAAGCGCTTCACATTAGGTTTTAGGTTTTAACCTTCCGGCTCAGCCTTCCAGCGTAAACCGTCCAATGTAAACTCCGGTTAAGCCTCGCCGGCACAGGCTTGACACAGCGGCGTATGCGGTACGGTGCCTAGTCGTCTTTCGGCGATCGGCTGGCCGCATTTCGCACAGATGCCGAAGGTGCCGGCATCGATCCGAGCCAGTGCGGCATCGATCGCAACGAGCTCCTTCTCGCCGGCCTCACCCAATTCCTCGAGCACTTCGTCATTGTTGCGCTCGACGGCGCGATCGTCGTCATCAGGGTTGCGCGGCGTGGTGAAATCCTGCTCGATCCGGCTCAGCCGGTTCTCAAGCTCGGCCTTGCGGGCCTTGAGGATGCTCTGATATTTGGCGGTATTCATCTCGACAATTCCTTCTCAGCGGTCGATCAGAACCGAGCATTTCGCGTGGCGCACGACCCGGTCGGCCGTGGCGCCGATGAAGTAGTTGGAAATATCCGGCACATGGGATGCGACGATGACGAGATCGGCCTTGCGCTGTTCGGCCGCGGCGAGAATCTCCCGCGCTGGCGAACCCTGGCGTATCTCGATATTGGCCGGGAGGCCGACTTTTTCGCGCAGGTTCAGAAGAAGCTGCTCGGAGTCCTGGCGCGCCCTGACCATCAGGTCGACCGAGACATCGGCCACGTAATAGCCGGGAAGGTCTTCCACCACGTTGAGCAGAACCAGGCTGCCACCCTCATCGAGAAGCGTCGCTGCCTTACGGAAGATCCTCTCCCCCTTCTCCAGTTGAGCTACGTCGACAGCAACGATGATTTTTGCGTACATCTCACTTTCCTCATTCGTTTTCCCCATTTTTCTAGGATCGTCCCGAGGGAACTGCGTTGATCGAAGTCAACGAAGAGCTATCCGGTTGTTCACTTTTACGAAACGATGCATCGCCGTTTTCTGGCCTTTTGTGAACGCAGCACCTGCGCCATATCATATCGCAACACGGCATCGGCCGGCTAATCAAACGAGGATTTTTTCCATGACCGGCAACGTTCAATCTTTCGCACTGACGCGTCCGGCGCATGTAAAGGGCGCGCATCTTATCGTCAGCGATCTAGGCAGGGTTTCCAGCTTTTATCAGCATATTATCGGGCTGCGGGTGCTCGAACGGAATTCGAGCGGAGAGATACTCGGGGTCGCGGGCCAGCCACTACTGACGCTCTCAACCGGCAACAACGTCGCCGCGGCGCCACGCAATGCGGCGGGCCTGTTCCACACCGCCTTTCTGGTACCTAACAGGCAGGAGCTCGCCCACTGGCTGGCCCATGCCGCCCACAACAACGTCCGCCTCGACGGCGCCTCGGACCATCTGGTCAGCGAAGCGATCTATCTTTCAGACCCGGAAGGCAACGGCATCGAGATCTATCGCGACCGAACGCCCGAAGAATGGACCTATCACCATGACGGCACGGTAGAGATGGCGACCGAACGGCTGAACCTGCAGGCGCTCTACGAGCTCGCGCCTAAGGAGAACTGGGGCGGCATGGCGGACGGGACAGCTGTCGGCCATATCCACCTGCAGGTGGGCGACCTTCCTGAGGCGGACGCCTTCTACCGGGACGTTCTCGGCCTGAAGGTCATGGCCCGTTATCCGGGTGCGCGCTTCTTTGCCACCGGCGGTTATCACCACCACATCGCCGCCAATATCTGGAACAGCCGCGGCGCCGGGGTCCGCCAGGGCAACATGACCGGCCTTTCGGACTACAGCATTGTCTTCAACGAAAAAGAGGCGCTCGACAGGGCGCTCACGGCGCTCGACCGCCAGGAGATCGCCGCTACCAAAACCGCCGAAGGATGGTCCCTGAAGGACCCCTGGGGCATCGGCCTGACGCTCGCAGCCTGACCTTTGCCGCATTTCCTCCCATGGAAGCGGCGTTCCGGAACCGGAGCGCCGCTTTCGCGTTGAAAGGCATCACGGGGACAGCTGGAATATGGCGATCTTGGGTGCGCACGGCGCCAAGCCGAAGAAACAGCCGCTGGAGCTTGCGTTAAACCGCAAGGACACAGCGGGCATCTATCCGGAAGAAGACGAGGTTGCCGAGCATCTTCCGCTCGGTCGTGAGGCGCTCGACGTCGCCATGGCCTGGGCGGTGATCGGCATCTTCGCAATCGCTTTCTTTGCCCTCGTTCATTACATGTCGATGATCCTGATCCCCGTCACGCTCGCCGTGGTGGTGGGATTGATTCTCGGGCGTGTAGCCGACCGCCTCGGGGAAGCCGGCGTGCCGCGTTTCGGCATCGCGTTCATTCTGTCCACGCTCGTCTTTGCCGTGCTCTTTGTGATCATCAACTCGCTGGTGGAACCACTCAGCACGCTCATCAAGGAAGGCCCCAACTTCATCGAGCGGACGATCAACCGGATCATGCCCTTTCTCGAAAGCCAGCACTGGCTGAACATCTCGCCTGCGACCTTCGAAACCGGGCCGATGTCGATGCAATCGCTGCTCGAAAACTCCAGCAACATCTTAGGCGTGATCACTGCCAATCTGACGCCGGCGATCATCCAGGGGCTGATCTTCTTCGCCGCGCTGCTGCTCTTCCTCTACGGGCGGCTGAAGCTGAGGAGAACGATCATCCTCGCCTTCCCGACGCGGCGGCAACGGCTGATGGCAATCCGGGTGCTGAACTCGGTCGACGAAGTGCTGGGCTATTACTTCGCCACTGCCAGCGTTCTCTATCTCGCGCTCGGGGTGTCGATGACGCTGATCGCCTATTTCGGCGGCCTCGCCATGCCGATGCTCTGGGGCCTGTTTGCGTTTCTGTCGAGCTTCATCCCGTTTCTCGGGATCACGCTGATGACGCTTTCGGTTGCGGTTGCCGGCATCCTGACGCACGACGCCCTGTTTATCGGACTTATCCCCGCCTTCATCTTCTTCTCCGTACACCTGGTGATGGAGAACCTGATCTTTCCCGCCATCATGGGCCGGCAGTGGGAGATCAATCCCTTCCTGGTATTCGTCGCCATCCTGTTCTGGACCTGGATGTGGGGAGCGGTCGGCGCCATGCTGGCGCTGCCGCTCTCCCTCATCATGATGACGGCACTCTCGGAACTTTTCCCCGAGCGCAAGACGACGCCCCATCTGCCGGGCTGATCGCCTCAGTCATAGAGAAAGTGCTGCTCCCACTCGTTGCGGGGCACCTTCGAGCCGATCTTGTAGTCGAAGGACATGACCGTCAGGCCTTCCTCGCCCGTCTCGCATTTGTATTTGAGACGGTACCAATCGCCGCCGCTGCGGAAAACGGCGCCGGGGGCGCGGATCGAATTGCCGGCCTCGATCGGGTCGGCAAAGGTGTAGGCGATCACCTTGTCGGGCTTGTATTCGCCCTCGGCGTCTTTCTTGATGCGGTCGATCGCTTCGAGATCGCAACGCTGTTCTCGGCGTTCGTCGGGTGCAAGCGCGTCGAGCTGTTTGGCGATGCGGGAGTCGAGGGCATGTGCCGGCAGGGCGGAAAGAACGAACAGAACCGCCAGCGACCAGTGTTTCTTCATAGCATTTCCTATCCAATCTGACTCGGACGGCGCGGAAACTAGGAGATGGATCACCCGTTGACCACCTACCAGAGCGGGAAATAACCTGACGTGATCAAGTTGGGGGACAGCGGGATCAAGTAACTGCGACCTTGCAAGCGCTTTGGCTCTGGTACGCCCGTTGCTTGTTTTATCATCGGCGTCACGCTGCATTTAACAGCGATGAAGGTGCTTGAAAGGCTGAATAGATGATCGAGAACCTTATGCTGCTTTTGCCCCGATGGTCGGGCTGCTGTTGATTGCAGCTTTCGTCTATTGGCAGAACGAACGCGACGCAAAGCGCCAGGACAAGAAATAACGCGCCGACCTTCCCGCTTGCCTCCAGCGCAAGCGCCCCCTATCTCTGGCACTCCTTTCAGACAATCCGGAGTGCTTCCTTGGACACCGCCTCGAAAAAGCCCTTTGCCCATCTTCCCGCGGCCCCCGTCGCGCCGAAGAAGCCGGTCTCCGACAGCCGCCACGGCATTGACCGCTTTGACGACTATGCCTGGTTCCGCGCCGACAACTGGCAGGCCATGTTCAAGGATCCGTCGATTCTCGACCCGGAGATCCGCAAGCATCTGGAAGCGGAAAACGCCTATATGGAAGCGGCGATGGGCGATACGGCGGACCTGCAGAAGGTGCTGTTTGCAGAGATGCGCGGCCGCATCAAGGAAGACGATTCCTCCGTTCCGATGAAGGACGGTCCTTTCGCCTACGGCACGCTCTACGTGACGGGCGGAGAACAGCCGCATTATTTCCGCACGCCCCGCGATGGCGGCGAAAAGCAGATTCTGCTGAACGGTGACAAGGAAGCCGAGGGCAAGGACTATTTCCGCCTCTCCGGCATCGACCACACCACCGATCATGCCAAGGGTATCTGGGGCTACGACGACAAAGGGTCGGAATATTTCACGCTGCGCATCCGCGACCTTGCGAGCGGCGAAGACCTTTCGGACGTCTTGGAGAATACCGCCGGGGGCGGCGTCTGGGCGCCGGACGGCGAGAGCTTTTTCTACACGCTCCAGGACGAAAACCACCGTCCGTCCAAGGTCTTTCACCACATCGTCGGGACACCGCAATCGGAAGATCGTCTCGTCTACGAGGAAGAGGATCCGGGCTTCTTCATGGGCGTCGGCGGCTCGTTGCTCGACGACTTCATCTATATCGACATCCACGACCACGAAACTTCGGAATATCGGCTGCTGTCGACGAAGGATCTCAGCGCCCAGCCGATGCTGGTCGCCGAACGGGTGGAGGGCGTGGAATATTCGATGACGGAGGGCGGCGACGTCTTCTACATCCTGACCAATGATGGCGGAGCGAAGGATTTCAAGATCGCCCAGGCCCCGGTCCTGGCACCCGGCAAGGAAAACTGGACGGAGGTCGTGCCGCACGAGCCGGGCCGGCTGATCATTTCGCATATGGCATTCGCGCGCCATCTCGTCTGGCTGCAGCGCAAGGACGGCCTGCCCCAGATTATCATCCGCGACCGACAGACCGGCGAGGAACATGCGATCGCGTTTGCCGAAGAGGCCTATTCGCTCGGACTGCAGGGCGCGGCGGAATACGACACCAACATCATCCGCTTCTCCTACTCCTCGATGACGACACCATCGCAGCTCTTCGACTACGACATGGCGACGCGCGAACGGGTGCTCCTGAAGACCCAGGAAGTCCCCTCCGGCCATAACCCCGAGGACTATGTGACGCGCCGGGTGATGGCGCCGGCCCATGACGGAGAACTGGTGCCGGTTTCGTTGCTCTATCGTAAAGATACGCCGCTCGACGGCTCCGCCCCCTGCCTTCTCTACGGCTACGGTGCCTATGGCATCACCATCCCGGCCGGCTTCAACACCAACAACCTGTCGCTTGCCGACCGCGGCTTCGTCTTTGCCATCGCCCATATCCGCGGCGGCAAGGACAAGGGGTTTGCCTGGTACGAAAACGGCAAGATGGAGCATAAAGAAAACACGTTCAAAGACTTCATCGCCGCAGCTGACTATCTGAGCGAGCAGAAATTCACGTCTTACACGAAGATCATCGCCGAGGGCGGCTCGGCTGGCGGCATGCTGATGGGTGCTATCGCCAATATGGCGCCCGAAAAATTCGCAGGCATTATCGCCGCCGTGCCTTTCGTCGACGTACTTAACACCATGCTCGACGACACGCTGCCGCTCACGCCCCCGGAATGGCCCGAATGGGGCAATCCGATCGAATCGCTCAACGAGTATCAATGGATCGCCGCCTACTCTCCCTATGACAATGTCGGTGCAAAGCCCTATCCGCCGATCCTGGCGCTTTCCGGCCTGACGGACCCGCGCGTCACCTATTGGGAGCCGACCAAATGGGTGGCGAAGCTGCGCGAACAAGCGCCGGAGGCAGGCCCCTATCTTCTGAAGACCAATATGGCAGCCGGCCACGGCGGCAAGTCCGGCCGCTTCCAGCGCCTGGAAGAGATCGCCTTCGAATATGCATTCGCCATCAAGGTGGCGGGGAAGATGTAGAGGCTGGAACAACAGATCCCGGGAGGTGAGGACGATGACCGTCTATGTGGCCCTGCTGCGGGCGGTAAATGTTGCAGGCACCGCACTTCCGATGGCCGAACTCAAGGCGATCTGCGAGGATCTCGGGTTCGAGGACGTGAAAACCTACATCCAGAGCGGCAATGTCCTGTTCCGCTCGGACGACAGCGAGGCCGCGGTCGCGGCAAAGCTCGACGAGGCGCTCGGAAGGAAATTCGGCAAGCGGCCGGGCGTCATGGTGCGCACGACGGAAGAGCTGGAGGCGGCAGCGGCGAACGCGCCCTTCCCCGATGCCAAGCCGAACTTCCTGCTCGTCTATTTTCTGCCGGAAAAGGCATCGACCGACGCGCTCAAGGGCATGGTGGCGCCGGATGGCGAGGAGGCGGTCGTGGCCGGACGGGAAATCTATGTCCATTATCCAAATGGCTCCGGCCGTTCAAAACTGAAAGTGCCGGCGCTCAAACCCGGCACGTCACGCAATCTGAACACGGTCCGCAAGCTCGCTGAACTGGCGCGAGCGATGGAATAGGCAAGCGGGCGGCATGGCGGGCATCATCATTCCGAGCGTCTGTTTCGCCGTCATCATCTATGTCGTCGGGACGATCTCCTGGTCCATCTGGCGACAGCGCAGGAGCACGCCTGCCGACTGGCCGCCCTACCCTCTCATCAACGCCAGCGACGAGGAGATGGATAGTCGAGCGGCCGAACTGCGCGACTTGCTGTCCTGCAAGCCGCTCGGCGCGGAAAGGGCGCGCCAGCTCTGGGACCAGTTGCAGCGAGCGAAAATCGGCGAAGGCCTGATTCACCAATTCCACCGCGACTTCTGCGGCCACGGACTGATCCGCACGGATGCCGGCATTGTTCTTTGCGATATCCAGGATGGCTGTTTTCCGGGCGCGGCCATCGCCACATGGTCTACGGAGGAAGAGTTCGTCGCCTTCTTCTCCCGCCAGAGCGATTTCACCATGAGCGGCTGGGATCCGGCCGAACCGGTCTTTTTTACCGAGGACAGCCGGTACCGGAACAATCAGCGGCTGACGACGACGATCATCGACGGATTTCTCCAAGGCATGAACATATAAGGAACCGGCGCGAAGCACGGGCCGGTTGTACTTCTTTGTCAAGAGTCCGCCGTCAAGCCAAAACACTCGCCGCAAGCCTCGCGCAAGCTTCAGACGTTAACCCTTCGTTAACCATTCTGAACACAGGCGCGTTTTGCCATGAAGATCGATAGCGGCCTCAGCGGCTATTATTATCCCAACCGGACGCAAGAGGTGGACCGGAAGACGGAAGAAGCGCCCCAACGGGAGGCGCTGCCCATTCAGCGCTCTCCCAACGCGTTGACCGGCAGCAGCACGCTGCTTTCCTCATCGCTTGCCAATGCGCTCTGGGTCATGGAAACCGGCGAGACCGGTTCGTCTGTAGCCGAGCAGTCGATGCCGGCCGTTCCGCAGGACTGGGTCGAAGGTATCTACCAGGAATTCGCCTGATCCTTTCCGATCCACCGAAAAACGGAAACCGGTTTCCGTTTCTCCCCAAATTGCTTTATGCCGCATCCGCCGGCGTTACCTCCACCGTGACATGCGACAGGTTCGTCATCTCCCGGAGTTTCTCCTTATAAAAGGAAGGCGGCCGCGGTTTTGGCGTTATCAGGGCGACGATCGCCGCATGATGCCCCGGCCCCACCTGCCAGACATGCAAGTCGGCAATCCGGTCTTCCTCCGTTTCCACGTTCCGGCGGATTTCGCCGGCAAGGTCATCGTCATCCGGCTGGGCATCCAGGAGAACCCCGGCGGTGGCGCGGATCAGTCCCCAGGACCAGCGCGCGATCACGAGCCCCCCGACAATGCCCATCACCGGATCGAGCATATCCCAGCCGTAGCTGCGCCCTAGAATCAGCGCCAGGATCGCCAGCACCGAGGTCAGCGCGTCGGCGAGCACATGCAGGTAGGCCGCGCGCAGATTGTGGTCTTCGGCATGATGGGCGTGATCGTGCCCGCCGTGATCATGCCCGTGGTCGTCGCCGTGGCGATGGCCGCCGTCATGTCCATGGGCATCATGATGATGGTGATGGCCATGATGGTGATCCTCTCGCAAAAGCCAGGCGCTCAGCAGATTGACCGCCAGCCCCAGGATGGCGACCAGAATCGCCTGGTCGAAATCGATCGGAACAGGACGGGCGAGACGAATGGCGCTTTCCCAGGCGATCAGAAGCGCGATCAGCGCCAGTACGATGGCGCTCGCAAATCCCGCAAGATCGCCGAGCTTGCCCGTCCCGAAGGTATAGCGCGGATTGCGGGCCTGCCGACGGGCGTAAACATAAGCGAGCGCCGAAATCAGCATCGCACCCGCATGCGTCGACATATGCCAGCCATCGGCCGTCAACGCCATCGAACCGAAGATCGAACCGGCGGCAATCTCCGCCACCATCATCGTTGCGGTCAGCGCAATCACCAGCCAGACCCTGCGTTCGTTGCGCTCGTGATCGGCGCCGAGAAATACGTGGTCGTGCTTCAACTCTTCGACGGAATGGGCCATCGCGGTTCTCCCCTTTTTTGTCGACCCCGGTTAGCGGATATAGGTTCTGAGCGCCTCGGCGAGTTCTTCCGCCGCCTGCGCCCTCTCTTTCTCATCTGCAGCGTGCAGAACGTGCTCATGAAGGTGATCCTCCATCACCTCGCCGGTGAGGCCGGCGAGCGCGCCGCGAATCGAAGCGAGCTGACGCAATACTTCACCGCAAGGCGCCTCCGCCTCCAGTGCCCGTTCCACCGCCTCCATCTGCCCCTTCAGCCGGCGCACCCGCGCTAGAAGCTTTGACTTTTCCCGAATGGTATGGGCCATGGGTTGCTCCGAAAGGTAATATAGGGGGGTAGGCTACTTGGAGTCTTATCAGAATGCAAATTGGGTCATGCCGTCTAGCGCGAAGACGTACCCCCCACGAAGGAGCCGCCTCCTTCCCGCTCGTCCCAGTGCCGCCGATCCGCCGGCGAACGCCTGAGGACCTCTATCGCCAAGACCAGCCAGAAACCGGCAGCGATGGCGACGAGCACCCAGAAGGCCCGGAAATGACCTCTGGAAAATTCTTCGAACCTGCCGTGGCAATATCTGCAGCTTGCGTCCATGACGTCACCTCTCCGCTTGCGCCTTGTTCAGTGACCACCTAGATAATTCCTATAGTCACTAGAGCTTCAAGAGGAATTTTCGCCATGTTGTCGATCGGTAGTCTCTCAAAACGCACGGGCGTGAAGGTACCGACCATTCGCTACTACGAGCAGATGGGCCTCTTGAAAGCGGCCGAACGCTCGGAAGGCAATCAGCGGCGCTACGAAAGGAGCGATCTGGAGCGGCTTGCCTTCATCCGCCATGCCCGCGACCTCGGCCTCGACATTCCTGCAATCCGCGAGCTCATCCGATTGAGCGAACATTCGCAGCAACCCTGCGCCGATGCCGACAGGATCGCCGCCGAACATCTGGCGGCGGTGCGCGAAAAGATCGCAAGGCTGAGGAAGCTGGAGCAGGAACTCGACCGGATCGTCTCCCATTGCGACGGCGGCCATTCGATCGAGGAATGTTACGTGATCCGCGCCCTATCGGATCACGGACTTTGCGAGAGTGAGCACTAACGGGCCGTCGGCCATTCTTAATCGCGCTTGACAAGTTCCTCGATCGGGAGCATTCAACGCGCATGATCAAGACGCGCACCATCATCGCCTGCTCGTATTTTTGGGCCTACCTCTAAGGGGCGGCTCGACAGATCATCATGTCAACAAGCCGCCGTCAGGCGGCTTTGTTCATGAGAAACGGCACCTGACGGCGAAATAAGACCGAAAAAGGATGCCGGAAATGACCGAAGATACCGAAATCTCACTGCTCAGACCGCCCGTTGTGACCATCCGCAGCGCGAAATCGCGAGACCTGCCAGAACTCAACGAGCTGATCGCGGCGCTGGCCGCCCATCACAACGACCCCGCCGCCATCACGCCCGAAAAGCTGGAACGCGACCTTTTCGGTCCCATGCCCTGGATCACCGCGCTTGTTGCCGATACCGGTTCGGGATTGATCGGTTACGCCATTCTCGTGCCGCTCTACAGGGCCCAGGAAGGCACACGCGGCATGGACCTTCACCATCTTTTCGTGCGCGACGGTCATCGCGGCCACGGCATCGGCCAACACCTCGTCGCCCGCGCCCGCGAAATCGCCAAGAACGCCGGCTGCGACTACCTTTCGGTCAGCGCCGCGACCGGCAATTTCGCAGCGCACCGCTTCTACGAGCATATGGATTTCAAGCCGCGCCCGGTGACCGGCATGCGCTATATGCAGGCGCTGGCATAAACGCGCGACTGGCCAAGGTCTATCCGGCCGCCTTGGCCAGTACCTCTCCTGCCCACTCATTTAGGCTTTTGCCGGCAAGTTCCGCAGCTTGAGCGGCGCGCCTATGGATTTCGGGGCTCACGCGGAACATCATCTTTCCTGAATAAGGTTTCTGCGGTTCCTTACCGACTTTGGCACAGGTCTCGATATAGTCGTCGACCGCTTCACGAAAAGCAGTCCGCAGTTGGTCCACACTATCCGCGTGGAAACCGACACCGTCGCGGATGCCGGAAATCTGGCCAAACAGGATGCCGTCCTCGTCATCGTATTCAATACGAGCGGAGTAACCCTTGTAAGTCATTACATTTGTCATGGCATTATCCCTAGACGGATCAAGTAAGTACGTGCTGCACGCACTTGATAGCGCTTTGCTTCCTTAGCTGGATGCGGTCGATGGAAAGTCTCGATCTCCCCGTCCCTGTCAAAACGGACACGAGACCCGCTCCCCTCAATGACGACGCAACCAGCAGCAACAAGCAAGCTCTCGATAGCCGCCCATTCGAGCGTTCCGGATACCGGATCCCTAAAGACAGCTTCCAGTGTCTTGCGGTGCTTGCCGTTCATATAGACAAAGTAGTAGATGATAGCATTTTTTGCAAGCACCTCACTCTACGGGCGGCACCGCCTTCAGATAAGCCGCGATAGCTTCCAGATCGCTCTTCGGCAGATGCGCGATGTTCTGCTGGACCTCGACCATGGAGCCGCCGACGCTGTCGAAGTCGGGCGTGAAGCCGGTTTCGAGATAGGCGGCAATGTCGCCGTCGCTCCAGGACCCGACATCCTTGCTCCCAGAGGTGATATTGGGGATGCTGCCCTTGCCTTCCGGATTTGGACCGCCGGCCAGCCAGCGGTCGGGCTGGAAGCCGCCCATGGGGTCGCGCGGTGTATGACATTCGCCGCAATGGCCCGGTCCTTCCACGAGGAACTGACCGCGCTTTACTTTCTCATCGGTCGAAGCCAGCGCAACGCGCGGCTGGTCGTTGAAATAGAGATATTTCCAGACGCCGACGCCAAGGCGGATATTGTAGGGGAAAGCAAGTTCGTGCGGCGGAGCGGCGTTGGAATTTGCCGGCAGCGTCTTCAGGTAACCGAAGAGATCGTTGATATCCTTCGCCGAAAGGCGGGCATAGGAGCCGTAGGGAAAGGACGGATAGAGATGCTCGCCGTCCGGACCGACACCGCGGGTCATGGCGTTGCCGAATTGCGCCAGCGTCCAGTTGCCGATGCCTGCCTGCGGGTCCGGGGAGATATTCGGGATATGGAAGGTGCCGAAGGGACTGGGCAGCGCGCGTCCCCCCGACATCACCTTCAAGGCGTCTCCCTTGGCGCCGGTCGCGGCGTGACAGCCCGCGCAACCGCCGGCCCAGAACAGCTGTTCGCCGGCGCCGAGATCCGGATCCCCGAGATTGGCCCAATAGCTTTCCGGATGAGGATCGGGTTTCGTGAGCGCCCAGGCTATCCCGGCGCCGACCGCCACAACGACCGCGCCGGCCACCAAGACTTTCGCCCACCGAGACGCCATGATCTTCTCCTTGAAAGTTCGTGAAGGCCGGCGGCGGACCGCCGCCGGCGTCCGGTCCCACCGATCAGTTCATGGGAGCCCGGTAGGTCTTGTGACAGTCGGAACAGATCGGACCCAACCGTCCCAATGCTGCCGCAACACCTGCCTTATCGGCCGGCATGGATGCAAGCAGCGCATCGGCTTCCGACCCGAGCTTTGTCGCCAGAGCGCGGAAGTCATCCGGCTTTTCCCAAATCGCCGGTAGCGCCTTGGTCTTTCCTTTGTCCGAGCCTGCCGGAAATTGCTCCGGAAATGCTTTGATATTGGTGCTGATGGTCGTCAGCGCCGTTTTCACAACCGTCGCATCATATGGCTTCTCGCCCTTGGCGATCGCACCCAGAGCGCCGGCCGACTGCCCGTTTTCCTTCATCAGCTTTTGCCGGGCAGCGATCGCATCCTCCTGCGCGACCGCCGTGGACAGACAGAGACAGGCGGCAGCCGCCGCAATGGCATAAGACCTCAACTGCATGTGCACATTCCTCCCGTGAGCCGGCAGGGCCGGCCTGTTGACAACGGCTCACGATGCGATGGGTGCTCGGCGGGAGGAAGTAACAAGGCAGTGATAATATTCAATATTTCGCAATAGACGAAGGGCCGGAACGGCGGAGCGGCTTGCAGCCGCCCCGCAAGCGGCTACTTCTTCACGCGATAGGTCTGGTGACAGTCGCTGCAGCTGCCTCCAAGAGCGTTCATCGCCGAGCCGACGCCGGCCTGATCGGCCGGGACGGCGGCCAGCAGCTTATCCGCTTCGGCAGCGAGCTTTTCCGCCTTGGCGTGGAAGTCCTTGGGGTTCTGCCAGACCGCCGGAGCAGCTTCCGTTTCCGAACCTGCTTCCGAGCCAGCAGGAAATTGATCGGGAAAAACCTTCATGGTCGTGCTGATGGTCGTCAGCGCCGCTTTTACGGTCTCGGCCTCGTACGGCTTCTGACCCTTGGCGATGCCGCCGAGCGCGCCGAGTGCGCCGCCTACGGCTTTCATCTGGCTCTGGCGCCGAACCTGAGGTTCCTCCTGGGCAATGGCAGCGGACAAACCAAGACAGCCGACAACGGCAGCGAGGGCAATCGATTTAAGTCGCATGAAAGACATTCTCCTCTTTGGCATCGAATCCGGGCGGTCTCTACGATGCGCCGCACCATGACCGTCCGGCCGATGACAAAGAAGTAACAAAACGGTGAGATCGCCTTAGGAATCAAATCTCTAGCTGGGGGCCGCTGCGGCGTTCGCTCCTCGGCTGAGCAGCTATCACCCCTTCAAGCCCTCCCACAGGGTGAGAAGCGAGACGCCGAGCAGCAGCAGGCCGGCGGTCCGCCCGACCCAGATGGTGGCGTTGCTGTTGCCGACGAGAAGCGTTCGAGCCCTGCCGGCCACCACTGCCAGCCCGCCATAGATCGCGAGTTGGGTCGCCGACGTCATCACCGCCATGACCGCTGCCTGCGGCGCGAGGGGACCGAAATCGGGGCGCAGGAACTGCGGATAGACCGCGAGCATGAAGAGATAGGCCTTCGGGTTGATAAGGCAGGTGACGGCACCGCGCCGGAACGCATCCCAGTTGGAGCGGGTGTCGGCAGGCCCTACGTGATCGACTGTGATGGAACTGCGGATCAGGCTGATGCCGATCCAGGCCATATAGAGCGCTCCGAGAATAAGGAGCGGCCTGAACAGCACCGGCATCAGGCTTGCCAGCAGTCCGACGCCGATTGCGCCGTAGAGCGAATGCACCAGCCCGCCCAGCATGATGCCGGCGGTGGCGGCAAGACCGGCAGTCCGGCCACGGGTGAGTGCATTGGCGAGCACGAAGATCATGTCCATGCCCGGCACCACGATGATGCCGAAGAGGAGGGTGAAGAAGAGCCAGAGGTTTTCCGTATAGGTCATGTCAGTTTCTCTTGTCGCACTTTTGGTCTCCGGAAAGGGGAAACCTTGTTTTTCAACCGGATATGAGGTCCTATACGTCAAGCCAACTGACAGCGTTCTGTCAGTTGGCGTCATTTCGGCGACAGGAAAAAGCATGCGCAAGGCGTCGCGCCTCTTCGAGATCATCCAGATTCTGCGACTTGCCAGGAAGCCCGTGACGGCGGCCGAAATCGCGGCGCAGCTCGAGGTGACGGTGCGCTCCATCTACCGGGATATTGCTGCACTTCAGGCGATGCGGGTGCCGATCGAGGGTGGGCGCGGCATCGGCTATATCCTTCGGCCGGGCTTTACGCTGCCGCCGCTGATGCTGTCGATCGAGGAGACGGAGGCGATCGTGCTGGCGCTGGCGCTTCTCGAGCGCACCGGCGACACCGGCCTCAAACAGGCGGCCAAGCAGGTGAACCGCAAGATCGCCGGAGTCGTGCCGCCGCCGCTCGCCGGGCTGTTTTCCGACAATGCGCTGCATGCCTGGGGTTCGCCGGCACCGGTGCCGGAAGCGGTCGACCTTGCCATGGTGCGCCGAGCGATCCGCGACGAGCAGAAGCTGGCGCTCGACTACCGCGACGAGCTGGGCCGGGCGACGGAGCGGACGATCCGGCCGATCGCGCTCATCTATTATTCGCAGACCGCCAATATCGTCGCCTGGTGTGAGCTTCGACAGGCGATCCGCAATTTTCGCGCCGACCGGGTGGAGCATTGCGGCCCAGCGGACGATTTCTTCCACGGCCAGGGGGAGAGACTGAGAGCCTTGTGGGTACAGGGCTGGACCGCATCGGAACCAGCCTGAAGCCTGTCGCGGTCCGCGGGATACTCCACATTAGAAGGAAAGCGTGCGGCTTTCCTCACGTCCATGACCGATAATCTCCATGCGGTCGGGAAAAATTTCGACGACGGCGAAGGTGTTTTCCGTCTCGGTATCGACCATGCCCTTAAAATTGATATACCAGGTCGTGCCGTCGCGGCCGAGATTTCCGGCATGGTTGTGGCCGTTCAGATAGGCCAGCACATTGCCCGAACGGGCAAATAGCTGGGTGAGCCGCTCGTGGTCCCAGAGGTTATGTTCGTTTGCCGGATAAAGCGGATAGTGCCCCATGACGACGACCTTCTCGCCAGCCGCATCGGCGCGTGCCAGCGTGTCTTGCAGCCAGGCGAACTGTTCCTCGCCGATGCCGCCGTTCCATTCCCTGGCGTTGATCGCGCCCGCGGCCTGCAGCGCCTCCAGCCGCTGCTGCGCCAAAGTATGGCGCGGATGGCCGCCCGGCGTCGAAAACAGACTCACCTCATTGCCGTCGATCACCACGAAGCGGACTCCGCCCCGGGAAAAATCATGCCAGGGCGCCGGCATGCCGAGCCGCGCGTGAACGTCGTCCAGCCGCTCCGGCGACAGGAAAAAATCGTGGTTTCCGGGGAGCAGGAAACTCTCGTGGCGCAGGCCCTCATAGAGCGAGAGAACCGCGTCGTAGCTCTCCCAGTCGCGATCGATGAGATCGCCGAGCGTCGCTACGAAGGATAGATCCTCATCGTTCAGAATGCCGATGGCCTGCTGAAGTTTGGCCAGGCTGTTGCGATAATACCGGTCAAGCTCCGCCCAGGGCTCGGCATCGGCATATTGCGGATCGGCGATGATGCCGAAGCGGAGAAGAGGTTTTTCGTGGGGCATGAAGCGGGAATAGACCGGCGTTAAGACAGGTATGTGACAGGTACGTCGATAGCGGGGACGCAGCGCCGCCGCAACAGTCAGAAGGCAAGTTCGTCGGGCGACTTCACCGGCACCTCGAATGGCCTGAAGTGCTTCAGGTTACGGGTGATGATCGTCAACCGCCCGGAACAAAAACACCCGGCGTTGGAAAACGCCGGGTGCGGTCATCGGGGTCAAACCCGAGGTGACGACTTTTAAAGGTTACTTCGCCGCCGCTTCGTAGCGTTCCAGCACGTAATCCCAGTTGATCAGGCTGTCGATGAAGGCTTCGAGGTATTTCGGGCGGGCATTGCGGTAGTCGATGTAATAGGAATGTTCCCATACGTCGACGCCGAGGATCGGCTCGGCGCCGTGCACCAGCGGATTTTCGCCGTTCGGGGTTTTCGAAATGACGAGCTTGCCGTCCTTGACGGAAACCCAGGCCCAGCCGGAGCCGAACTGGGTGGTGCCGGCGGCAATGAGATCGGCCTTGAACTTGTCGTAGCCGCCGAGGTCGCTATCGATCGCGGCCTGCAGCTTGCCCGGCAGCGAGGTGCCGCCACCGCCCTTCTTCATCCACTTCCAGAAATGGATGTGGTTGTAGTGCTGGGCGGCGTTGTTGAAGAGGGTCTGATGGGTGCCGAAGGACTTCTTGACCACTTCCTCGACCGAAAGCTCGCCCATGCCGGCTTCGGCCGCGAGCTTGTTGCCCGTGTCCACATAGGCCTTGTGGTGCTTGTCGTGATGGAATTCCAGCGTCTCCTTCGACATGTAGGGCGAAAGCGCTTCGTAGTCGTAGGGGAGTTCGGGAAGTTCGAAAGCCATTGTCTTACTCCTTTTCGGCAAACACCTTGAATAGAGGTCGTGCGGGAACATAGGAGTGCTGCGGCCAAGAGGCAACGGTGAACTTGCCAAAAATCAAGCAGATCAGGCCACGACCTTGCGGAATTTAGGGCTTAGAAGAAAAGAGCCACATCACCGATTCGGAGCCCCCGCCATGACGTCTCGACTTGCCATTGCCACCCTCATGATCGCAGCCGGCCTCGCCCCTGCATACGCCTCCTCGGACGACGCGTGGACAGAGTTCTCAAAGGAGGTCGGGCAGAAATGCGAGGCCGCCGCCAAGGGCATGATCGAGGCCCCGAAAGCGGTCGTCGATCCCTTCGGCAGCGAAAAATTCGGCCTTGCGATCGTCACCGGCGAGGCGAAGGGCGCCAAGGTTCAGATCAGCCATATTTGCGTCATGGACAAAAAGACCAAGACCGTCGAACTCGGCAGCGAGCTGGGGCCGGACGTGCTCAAGGTGGCCCTGCCGAAATAAGGAGGGGCAATATGCTGGTTCCGCCAAACGGGAACCTTTGATCCTATCCGTGAATTGGGAGCGACCGCAGGCGATAAAAGAGGAGGCTGCATGCCGCTCGATTTCCTGACGTCGGACTTTCTGATTTTCATCGCCATCGGCTTCCTGGCGCAGATTGTCGACGGAGCGCTCGGAATGGCCTTCGGGGTGCTGACCACCACCAGCCTGCTCGCGGTCGGCGTGCCGCCTGCCGTGGCAAGCGCAATGACGCATGTCACCGAATGCTTCACGACCGCGGCCTCCGGGCTTTCGCATCTCTACCACCGCAATGTCGACTGGCGGCTTGTCGTGAGGCTGGCCCCGGCCGGCATGATCGGCGGGGCGATCG
This sequence comes from Neorhizobium sp. R1-B, assembly GCF_004368875.1. Lineage (NCBI taxonomy): Bacteria > Pseudomonadati > Pseudomonadota > Alphaproteobacteria > Hyphomicrobiales > Rhizobiaceae > Neorhizobium > Neorhizobium sp. R1-B. Next base: position 109,739 of record NZ_SOEM01000008.1, read on the forward strand.
GGGCCTATATGCTCTCCAACATCGACGGCGAGGCGATCGAACCCCTGGTTTCGGCCTATCTGATCGCTGTCGGCCTGTTCATCTTGTACAAGGCATTTCAGCCGAGATGGCCGCGCGACGTGCGCGACTGGATCGTGCCCTTCGTGGGCGCCGGCGGCGGCGTGCTGGACGCCATGGGCGGCGGCGGATGGGGGCCGATCGTCACAAGCAGCCTGCTCGGCCGCGGCCATGATCCGAAAAAGGTCATCGGCTCGACCAATCTCACTGAATTTGCCGTCACCACCGTCATTTCGGCGACCTTCATTGTGGCGCTCGGCTGGTCGGAGCTTTCCTCGGCCGTCGGCTTGATCATCGGCGGCGTGCTTGCCGCTCCCCTTGGGGCACTGATCGTCAGGAGGCTGCCGGTAAAGCCGCTGATGATCGCTGTCTCGCTCATCATCATCGGGACGGCCGCCGTTCGGTTCCTCTAGCGGGAAAGCGCGCTGGGGGCGGCCGCAGGAATATGGCAGGTTGGCATGATGGAAAACAGCGCCGAAGGTCCGAGCCGCCGCATCGATCGGCCGTGGCGCTCAGGCTGACGCGGACAGATCATAGAAGATGCGCTGACGTACGCCGACGCTCTCTCGATCCGTCGCCGTCCTTCCTCAGACGTCGTCGCCCGTCGTGGAACGCGCCCAGTCCATGTAGACCTCCAGCGCCTTGCGGGCGACCGGGCCTTCCTGCAGCTGGCGATCTTCGAACCGGTTGACCGGAACGATCTTGGAATAGTTGCCGGAGGTGAAGATCTCGTCGGCGTCCGTAAAGTCCTCGACGGTCAGCGTCGTCTCACGGACGTCGAAGCCTGCCTTCCGCAACAGCCCGATGACGCGCGAACGGGTGATGCCGGCAAGGAAGGTGCCGTTTGCGACCGGCGTCATCACCACCCCATCCTTGACCATGAAGATGTTCGACGAGGCGGTTTCGGCGACATTGCCGTTCATGTCGCGGGCAAGCGCATTGTCGAAGCCGCGGTTGCGGGCGTCCAGGATCATGCGGCCGCTGTTGGGGTAAAGGCTGCCGGTCTTGGCGGCGGTCATCGCCACTTCCGGGCTGGGGCGGCGATAGGGCGAAACGGTGAGCGAGGAGGGTTTTGCGGTGTGCATCGGCGCCTCGAAGAGGCAGAGCGCGAAACGGGTCGATTCCGGGTCGGCCGTGACGACGCTGAACGGCATGCCATGCTCGCTCCAATACATCGGCTTGATGTAGATCGCGGTCCTGCCGTCGAACTTCTTCACCCCTTCCCAGGCGAGCGCCTCGATTTCCTCGGCCTGCATCACCGGTTTCATGCCCATATTCTTCGCCGAACGATTGACGCGCTGGCAATGCAGATCGAGGTCCGGCGCGATGCCGTCGAACCACCGGGCGCCGTCGAAAACCGTCGAACCGAGCCACATGGCATGCGACGTTGGGCCCACGAGCTTCGGATTGCCCTCGAGCCACTCGCCGTCCACAAAGGTCCAGGTGGTGGTGCGGGCGGATGTATCGACGGCCATTGGCATTCTCCTTGAGGTTCTTCGAATTGCGAGCCGAGTGAAGGCCTCAGCCATCCGGAACGTCAAGGAGAAATTTGTCGACCTGCCAGAGCCGAACGCCCTGGCGTCCATGTCAGTTCGTTGAACTCACAATGCTTTTTTGATAGCCAGCACCGCAGCGAATGGAAGCATCACAAAAAATCATGCGATCTTGAGGGCGGACGGGACAGGGAACCTGGGAGCTGGTGACGCGTTCCCGCTCCGCCGCGCGCCGGGCAAACACCCTCCGGGCGGAAGCGGCAGGAACGGAACCGGCTGGACATGACCTCCTTGTTGGTAGAAGGTGAAAGTTGCTGGCGGATTGCCCGCGCCGAACGGCTTTCGGTCATCATCGACGCAGCCGATTTCTTTCACTATGCCAAGCAGGCGATGCTCAAGGCGAAGCGGTCGATCTACCTGATCGGCTGGGATTTCGACACGCGCATCCGGCTGGAGCCCGGAAGAAAAGATGCGCAGCGGCCGGACAAGCTCGGACGCTTCCTCAACGCGCTCGCCAGGAAGAACGACAGGATCGACATCCGGATTCTCAAATGGGACGTCGGCCTTCTGGCTTCGCTGACGCGTGGCGAAACGCCCTTCTACATCCTTCGCTGGCTTTTCAACGACCGCATCCATCTGAAGCTCGATGGCGCCCATCCACTGACGTCGGCCCATCATATGAAGCTGCTGGTCGTCGACGATCGCCTTGCCTTCTGCGGCGGCATCGATATGACGGCCGGTCGCTGGGATACGCAGGACCATCGCGAGGACGATCCGGCCCGGCGTTCTCCGATGGGATTTGCGGAAGCGCCCTGGCACGACGCGACGAGCTGTTGTTCGGGACCGCTGGCGGCGGCCCTTGGAGAGCTTGCCCGCGAACGCTGGAAGATGGCAACCGGAGAAACGCTCGAACGGCACGTGGTGGAAAGCGACTCGTGGCCGGAAGATCTTGTTGTCGAATACGAGAATATCGACGTGGGGATAGCCCGCACCGCGCCTGAATATCTCGAGCGCAAGCAGGTCACCGAAATAGAAAATGCAACACTTGCGATCATCGCGGCAGCTGAAAAGACCCTTTATGTCGAGAGCCAATATTTTGCTTCCCGCCGCGTTGCAGAAGCCATGGCCAAGCGCCTCAGCGAACCGGACGGGCCGGAAATCGTGCTTGTCAATCCGGCCGGAGCGGAGGGCTGGCTGGAATCCAAGGCGATGGATTCAGCCCGGATACGCCTCATGAAACTCGTCCAGGACGCCGATTGCGGCAAGAAGTTCCGTATACTTTATCCCGTCAACGAGGCCGGCACGCCGATCTATGTCCATGCAAAACTGATGATCGCGGATGACCGCGTCCTCAAAATTGGCTCAGCCAATCTCAACAATCGCTCTATGGGTTACGATACCGAATGCGACCTCATCCTGGAGGCCAGGGAGGACCAGCCGGAGCTCCGCCAAAAAATTGCCGAGGAACGCGATGCGCTGCTCGCCGAACATCTCGGCTGCTCAAGGGAAGATGTACAGAACGGCCGTGAGCAGGCGAATGGGTCGATCCTCCGCGTCATCGACCTGCTCAATCGCGAGAAGGGCCGCGGCCTGCGCCCGGTCCCGATGCGCGAACTCACGCCGGCCGAAGAGCTTATGGCAGAATCCGACATGGCCGACCCGGAACGCCCCGCCGGCATGACTTACCGCACATCCGCTTTCCTGCGGAAAAGGCTGCACCGGCCGGCAGGGTGGTCATAGGATCGGGGCAGATGCGAACTCTGCCGGCCTTCCTTACGGATCGCGCGGCGAAGGCGCGCCCCGCAACAGATTGGCATGGGAAGGGTCGGGAGCATCGAGCCGACTGTCGCCCTGAGGCCATTGGCCGGGGTCGTTCATCCAGACGATACTCAAAACACACCCGATCAGGATCAACAACACCGCAATAAAAAGCCAACGCATCAGTTCGGGAACTCCACTTCTCCGGGAATGGACAGATTTCAGGCGGTATGGAACCGGCTGAGGAAGCCGCGGATCAGCGGCACGACTTCGTCGAGGTTGGTCTCCAGCAGCCAGTGGCCGCCATCGAGCAGGTGCAGTTCCGCCTTCGGCAGATCGCGCAGATAGGCCCGGCCGGATTTTTCCGGCATGTAGCCGTCCTGCGGCCCCCAGACGATCAGCGTCGGAGGCTGGTGATCGCGCAGATACTGCTGGTAACGGGGAAACCATTCGACGTTCTCGCGAAGCTTGGCGATGACGTCGATGGCAATCTTGCGCCGCCGTTCGTCCATCAGCGACCAATGCAGTTTCCAGAGGTCGGGCGAGATGCGCTCGGCAAGTTCCGGCCGCACCTCGTTCAGGAATTCCTCCCTGAACCCTTCCTCGCTCACCGCGTCGGCGATCTTCTGCCTCGCTTCCGCCGTGGGATTGCGCCAATACTCCTGGAGGCCTTCGTATTTCGGACCGAGAACATCCTCGTAGATATCGCCGTTCTGGATGACCAGCGCCGCGATGCGGTGCGGTTTCTTGATGGCCAGGCGAAGACCGATCTGCGAACCGAAATCATGGAGATAGAGGGCGAATCTCTGCAGGCCGAGTTTCTGGGTGAAGGTGTCCAAGAAATCGGCGAAACCGTCGAAATCGTAACGGAAGCCGTCCGGCGTGTCGGTATAGCCACTGCCAGGAAAATCCGGCGCGATGAGGTGCCATCGGTCGGCAAGCCGGGGCATCAACGCACGGAATTCATACGACGAACAGGGATAACCGTGCGGCAGAAGCAGAACGGGAGCACCTACCCTTCCCGCTTCCCGATAGAAAATTTTCATACCGGCAAGATCGAGCCATCTGTGTTTGACCTGGATCTCGTCGAGGCCGGCGTCTGGGATCATGTCCATGATCATCCTCCGTGACGATATTATTTCGGCATCTTTCAGTCGGAAATAATCCGTGACCTTTACAGCAGAACATCTTGGCGGTGATGCGGCAGCGCGGCAAAACGGATTGACTCGGGACGGCAGCAACTGCACCGTTGCAGCTTCCGTCCCGCTAAACTGTCTGGAACCATGCCGAAGATCCGCAGGATGTCGCTCACGCAGGAACTGGTCGATCTCTGCTTTCGCGATGAGACCGACCCAGGCCCTCCGCCCTCCTGGCAGCCGATGACCGAGGAGGATTATGCCTCGCTGACGGATCGCCTGACGCAGGAAGTCGGCGACGGGCCATTGTGGATCTTCGCCTATGGTTCACTGATCTGGAAGCCGGGCTTCGATTCCATCGCCTCGCGGCGGGCAACCGCATTCGGCTGGCACCGTTCCTTCTCGCTCAGGATCGAGCGCGGCCGCGGCTCGCCCACGCAACCGGGACTGATGATGGTGCTTTCACGCGGCGGGCGCTGCGACGGCGTGATCTACCGGGTGGCCGGCAACGAAAAGCGGATGCAGATCGAAAAAGCGCTGCGCCGCGAGGTCAGCAATCGCGACAGCCTCACCTCGATGCGTTGGCTGCCGGTCAGGACCGAGGAGGGTGACACCGTGCGGGCGCTGACCTTCTGGGTCGGCGGCAACAGCCAGCGGCTCATTCGCCCGCGCCTGCCGCTTCACGATGTTGCGCCGGTTCTCGCCCGTGCCTGCGGGCACCGCGGGTCTTGCGCGGAATACCTCTACAATACCGTCGTGCATCTTGCCGAGTTCGGCATCTACGACCGTAACCTCTGGCGCCTGCAGGAACTGGTGGCGGAGGAAATCAAGGCGCTTCACGCCCAGACCCCGATTCGCGAACACGCATAACCGGTTGCATTGTCGAACCGGTTAGGTTATTCAGATACCGGTTTTACAGTGCAATCGGTTTGGGAGGCCGCAAAATGCGTCCAGTTCTCTATTTTCATCCGTTCTCGTCCTACTGCCAGAAGGTTCTGACGGCGGTTTACGAAAACGGCACCGCTTTCGACGCCCGCATGTTGGGACCTGAGGATCCTTCCGCCTATCAGGAACTCACCGCAATGTGGCCGGTAAAACGCTTTCCAGTTCTGGTAGACGACGGAAAACCTGTCTTCGAGGCGACGATCATCATCGAATATCTGGGAGTTCACTATCCCGGACCGGTGAAGCTGATTCCGGACGACGTCGATCAGGCGCTGGAGGTGCGGATGCTCGACCGGTTCTTTGACAACTATATTTCAACACCACAGCAGCGGATCGTCTTTAATGCCATCAGGCCGGAAGATAAGCGCGATGCCTACGGCGTGCAGGAAGCGCGCGACATGCTGGATGCGGCCTATGGCTGGCTCGACCAGCGCATGGCGGGACGCGAGTGGGCGGCATGCGACCGGTTCAGCCTGGCCGACTGCGCGGCAGCACCCTTCCTCTTCTACGCTGACTGGACGCATGAGATTGCCGACCGCTTCGCCAATGTGCGGGCCTATCGTTCGCGCCTGCTTGCTCGTCCCTCATTTGCGCGGGCGGTGGACGAAGCGCGGCCCTACCGGCAGCTATTTCCGCTAGGCGCGCCGGACCGGGATTGAACCGGGCAGGTCCACCCAAAAGGTTGTCTTGACGCAGGAGAACTTGCCGTAGTTGTATTGGCCGTCATTTGTCGGCAAAGCGGCGCAAGGTGACTTCGATGCTCGATGGACTGTCTTACCCGGTGATCGTCGTTCCCGGAATCACCGCAACCTATCTCGAGGATCACTATACGCTGCCGCCCGACAAGGTCTGGTCGGTAATCAATAAGGATTACGACCGGTCCGCTCTGCATCCGGACAACCTGCGCTTCGAGGCGACCGAACCGGCGCTGGTGCGAGGCGGCCAGCTCTTCGAGATCTGCTACCGGGAACTCCTCGAGGAGCTGCGCTACAATCTGAGAGCGAGGGAGACCGAACCGGTGCCGGTCTATCCCTTTTCATACGACTGGCGGCAACCGCTCGACGATACGGCCGAACAGCTCGGCCGGATGATCGACGAGGTGATCGCACGCACCTTGCTGATGCGCCACTACGACAAGAAAAACTACGGGGCCGATCCCAAGGTCAATCTTGTCGGCCATTCCATGGGCGGGCTGGTGATCACCAATTATCTGCGGAGATTCGGAAGCGCGAAGAAGGTGGCGAAGGTGGTGACGCTCGCAACTCCCTATCGCGGCTCCTTCGAAGCCGTGATCAAGATTGCGACGGGAACGGCAAATCTCGGCACCTCGCCGCCAAGTTCTCGCGAGCGGGAGGCGGCGCGCATGACGCCATCGCTCTATCATCTCCTGCCGGATCTTCCAGACGCCATGACAATCGAAGATGCGTCGCTGCCGAAAACCCTCTTCGACCCCGCCGTCTGGCAACCCTCCATCACGGAAACGATCGCGGAATACATTCGTCTGCGCGGGCTGAGGCAGGCGGACCGGCAGCAACAGGCACGGACGCTTTTCAAGGCCCTGCTCGACGACGCGAAAGCGACCCGTCAGGCGCTTGCCGGGTTCAAACTCGACGATACCTCGCTTTCAGAGGAGGACTGGCTTTGCGTTGTCGGCGTCGATGCAGACACCCGCGTCGCGCTGAAGATCGCGCAACGCCAGGGGCATCCGGAATTCGAGTTCAGGAGCAGCGACCGGGACAACAAGTGGGGCAATGCGGATGACGGAATTCGGCGCCGGACGGGCGACGGCACCGTGCCCTATGACGGCGCCATTCCGCATTTCCTTCCACTGGAGCGGTTGGTCTGCGTTCGCCCGCACGATTACGGCTATTGGGAATTGACCGATCGGGCCGCCACCCAATTCGCCGGCTTCCACGGCATCCTGCCCAACATGGATATGCTGCACCGACTGATCGTGCGTTTCTTCAAGAAACAGCGGGATACGCATGGTAATACCTGGGGCTCGCCACCTGTCGGCGTCAGCAAGGAAAGCTGGCGGCCTCCGCTCGTCGGAGGCCTGGAAGCCAAGAACAGGGCATAGCGTTGCCGGCGATAGACGTCAGAAGCTGCTGTCGGTCGCAACCGCATGGCCGTGCATGGCGGCCCAGATCATCCGGACCTCGCGCCGGAGAACCGCACTGGGGCGCACGCCCCCGCTCGAATAATTGCTGTATTTCTGCCGATAGGCCTCGATGAAGGTCGTCACGGCTTCCATCACATCGTCGTGCTGAATCACCTTGCGGCGCAGCTCCTCCCGCTCCGAATGCAGCATTTCAAAGGTTTGGACCAGCAACCTCAGGTCTTCCATGGGGATGCTGAGATGCGGCCGCTCGGCGGAAGCGGCGCTGACTTCGGCGCGGAGACGGTCGAGGATTTCGTTGAGTTGTTCGGACATGGTCAGATTCTCCTGAGCCCACCGGATATCCCAAGAAAATCGGCCAAACCATGGCAGGAATGAGGCGATTGGGACACAGTGCGTGATCAAAGACGCGCCGCCAGGAAATCGATATAGGCGCGGATACGCACCGCCAGATGCTCGTGGCCCGCGTAAACGGCGTGGATTTCCTCTATATCCTCCGGGTTGAAATCCTCAAGGACCGGAATAAGGCGCCCCGCCTGGATATCCGGCTCCACATGGAAACGACCGACACGCCCGATGCCGAGGCCGGCAAGGCAGAACTGCCGGATGATGGAGCCACTGCTGGCCTTCAGGCTTCCCGAGACGGGGCGGATATCACGCCGCCCGGTTTGCGGATCACGAAACGGCCAGCCCTCCACCGCGCGGCGGAAATTGAAGTTGATGCAATTGTGGCGGGAAAGATCGGCCGGCGTTTCCGGCGTGCCGTGCCTTTGAAGGTAGCTGGGCGAAGCCATTACCACCTGCCGGCTTTCGCCGAGCTTTCTGGCCACCAGGGCCGAATCGCGCAACGTTCCGTGGCGGATCGCGATATCCACCCGCTCGCGAATCAGGTCGACGACATCGTCGGTCAGCGTGATATCGAGCTGCACCTCCGGAAAGAGCTGCAGGAATTCGTCCGCCAGCGGAAGGACGTATCTTTCCCCGAAGCCGACCGAGGCATTGATGGAAAGCGGCCCGCGCGGCAGCATCCGCCCGCCGCCGGCCACGACCTCTTCGGTATCGGCGATCTCTGCAAGGATGCGCTGCGCGCGCGCCAGATACGTTTCGCCTTCCGGCGTGAGCTGCAGCAGGCGGGTTGAGCGAACCACAAGACGCGTTCCGAGACGGTTTTCGAGACGCGTCACGAGCTTGCTCACCGCCGACGGCGAGAGCTTCAGCTTGCGCCCGGCAGCGGAAAAGCTTTTCAGCTCCGCGGCGAGCGCGAAGACTTCCATTTCGCCGGCACGGTTGTCCATTGCTCATCGCCTGTGACTTAAATTCACAAATGATTATCCGCTTGTGCGGCTACACAGGCAAGTCCTAGGTGACGATATTGCAGTGCAGAAGGCCTCCTGGTCATCCGGGGGCCAATGACCATCAACTCCTTTCTCCCAAGGACGAGGATCCAAGCCAATGCCTCTCGCTCTCTACGCGTTGACGGCCGGTGCCTTCGGCATCGGGGTCACCGAATTCGTCATCATGGGCCTGCTGATCGACGTCAGCAGCGACCTCGGCGTGTCGATCTCCGCCGCCGGCTTGCTAATTTCCGGCTACGCGCTCGGCGTCGTGGTCGGTGCGCCCATTCTCGGCGCGCTCGCCGGTAGGTGGTCGCAGAAAACCCTGCTGGTGAGCCTAATGATGGTGTTCACCATCGGCAATCTCGCCTGCGCGCTCGCACCCGACTACTGGACGCTGATGGCCGCGCGTGTCCTGACCGCATTCGCCCATGCCTCCTTCTTCGGCGTCGGCTCTGTCGTCGCCACCAGCCTTGTTGCTCCGGGCAGGCAAGCCTCCGCCATCGCCGTCATGTTCACGGGCCTGACGGTCGCAAACGTCCTCGGCGTGCCCTTCGGCACCTGCTCGGTCAGGCCTATGGCTGGCGCTCGACCTTTTTTGCCGTGACCGCAATCGGCATTGTCGCGCTCGCAGTCATCGCGCTTCTCGTTCCGAAGGACAAGCCCTCCGAGGACAGGCAAGAGGCTTCACAGAGCGTGCTGGCCGTGCTCGGCCGCCGCTCCGTCATCCTCGGCCTGCTGACCACCGTGCTCTCCTGGGTCGGCGTTTTTGCGGGCTTCACCTATATCGCGCCGATCCTGACCGGGATCACCGGCTTTTCCGAAGCCGCCGTCTCGCCGATCCTGCTCGTCTTCGGCGGCGGACTGGTCATCGGCAATCTCCTCGGCGGCCGTTTCGCGGACCGGTATCTCGTGCCGACGATCGTTGCGAGCCTCGTCGCGCTCTCCGCCGTCCTAATCGCCATGACTGCGGCGATCCACCAGCCGGTATTTGCCGTCATCGCCATCGGTCTGTTCGGCGCTGCAGCCTTCGCCACAGTCTCGCCTCTGCAGATCTGGGTGCTTCAGAAGGCCGAAGGCGCCGGCCAGGGGCTCGCCTCCTCCTTCAATATCGCAGCCTTCAATCTGGGCAACGCGATCGGCGCCTGGCTCGGCGGCGCGGTGATCGATGACGGCCCCGGCCTCGGTTTTGTCACTCTCATTGCCGGGCTTGTCCCGCTTGCGGCTCTGGCCGTGGCGCTGATTGCCATCCGGCTGGACCGCCAGAACACCGATACGCCCGCTGCCGCGCTTGCCTGCCCCGCCGAATAGAACTTCAACAAGGATAGAAGCCATGGAATATCGTAATCTCGGTGCATCCGGCCTCCAGGTGCCGGTCTTGAGTTTCGGAGCCGGCACCTTCGGCGGCGCCGGCCCCCTCTTCAGCCATTGGGGCACGACCGATGTGACAGAAGCCCGCCGCCTCGTCGATATCTGCCTTGAAGCCGGCGTCAACCTGTTCGACACGGCGGACGTCTATTCGAACGGCGCTTCGGAAGAGGTGCTCGGGCAGGCGATCAAGGGCCGGCGAGACCAGGTGCTGATCTCCACCAAGGCCAGCCTGCCGACCAGCGACGGGCCGAACGACTGGGGCTCCTCCCGCTCCCGCCTGATCGCTTCCGTCGAGGCCGCATTGAAGCGGCTCGATACCGATCATATCGACATCTTCCAACTGCACGCCTTCGACGCCTCCACGCCGGTCGAGGAAGTGGTTTCGACGCTCGATCAGTTCGTGAAGGACGGAAAGCTGCGCTATATCGGCGTCTCAAACTTCTCCGGCTGGCAGATCATGAAGTCGCTCGCCGCCGCCGAAAAACATGGTCAGACCCGCTATGTGGCGAACCAGGTCTATTATTCGCTGGTCGGCCGCGACTACGAATGGGATCTGATGCCGCTTGGCCAGGACCAGGGGCTCGGCGCGCTCGTCTGGAGCCCGCTCGGCTGGGGGCGGCTCACCGGCAAGATCAGCAGAAACAAGCCGATCCCGGCCGGCAGCCGTCTGCACGAGACCGCGGATTTCGGCCCGCCCGTGGACGAAGAATTGCTTTACCGCGTTGTCGACGCGCTGGAAGAGGTGGCTACCGAAACGGAGAAATCCGTGCCGCAGGTGGCGATCAACTGGCTCGTCAGCCGTCCGACCGTCTCTTCCGTCATCATCGGCGCCCGCAACGAGGAGCAGCTTCGCCAGAATCTCGGGGCCGTCGGCTGGTCGCTGACGAAAGAGCAGGTCGAAAAGCTCGATGCGGCGAGCACGGTGACGGTTCCCTATCCGCATTTCCCCTATCGCCGGCAAGAAGGTTTTGCCCGCCTCAACCCACCGATTGCGGGGTGATATCCGAAAGAACGGAGGTTGATCCGGCAGAAAATCGGTCCATTTAATACGGGCCTTTCGTTTCAGGCCCGGCGCATGTCGGGCTTCCCACAGGAGTTCCAGATGTTCACAGTCAGCGCCAACGGCGCCAATATTCCAGCCCTTGGCTTTGGCACCTTCCGCATGCCCGACGAAGACGTTTTCCGCGTGTTGCCGGAAGCCCTGAAGCTCGGCTTTCGCCATGTCGATACGGCGCAAATCTACGGCAACGAAACCTCCGTCGGCGAGGTCATCGCCAAGTCCGGAATTCCGCGCGCCGACATCTTTCTCACCACCAAGGTGTGGGTCGACAAGGTGGGGCACAACGCCTTCATCGCTTCGGTCGACGAAAGCCTTCGGAAGCTGAAGACCGACCATGTCGATCTGCTTCTCCTCCACTGGCCGCAAAGCGAGATGCCGCTTGCCGACCGCATCGGCGCACTGAATGACCTCGTCAAAGCCGGCAAGGTGAAGAATATCGGCGTTTCCAACTTCTCGACCCCGCTGATGGCCGAGGCCGTGAAGCTTTCAGATGCGCCGATCGCCACCAACCAGGTGGAGTACCATCCGTATCTGAGCCAGGCGAAGGTGCTGAGCGAGGCGCGCAAGCATGGCATGTCTCTGACCGCCTATTACCTGATGGCAGACGGCAAGGTGCCAAGTGACGCGCTTTTGAAGGATATCGGCGCCAAGCACGGGAAGACGGCCGCGCAGGTGGTGTTGCGCTGGGCGATCCAGCAGAAGGACGTGATCGCTCTTTCGAAGACCGCCACCGTTTCCCGCCTGGCCGAAAACTTCGACGTGTTCGATTTCGCCCTGTCGCTGGACGAGATGGAAGCGATCCACGGCCTCGCCCGCCCGAACGGCCGCATCGTCAATCCGGGGCATCTCGCGCCGGAATGGGATAAGTGAGCGTACCATCTCCCTCGCGCGAAGGAGACGGTATGCATCCTCAAACGAAATAGAAGTCCTCCGCGGCAACCGCCGTGCCGCGGTTGACGGCAGCAAAGATGACCGCCGCTCCGTCGCCGGAGCCGTCAGCGTCGAACAGGAGACGACCGGAGCAGGCGTCGTAGATGATCCGGTCGCCCTCGTCCAAGGCGCGCCTGCCCTCCACGAAGGCATCAGCGTCGAGTGCGCCCGGTGCGGCTCCGCCGAAAACCGAACCCGCCAGACTGAACACATCGTCGGCGGAGAGGAAGTCTTCTATCCGGTCGCGATTTTCCGGCTGCAGCGCGCCATCGAAGAAGAAGGTATCGCGTCCCTCCCCGCCGACGAGCACATCACGGCCGGCACCGCCGGCGAGGACATCATCGCCGGCGTCGCCGTAGAGGTGATCCCGGCCCCCGCCTCCGACGACCTCGTCGTTGCCCGCGCCGCCGTGCAAGCGATCGTTGCCTGCGCCGCCATCGAGCAGATCGCCGAACCGGCTGCCAGTGATCCGGTCGTCGCCGCCGAGTGCCGCAAGCAGCACCGGATGATCGCTGGCGTCATAGCTGAAGACATTTCTGGCATCGGTGAGCGTGATCTCTTCGGCGGGCGGTTCGATCGTGATCGTGATGGTCGCCAGATTGCTGTTGCCCTGGCCATCGGTGGCATAGACGGTGAAGCTGTCGGTGCCGATGAAGCCGGCGGCCGGCGTATAATCGAAGACATTACCGTTCAGATAGACGAAATGATGATGCAGGCTGCCGCCATAACTGCCCTGCGGGAAGGGATAATACCCTTCGTCGAATTGCGTCTCCTGCTCCAGCGTACCGTGATCAGGACCATCCACGACGACGAAAGTCAGGAGATCATAGTCGATATCCGAAGCACTGAAGCGGACGTCGATCAGGGTTTCGCCCGGCGAAAGCTGAAAGTCCATGTCGTTGACGGTCGGTGCATGGTTGACGAAGGTGTCGGGCTCGATCGCGCCGCCTTCCAGAATGATCTGGTGCTCACCATACTGGGTGTTCTGGCCGCCATAATATTCGTTGGCGCCTAGCCAGGTCACCGTGATGTCGTCCGGGCTGGCCGCGGTGACCGAAATGACCTCGGTCGAAAGATAGGCGGCCTGGGCCGAGAGAGCCCGGATGAAATTGCCCTCGTTGTCGAAGACGAAGGTTTCGAGCGTCGTGAAGAGCTCCGTTCGGCCGTCATTGGTGAAGGTCGTGACGGTAAAGAAGCCTTCGAACACGTCAACGGAGGCGAGATCGACCCAGCCGTAGGGGAAATCCGTGCGGGCGCCGACCGGTCCGAGCACGTCACCATCGGTTTCAGTGATGTTGAAGAGGATCGCGTCCGGGCTCTGGTTGTCGGTGTCTTCCCATATCTCAAGCTCACTGCCGTTGCTCAAAGTGGGCATGGTCTCGTCCTTCGCTGTCGGGGAAACGGATCTGCAGATGTCCCAGCCAGAAGCGACATAGGCCGGCGGATGAGGAGATCAAGAAGCGGCAATCACGGCCGGACATTTGTTTCGTCCGGCCGCCACGTCGCTGGCGGTCGACGCTCTCCCCGTTCCGCAAAAGCCGGTCAGAGCCACCCTCTCCGCTTGAAATAGAGATAGGGCAGCGCCATGGAGACCACCATGGCGACGATTGCCAGATGGTAGCCGTAGTGCCATTGCAGTTCCGGCTGATAGGCGAAGTTCATGCCGTAGATCGAGGCGACCAGCGTCGGCGGCAGGAAGACCACCGAGGCGACCGAGAAGATCTTGATGATCTGGTTCTGCTCGAGATTGATCAGCCCGAGCGTCGCATCGAGCAGGAAATTGATCTTGCCGGACAGGAAGGCGGAGTGATCGCCGAGCGAGGTCGCATCCCGCTGCAGCAGTTTCAGCCGCTGGCGCAGTTCCTTGGAAAGCTTGCGGTCGACGCCGTCGAGCGCCGCGTAATAGGCGACGGCGCGCGAAACGCTGACGAGGCTTTCCCTGACGACGGTGATGAACTCGCCCTTCTGTCCGACCTCGCGCATCAGGTCCTGCAGGTCGCGGGTCTTCTTGTTGGCCTTGGTCGCCTTGGCGCTGAAGACCTCCTGCGAAATCTGGTCGATCTCGGTGCCGAGCCGCTCCAGCGTATCGGCCATGCGGTCGATGATTGCCTCGATCAGCCCGGTCATGATGAGTTCGCCGTTGTTGCAGTGGAGCCCGGTTCCGTTCGGCTTGCGGGCACGCGCCATGAACGCGTCGAAAGGGCGCGGCTCGGAATGGCGGACCGTGATGAGAACCTGGCCCTTGACGATGAAGGTGACGGGCACCTTTCGCGGTGTGCCGGCATCCGGCCTGATCAGCACCGTCATGGTCATGAACTCGGCGCCGTCCTCCTGGTAGAGGCGGGCGGAAAGCTCGATATCCTCCATCTCGTCCATGGTCGGCACGGCGATGCCGAGGATCTCGCCGACGGTGCGCTCTTCTTCTCTCGTGGGATTGACGAGATCGTACCAGACGGGGGCCGGCTGCACTTCGGCCGGCAGATCGGACGCGGGCGCACCGATTGCGACGGGAGTCGGCGCCACAACGGGAACGGAAGCGACCGGAACAAGGCGATCAAGGTCGTAGGCATGGATACGCAGCATGACGGCTCCTTTTTGGACCATCGGTCCCTCCGGAGCGCGTATCCTTGACGAGAAGGATCAGAGCCCCGAAAAAACGGGTCGGTATGTTGACGTCGAACTTCGACTGTCGGGGTTCATCTCTGTTTGTCCTTTGAAAGAGCGACGCCCGGACGGGCATCGCTTTGCGCCTGAAATGGGCCTTAAACCGCCAGAAGTCAATGGCCTGCCGGGCAGTCGCCCATCTGCCTCAGACGAACTGGGAAAGGCCCGGAACGGAAGCGACGACCGTGTCGACCACCTCGTCGCCGGCGTGCTCGCGGGCGACAGCCATGGTCTCCTTGGCGAGCCCCGTGATCTCGCCCATGCCAAGGCCCTGGCTCATCAATTGCTGGCCGAGCGCCATGACGCCGCCGCCGAAGCTTGCCATCAGGCCGCCCAGCAGACCACCGCCGCCGGCGCCTTCGCCGTTAAACTTGGCGACGAGTTCCGGCGCGCCGGGGATCGCTTCGATCATCTTCGCAACCGCGCCGTCATCGGCCTCGCGCTGCAGGAAACCCAGCATCATGCCGATCGCCTTTTCAGCGACATCGGGGGCAATGCCGACATTCTCGGCCACGCGGGAAACCAGTTCGTTCATCAATCTCTCCTCAGGTTTTGACGTTCACGTCAAGGTAATACACAGAGTCCCGGCCGAAGCCAACAGGCCGCCGGACCGATCTCACGCGTCGCTCGCCGGTTCGCCCACGGTATCCGCCATATAGGCGCCGCGTGTTCCCATGGGCTCGGGCGGACCAGTGGTCGAATCGCGGGCGGTCTGATGCTCCAGCTCCGCATTGATCTCGGCTCCGACGATGACGATGATGACCGAAACCCATGTCCAGACCATGAAGCCGATCAGCGCGCCAAGCGTACCGTAGGTCGCGTTGTAGTCGGCAATATTCGCCAGATAATAGGAAACGGCAATGGAGCCCAGCAGCCAAGCGAGGGTCGCAAATGCCGCACCCCAGGTCAGCCACCTCAATTTGGCCGGCTCGCGGCTCGGGCCGAAGCGGTAAAGAACCATGATGCCGCCGGCCACGAACAACATCATGATCGGCCAGCGGGCCAGGCGGATGATGATCTCCGTCCATTGATCGAGCCAGAGATAGCTGAGAAGTGCTGGCACGCCGCCCATGGCACTCAGTACGATGATGGTGAGAACCAGCGCGCCGAGCGTGAAGAGCAGCGAGATGAGGTTGAGCCGGACGAGGCTGCGCTTTTCCTGCTCCGCATAGGCGACGTTCATCGCCTCGAAGAGCGCCTTCATGCCGGCATTGGCGCTCCAGAGCGCCAATGCCAAACCGCCGATCAGCGCGATCGACAGCGTCGTGTTGCGCTCCGAGGTCAAGGCACGGAGCTGGTCGAGGAAGATATTCAGCGCGTCCGCGGGCATGACCGAGCTCAGGAATGAGATCCTGTCGGCGATCGCCGCCGGATCGGAGACGAAACCGTAGATGGATACGAGAGCGCTGGCTGCCGGAAAGAGGGCCAGCAGGAGATAGTAAGTGACACCGGCGGCAATCAGCATCACCCGGTCTTCGCCGATCGCCGCGTAAAGGCGCCAGAAAACGTCCTTCAGGCCGCGGGCCGGA
This sequence comes from Neorhizobium sp. R1-B, assembly GCF_004368875.1. Classification (NCBI taxonomy): domain Bacteria; kingdom Pseudomonadati; phylum Pseudomonadota; class Alphaproteobacteria; order Hyphomicrobiales; family Rhizobiaceae; genus Neorhizobium; species Neorhizobium sp. R1-B. The sequence continues at coordinate 126,135 of NZ_SOEM01000008.1, forward strand.
ATATCGCCGGGCGTCTCGGCCTCCCTGCCCCTCCCGTCGACTGACCGTGAGGAGCTTCCGGCGCGCAGCGCCTTTTCGGTCGAAGCCATGGATTCGCTGATGCTCATGTCTGCAGCCTCCCGCGCCCTCGTTTGGCGGACGAGTTCCCGTTGCCCGCCGCCGCGGCGCATCCTATAAACAGCTGGCGAACAACGCGGCGAGGGAGCGCATAGTTGCATGGACGAAACGGGAAAGCTCTTCATCGGCGGCAGCCGCAATCCGGACGATTCGCTCAACAAGGCGGAACATCTAGAACTGAAATTCGGCAACCGTCACGGGCTGGTGACCGGCGCCACGGGCACCGGCAAGACCGTCACCCTGCAAATCCTGGCTGAGGGTTTTTCGAAGGCCGGCGTTCCGGTCTTTGCAGCCGACATCAAGGGCGATCTTTCCGGTATCGCCGCCAAGGGCGAGCCTAAGGATTTCCTCCTGAAGCGAGCCGAGCAGATCGGTTTTGCGGATTACGAGTTCGAACAGTTCCCGGTGATCTTCTGGGATCTCTTCGGCGAAAAGGGCCACCGGGTGCGCACCACGATTGCCGAAATGGGGCCCCTTCTCCTTTCCCGGCTGATGGATGCATCCGAGCCGCAGGAAGGCGTCATTAACATCGCCTTCAAGATCGCCGACAAGGCGGGCCTGCCGCTGCTTGACCTCAAGGATTTTTCGTCGCTCCTGAACTACCTGGCAGAAAACGCCTCCGAATTGTCCGGTCAGTTCGGCCTTATCTCCAAGGCTTCCGTCGCATCGATCCAGCGAAGCCTGCTGGTGCTTGAACAGCAAGGCGCCGAACACTTCTTCGGCGAACCGGCGCTCAAGATCACCGATGTGATGCGGGTAAACCCGAACAACGGCTATGGCCAGATCTCGGTGCTTGCCGCCGACAAGCTGATGATGAACCCGAGGCTCTACGCGACCTTCCTGCTGTGGCTGCTTTCCGAGCTTTTCGAGGAACTGCCGGAAGTGGGCGATCCGGAAAAGCCGAAGCTGGTCTTCTTCTTCGACGAGGCGCATCTGCTCTTCAACGACGCGCCCAAGGTACTTGTCGAACGCGTCGAGCAGGTTGTCCGTTTGATTCGCTCTAAGGGCGTCGGCGTCTATTTCGTCACCCAGAACCCGCTGGATGTGCCGGAGACGGTGCTTGCGCAACTGGGCAACCGGGTGCAGCACGCGTTACGTGCCTACACGCCGCGCGAACAGAAGGCGGTGAAGACGGCGGCGGATACCTTCAGGCCCAATCCGGCCTTCGACTGCGCCACGGCGATCACCAATCTCGGCACCGGCGAAGCGCTGGTCTCGACGCTCGAGGGCAAGGGCGCTCCCTCCATGGTGGAGCGCACGCTGATCCGTCCCCCTTCCGGGCGCATCGGGCCGATCAGCGACCAGGAGCGCCAGCTGGTCATGGACAAGAGCCCCGTGCTCGGCCTCTATGACGAGACCCTGGATCGCGAATCCGCCTTCGAAATGCTCACTGCCCGCGCCAAGGTGGCTGCCGATGCGGCCGCCGCGAAAAAGGCCCAGGACGAACTCGCCCCCTCCCCGCCCGCAGGCTCCGGCGAAACGACCGGCTGGACGCTGCCGGGCTTTGGCACCGACAAGGACGACGACCAGAGCCGCGCCCAGCCGCGCCGCTCCGGCTACCAGCGCGAGACGCTGGTCGAGGCGGCCATGAAAAGCGTCACCCGCACGGTCGCCACCCAGCTCGGCCGGGCACTGGTGCGCGGGATTTTGGGGAGCTTGAAGCGGTAGAGGCAAGGGATACAACTGCGATCGAATCTTGTTGCAAATCCCATGTCTTCGAGATCCTGGTGCAGAAGGTCGTGTTCAACCCGTCCGTTCTCAACAAGGCCTATGACGAGACTTCCCGAACCGGCCGCAGAGCCGCAAGCTCAGGCTGTTCTATTGGTCGATCCGCGGCGAACGGCAGCAGGAAGTCTGGCAGCCGCCGACAGATCAACGAACCGCGCCGGAAGCGAACAAGCCGGAGCCGGCCAGTTCTCAGCTTCCCAAGCAATGAGTTTCTGGAAACAGCGGCGTTTACCGCTTGCGGACGAATTCCGTTCGCAGGACGAGGCCCTTGATGGCGTCGTAGCGGCAGTCGATCTCTTCCGGATTGTCGGTGAGGCGGATCGACCGGATGACCGTGCCCTGCTTCAGGGTTTGCCCCGCGCCCTTGACCTTCAGGTCCTTGATGAGGGTGACGGAATCGCCGTCCTTGAGGAGGTTTCCCGAAGCGTCGCGGACTTCCGCCGCCGCCTGCGCGGCCGCAGCTATTTCGGACGCCGGGCGCCATTCGCCCGTCACCTCGTCATAGACGTAGTCGTCGTCATCGCCTGCCATGGCCGTGTGTCCCCGAAACCGGAATTTGCGCTTGATAGCCTGCCGCTTATAGCAGCAGGACTATCTACGCAAGCTCACGGCGATGAACCTTCCCATCCGTCCTTCTGCAGAACGCCGACGGCGGATAGGCTAGAGCTCCGCCATAAGGCGGAGGCCCGTCCAATAGGCGGCCAATCTATCTCAGCGCCTGGGTGCCACGAGGCAGAAGAAGGCGCCCTGGGGATCGATGCACTGGATGATCCAGCTGCCGCCGGGAACCTCCATCGGACCATTGACAACCTGTCCGCCGCCCAAGGTGACGCGCGAGGCCGCGGCATCGATCGCTTCCACATTGAAATAGTAGCACCAGCAGGGCATGGGCACGCTTTCCGGCCGCGTCATCATGCCGCCGATCGGCGTCCCGTTATGGGCGAAGATCTTGTAGACGCCCATCGGCCCCATATCCATGTCGTGGTCGAGCGTCCAGCCGAAGACTTTCGAATAGAAGTCGAAGGCCTGGTTGCCGTCGCCGGCATAAAGTTCACGCCAGCCGACATTTCCGACAGCCTCCGGTGCCAGTTCCTGCGGCGGGTTTTCCATCGGAAACGGCTTCATGATGCAGATGACGGCGCCATGGGGATCGGCAACGACGGCAAAACGGCCGATACCCGGGATATCTTCCGGCTCGCGCTGCACCTGACCGCCGTTGGCGGTGAAATCCTTGGCGGTCTGGTCGCAATCGTCGACCGCGACATAACCGGTCCAGTTCGGCGGGATCTTTCCCTCAAGTTCAGGCGGGAAATTCATCATGCCGCCGACGCCCGGGCAGTTGTCGCCCTCGCCCATCTCGAACAGGAAATAGGGAAATTCGAGGTCCGGCATTTCGACCGGCTTCACCTTCCAGCCGATCACCGACGAATAGAACCTGCCGGATGCGTCGGTATCTGGCGTCATCAGTTCGCACCAGATGAATTTGCCATGGGTCTGCGAACGCGACCCAGAAACGGACTGCAACATTGTCCTCTCCTCAAACGGTTAGTGCGTCTACCGACGCGGTGTCATTAAGCGCCGGCATCAGCCCTTGCGTGCGTATCGGGCTTCCATGAACTGCTTCCAGGTGCCGTCCGGCTGCTTGACGCTGGAATTGAAGATGCGGTTGTCGCGATCGGTGAAGACGATCTGCTCGCGATATTCGCCGATCTTGCCGGGCTCGGCGAAATCCGGGCCGGTCGTGTAGAGATTGAGGGTCGTGCCGTCATCGGAGACGTCACCTTCATAAACCCACATGTAGTTCATCATGCTGCCGATCCAGCTGCCGACATATTTGCCCCGGGCCGGATCGTATCCCAATGTAAGAACGGTCGTCGCCGGCCCGCCGCCGCCCGGCATCTCGCCATTGCCTTCCGCGACGAACCAGATGCCGTTCAGCGAGCGGACGACTTCCGTCCAGGTCTCGTCGTTACCCATGCTGGACGAGGTGACGTCCCAGGTTCCCACGAGCTTTTCGAGAAAGCCGTGCTCCGCCTGGGGTTTGGCCATTTCCATGCCCATGATCTTTCCTCCCTGTGATCACTGATGATGACGCCAGTTAATGGCAACAGGATGAAGCTTCCGCCTTCGGGGCCGGTTCATATTCGTCATGCCGTTTGACGAAATCCATTGTCGAACCCTCGTTGCGGCCGAAGGGGGCGCGGTCGAGGATCATCAGCGTTCCGATCAGTTCTTCGCCGCCGCGGGCGTAGCTCGAATAGGTATGGAAGATCTCGCCCTTCTCGTTCTTGTAGAATGCCGAAAGACCCGGCAGTTCGTCATGCGCCTGCTCCGGCGGGATGGCCGAGAAATTATAATAGACCTTCTCCTTCGCCAGGTCTTCCTTGGTGAAGGAGACGTGGAAATCGAAATTAAAATCGTTGCCGAAGGACGAGACCCACGGAAATTTCCAACCCATGCGCTTCTTGTAAGCCTCGATCTTGTCGAGCGGAGCGCGGGAGACGGAGACCCAGGTGACGTCGTGATTGTTCAGGTGCGGCAAAGCTCCGTCGATGTGGTCCGACAGGAAGGAGCAGCCGGGGCAGCCGGCATCCCAATCCGGGCCGAGCATAAAGTGGTAAATGAGAAGCTGGCTACGACCGTCGAAGAGATCGGCAAGGCTCTTTTTACCCGCCGGGGTATCGAAGATGTAGTTCTTGTCCATTTTGACCCAAGGGAGCGTCTGGCGGGCCGCTCGCACCTTGTCGCGCAAGCGGGTTTCTTCCTTTTCCAACGCAAGCAGCTTGCGGCGCGCTTCCAGCCATTCCTCTCGGGATACAATGGGATTTTTAGGCGATGCGGTCACGTCCATTTCAGCCTCCTTCTGATTGACAATTTACGTTGATATCAACATATTAAACCTATGCTGTCAAACACCGAAACTATCGAACTGATTCCTTTTTCCACCACGCTGCTTGTCCGCGACACGTGCCTCTGCCTTCACGTGCAGCGCGCCGCGCGAGCGCTGGCGCGTCGTTTCGACGTAGCCATGAAACCCATCGGACTTACAAATGGGCAATTTTCGCTGATGATGGCGCTCAACCGGCCGCAGCCGGCAACCATGGGCCAGGTCGCAAGCGTGCTTTCGATGGATCGCACGACGCTGACGGCGGCCTTGAAGGTGCTGGAAAGGCGCGGTTTGGTGAAGACCGAAAACGATCCGAAGGACCGGCGCGGCAAGCTGCTGAGACTAACGGCAGACGGCATGAGCATGTTGTCCGCCGCCCTGCCGATCTGGAAGAGGGTGCATGCGGAAGTCGATGCCGAACTCGGAGACGGTGGCTCGGAAGGGCTGCGCAGGACGCTGGTGGCGGTCAAATAACGAAAAAGCCGGCGCGAAGGCCGGCTCTTCCTAAAAAAAACTGGTCGGATCAGGCGACGGAGACCGGAACTTCCGTCGAGGTGCGCATCGCGTGGCTATAGGGGCAAACGATATGCGCCTTGGCGACGAGGTCTTCGGCCACCGACTTCTCGACGCCCGGAATGTCGACCAGCAGCGATACCTCAATGCCGAAGCCGGTGCCATCGTCACGCGGGCCGATGCCGACCGTTGCCGTCACTTTGGCATCGTCCGGAATCTTAACCTTTTCCTTGCCGGCCACGGCCTTCAAAGCCCCGAGGAAGCAAGCGGAATAACCGACTGCAAAGAGCTGTTCCGGATTGGTGCCGGTGGCGCCATCGCCGCCCAGCTCTTTCGGAACCGTCAAGGTCACATCCAGGACGCCATTTTCGGAAGCGCCGTGGCCTGCTCGGCCACCGGTGGCGGAGCCCTTGGTCGTGTAAAGAATAGGCATGCTACATACTCCCTTTATAGTAATTCGTTCGCAATTCAATTGCGCGCAATCTAATTACGCGCATTGCAAATTCCCGTCAAGCCTGCGATTATGCGGTCGAGAAAAACATAGAGCACGAAAGCGTGAAGTCAGGACCGATGAAGGAGAAAGTGTCAGCCGCCGCTTCTCAGGGATTCGAGATCAAGCTCGATACCCAGCTCTGTTTTGCCATCTATGGGGCAGCTCACGCCTTCACGCGCACCTATAAGCCTTTGCTTGAGCCGCTCGGCCTCACCTATCCGCAATATCTCGTGATGATCGCGCTGTGGGAGGACGACGACCAGCCGGTGAAGGCGATCGGCGACCGTCTGGGGCTCGATTCCGGGACGCTCTCGCCGCTCCTCAAGCGACTGGAGCAGAGTGGCCTCGTCTTGCGAAAGCGAGATCGGGACGACGAGCGGCTGGTGAGAATTTCCCTTACCGAAAAGGGTTCCGACCTCAGGCTGAAGGCACTGGACGTGACCGAAGCGATCGGCAAGGCGATCGGTTGCGGCCTGGAAGAGGCCGCAGCGCTGCGGGATGCATTGATTTCGCTTCGCGAACGCATGGACGACAGGGACTGACATCCGCGCGGAGTGATCGGAGGGCCTGGATCCCTCTGTATTCCATGTCTTGATTTCTGCTGAGGCTACCTCTAGCGCATCGTCCTGGTTTTCAAGACAAGCCGCCGACGGGATCGGTGCTGCTTCAAGAGATCTGTTGATGATGTCCAACACGGCGCCTCCTCGGCAATCCATTGCCATCCCCCGCACGGTCTGGGTGCTGGGCGTGGTCAGCCTGCTGATGGATATTTCGTCGGAGATGATCCAGACGCTGTTGCCGCTTTACCTGGTCGCGGGCCTTGGCGCCTCGGCCATAGCGATCGGATTTATCGAAGGTCTGTCGGTTGCGATCGCGACCATCACAAAGCTGTTTTCGGGAATGATCTCGGACTGGACCGGACGGCGAAAACCGCTTGCCGTGCTCGGTTACGGGCTCGGCGCGCTTTCCAAGCCGATCTTTCCGCTCGCGAGTTCGATCGGCTGGATCGTGGTGGCCAAGGCCGTCGATCGCGTCGGCAAGGGCATCCGCGGCACGCCGCGCGACGCGCTAATCGCCGACGTGACGCCGCCGGAGATCCGCGGTGCAAGCTTCGGCCTGCGCAAATCCCTCGACACCGTGGGCGGGTTCGTCGGCCCGCTTGCGGCAATCGGATTGATGCTCGCCACCGATGGCGACATGATCGTCATCTTCTGGATCGCCGCGATCCCGGCTTTCCTGGCGGTCGCCCTGCTGATCATCGGCGTCAAGGAGCCGGAGCAGCCGCCCTCCTCCTCCAAGGGCATGCCACGCTTCAGGGATGCGGGGCGCCTCAACCGCGCCGTCTGGATCGTCATCGGGGTCTCGAGCCTGTTGACGCTTGCCCGTTTCAGCGAGGCTTTCCTCCTCCTGAAATCGCAGCAAGCCGGTCTCTCGCTCGCCTGGATCCCGGTCACCATGGTGGTCATGCACGCGGTCTACGGCCTGACGGCCTATCCCGTCGGCTATCTTTCGGACCGCATCGGACGCCGAAGCATGATCGCGCTCAGCCTTGTGTTCCTCATCGCCGCCGACCTAGCGCTCGCCACGGCGCAAACGCTCCCGATGCTTTTTGCCGGCATCGTCCTCTGGGGCCTGCATATGGGATTTTCGCAAGGCATTCTTTCGACGCTGATTGCCGACAGTGCGCCGCAGAACCTGAAGGGTACGGCGTTCGGCGTGTTCAACCTGGCGACCGGCCTGACCGTGATCCTCGGCAATGTCGCGGCAGGCTTGCTTTGGGAAACCTGGGGTTCCGCCTCGACCTTCCTCGCCGGCGCCGTGGTGGCGCTCGCATCCCTCGCCGCCGTGCCGCTGCTATCAGCGGCGCGCCAGCCGGCACAATAGATCCGGATCAGATTCCACCAAGAGGATCGGCCACGATCCGGTCGATCCAGCGGCGGTGAGTGTCGGCCTTCTCGCGATCTTCGTGCCGGTGTTCGGCAATGGTGATGAGCGCCTTCCAGAGGCACCAGCCGCGTGCCCTCTCCCATGTCTGCCGATCAAGACCGACACGAGCGCGAAAGGCATTGCGGGCCGGCTCGTCAAACAGCGTCCAGGCAATCACCAGATCGGAAGACGGGTCGCCGACGCCGGAACTGCCGAAATCGATGACCGCGGAAAGCCGCCCGTCCCGGACGAGCAGATTGCCCTCGGCGATATCGCCATGGACCCAGACGGGTTTCTCCCGCCAGCTCGAACCCAGCGCACGCTCCCATATTTTTGTCAGCAGAGAGACGTCAAGTTCATCCGCCAAGTCATTAAGCGCCTGCCGGGTTTCCCCATCATAAACGGCAAGCGATCCTCCGCGGTGGAAATTATGCGCTCCGGCAAGCGGGCCATCCGAGGCATCTATTCTCCGGAGAGCGACCAGGAAATCCGCAAGGTCTTCGGCAAACGCCGTGAGATCGGAAATCGCACCGCGGCTCGCACGATCTCCCTCGATCCATCCATAGATCGACCACGGCCACGGATAGCCCGCGTCGGGCCTGCCGATGGCGAGCGGTGCAGGGATCGGCAGCGGCAGTTGCGAGGCCAAGGTGGGAAGCCAGCGATGCTCCTTCTCCACCTGGGCGACGTAACGCTCGGCGCTCGGCAGGCGCACCGACATGGCGTCGCCGAGATGGAAAGTGCGGTTGTCCCAGCCGCCCTCCGCTACGGCCCGCACAGGCAGGTCTGCCCATTGGGCGAATTGCCGAGCTACGAGGGTCCTGACGAGGGCTGCATCTATTTCCGGCATCGCGAGGAGCCCAATCAGCCGTTTATTCCGTCACGAGACATAGCGGCGGGCCTACTGCCAGACGACGATGCGAGCCTTGTTCGGCACGCGGTCGTAGAGGTCGATGATGTCCTGGTTCATCAGGCGCACGCAGCCGGAAGAGACCGCCCGGCCGATCGAGTTCCATTCGGGGGAGCCGTGCAGGCGATAGAGTGTGTCCTGCCCGTTCTGGAAGATGTAGAGCGCGCGGGCACCCAGCGGATTGCTCAACCCCGGCGGCATGCCGCCATTGTCCGCCGAATATTTCGCGAGTTCCGGCTGGCGGGCGATCATCTCGTTCGGCGGCGTCCATTTCGGCCATTTCTGCCGCCATTGGATGACTCCATCGCCGGACCAGGAAAAGCCCTCGCGGCCGATGCCGACGCCATAACGCATGGCAGAACCGCCGGGCTCGACCAGATAGAGGAAGCGCGACGGGGTGTCCACGACCACGGTGCCGGGCCGTTCGCCGGTCGGATCCACAACCCGCTGGCGATAATAGCGGGGATTGATCTGCTGATAGGGAATGGCAGGAATGACGAAGCCGCCGTCAACCGTGGTTCCGTACATCGCATCCAGTTCGGCCGAGCTGCCAGGAAGGATTTCCGGCCGGCGAACGCTGCCGCCGTCACGATAGGCGACGATCGGATCGCCTCGTCCGGGCGCCGTCGACGCGCAACCGGCCAGAGTCGAGGCTGCACCGGCGCTTAGGAGAGACAGAAAGCTCCGGCGGGAATAGGATTTTTTCAGGATCATGTGCGGCAGGACCGTTCGATAAACACGCTACAGACGACAAAGCATAAATCAATGGAAGGATGACCGAAAGGTTCCGAATCCCCTGCCGAGGCCGCAACCATAGGCCTGCTGCATTTGGGCAACTATTCACGACCGCCACACGGGATTTCACACCCACGGCATCAAAAAACGAAAAGAGCGGCCGAGGCCGCTCCCTTCAAACTCAAACGCCGACTAGTTCAGAGCACGACGATCGGGGTGCCTGATGGAACCCGGTCGAAAAGGTCGATTACGTCCTGGTTGAGCATACGGACGCAACCCGAAGAGGTGGCCTTGCCGACCGACTGCCAGTCGGGCGTGCCATGGACACGGTAGAGCGTGTCCTTGCCGTCCTTGAAGATGTAGAGCGCTCGAGCCCCCAGCGGATTGTTGAGGCCCGGATCGGCGCCGCCTTCGGAAGCGGCGAACTGGCGGAGTTCCGGCTGACGCGCGACCATGTCCTGCGGCGGCGTCCAGCGCGGCCATTTGGCCTTGCGTTCGATCACGCCGCGGCCTTGCCAGCCGAAGCCGGCCTTTCCGAGACCGACACCGTAGCGGATCGCCTTGCCGCCCGGCTGGACGAGATAAAGGAAACGCTGGCGGGTATCGACGACGATCGTTCCGGGCGCCTCGTTGCTGCGGTATTCGACCTCCTGGCGCAGATACCGGGCGTCGACGCGCGAATAGGGAATGGCCGGAAGCGTGTGCCCCTCGTCGCGGATCACCCCATACATGGTTCGATGCACCGGGTTCGATACCGGCAGGCCATAGGTCTGATGGAAGGTTGAGGGGTAGAGCTGGCGCTTGTGCGGAATTCCGCCCGGCATCGGAGGCGGCTGGTTTGTCGGGGGATCTTCATAAGGAGGGATGTAAAAGACCGGCGCCGTCTCCTGAACGAAGACATCCGGGTTCATGCGGCTCGTGTCGGTCACGAAAGGCACCTGGCAGCCAGCCAAGGCGGCAGCCGCGGCAAACACGAAGGAGAGGCCGGGGATTCGGCGGAAAGGCTGAGAAAAGAATGGCATGGGACCCGCTTCCGGCAGATGACGTCGAGACCAGGATGGCAGGCCCGGCTGGCGCGAAGCTGGTGAAAAGATTTCAGGACGAGCAGGCGGACCCGGGATGCCCGGCAAGCGCCGGATGCCGCACCATGCGGCTGTCGAAGTCGGCGGCTATATCTGCCAACGTCACATGGGCAAAGCGCTCCAGCAGCAGTTTTTCGGCTTCGGCAAAAGCATCGGCAAGAGCGCCGTTAACCGCCTGCTCCACCAGGCATTCCGGCCTGTCGCAAGCCGGACCTATGGCAAAGAGCGGCGGCTCTCCTACCGCCCGATAGACATCGAGAAGCGTCATCTCCTCCAGCCTCCGGCTCAGCGTCCAGCCCCCTCCATGGCCCTTTTCGGAACGGACATAGCCCTGTTCCCTCAAGCCCGCCATGGTGCGGCGGACGACGACGGGATTGGTGTTTAGCATCTGGGCGATCAGCTCGGATGTGGCAGCTCCTTCATGCCGGGCCATATGGATCAGCACGTGCAGCATGCGCGAAAGACGGCCATCATAGCGCATCGAACTCATCCCTCCTTCAATCGGCAAATCCCATCCTAGTGGATGGAACCTTATGCAACAAGCAAAGTTACAAACTCTTGACGTGGAGACATCATGTAACTTACGATGTAGCGAGAAATTCTCAAGGAGCCAAACGATGTCCTACGATGCGATCATTGTCGGCGGCAGCTATGCCGGACTTTCGGCGGCGCTCCAGCTCGCCCGCGCCCGCAGACGGATCCTGGTGATCGACGAAGGCATGCGCCGAAACCGGTTCGCCGCGACCTCACATGGATTTCTCGGCCAGGACGGACGCGCTCCGGGCGCAATCGCTGCCGATGCCCGCGAACAGCTGCTGCGTTACCCGACGGTCGAATGGCGAGATGCCCGCGCGGAAGAGGCGGAAAAACAGGGCGAAGGCTTTTCCATCCGAACCAGCGACGGGCGGCAGCTTTCCGCCCGGCGGCTGGTGCTGGCAATCGGGGTGACCGACGAGCTTCCCGAGATTCCCGGACTTGCAGAGCGCTGGGGACGCACCGCCTTCCACTGCCCCTATTGCCACGGATACGAGCTCGACCAGGGCGAAATCGGCGTGATCGCCAGCTCGGAAGCCTCCATGCACCACGCGCTGATGCTGCCGGATTGGGGCCGGACGACCTTGATGCTCGACGGCTGCTTTTCACCGGACGCAGAACAGCAGGCAAAACTCGATGAGCGAGGCGTCACGATCGAGACGGCAAGGGTCAAGGAGATCAGCGGACATGCCGATGTCGTTTTCGAGGATGGCCGCACCTTCAGCTTTGCCGGGCTTTTCGTCCTGCCGAAACCTCGGCTCGCCAGCACCATCGCCGAACAGCTCGGCTGCGACTTCGAGGAGGACGGCCTCTATCCGTTCATCAAGACCGACCTTACCAAGGAAACGAGCGTGCCGGGCGTCTTCGCCTGCGGGGACGCGGCGAGAGCGGCAGGTTCGGTCGCGCTAGCAGTTGGAGACGGCAATATCGCGGGAGCCGCCACCCACCAGTCATTGATCTTCAGGTAGGAGATCTTCAGGTGTGACTGGCAACCGCTCGCCTGCAACCGGCAAGCGCCACCGCCCGGATGCCCTCCGGGCGATATCGATGAAGGCGCGCAGTTTTGGCGCCATGAAGCGCTCGGCGCGGATAATAAAGGAACAAGCCGTCTTCTTCGACGGCTGAATCCGGCAGCACCCATTTCAGCCGCCCCTCGCGAATATCGGAACGGACCAACGGTTCGAAGCCATAGGCAATGCCGATGCCCGAAAGGGCCAGATCCCGCGCATAGGTAGCGTCGGTCACCACGGCGGTGCCGGCCGCCCGCACCGAAACATCCTTGCCCTGGTCGTTGAGATCCCATTCATACAGCCCGCCCGAACCCAGCATCCGGAAGCCGATACAATTGTGGCTCGACAGATCGGCAATCGCTTCGGGTTCGCCCCTCGCCTCCAGGTAATCGGGCGATGCGGCAAGGATCGCCTTGAAAGCCGGCGTCAGCCGGACGGTCACCATGTCCTGCTGCACGGCCTCGCCCAGCCGAATGCCAGCATCGAAGCCCTGCGCGACGATATCCACGAAGGCATCGTGGATATGGATCTCCACCGTCAGGCGGGGATAGGCGCAGGCCAGTTTTGCCATGATCGGCGTACGCAGAACGCCGCGGGTTTTTCTTTAGGCGTTCCCCCAGTCGGTGTGGTTAAAAAGTCACAGCCAATATCCCCTGAATTAGCTATCGTTAAGCATCAAGATGACGGAGTCTCATATGCGTTCTTTACTTTTCACATCTGTTGCTATGCTCGCACTCTCCACCGCAGCGCAAGCAGCCGATGCAGTTGATCAGGTGCCAACCGCACCTGTTGCAGAAGAAGTGCAGGTTTTCACCTGGTCGGGTCCGTACGTTGGTATTCAGGGTGGCTACGCATGGGGCGATGGATCCTTTGACATCTCTGGTGGTGCCGGCACGTTCGACGCAGACCTTGACGGTGGCCTCCTTGGCGCATTCGTCGGATACAATCATCAGTTTTCCAATAACTTCGTCCTCGGCATCGAAGCTGACCTTGAGCGTAATTGGAACGAAGATGAAATCGTTGCGGGTGCTGAAGCGAAGACGGAATGGCAAGGCTCAGTCCGCGCTCGTGTTGGCTACGCCATTGATCATGCCCTCCTTTACGCCACTGCTGGTTGGACCGGCGCTCGTGGCGAGGTGAGTGTACCTGGATTTGGCACCGAAGAAGAAATGTTTAGTGGTTACACCGTTGGTGCCGGCGTGGATTACGCGTTTACCGACAACATCTTCGCTCGAGTTGAATACCGATATAGCGACTTCGGTAGCAAGACGTTCGACTTCGGAGCGGGTACTATCGACGCGGACCTGGACCAGCACGCTATTAAGGTCGGCCTAGGTGTGAAGTTCTGACCCCAAAGTTTTGCCGAATCGATGCCGAGATCTCTCGAGGTCTCGGCATTTTTGTTTAAGGGTTAGGTTTCGACGTGTTAGGGGGCGAAGGTGGCGGAATGGATGGGAACGCTCGGCTTCGAACTCGACATCCTTGCCCAGACTAAAGAGGCCGAGCTTGTCTTCGCTGCGACTCGTCGCTGGCTTCCAGCCCCTGAAAGCCGCTGGCGCTCCATCCGATCTATCCGCTCCCGAAGGTCAAGCAGAATGTCGACCTTCCCGAACTTGATCTGCAGTCCTTCAATTGAAGGATTGTCCTCTGCCCGTACTGGTCGATTCGAAAATCCCTCAGCGTTTTACGGGAACCGGGAGAAGCTGTTCCGCCGCCAAACCAGCATTGGTTGGAACACAGATAGGTGGGATCCATCAACTACAAAGCTTTGTCGATGATCCTGGGCTCTGCGCGCCCCAGTCTCCGTCGCCGGAATACAGTGTGGAAAACACAGAAAAGACAGCCCGCACTTCAGGCCGCGACCTCGTTGAAAAAGCGGATGCTTTCAAGTACAGCGGCGGGAACGACGCCATTGTGGTTTCCCGGCAGGAGCTTGGCGTCGATGGAAACGCCGGCAGAGCGGGCCCGATCGATCAGGAGCTGATGATCCTTGTCGAAGGGTCGCTCTTCAGTGCCGCGCAGCAAAAGGGCCGGGCATTTGAGGCTCGGGCCGAAGCAGACCGAAGAGCGCATGATGAACTCCCTCGGATCAGCCGCATCGAAGCGGATTTCGCGATCGTAACGGCTGAAGAAACGCCATGCATTGACGCCGGCCGAAACCGGCGCGGCAGCGCGGAATTTGCGCGTCATCGCGGCGAGGATCGCCAGCGTGCCGCCATTGCTGTGGCCTGCAAGGAAGAGGCGGTCCTTGTCGATCCCCGGTAGGGCCTCCAGATAGCTCGCAGCCGCCAGCGCATCGGCCGTCTCGTCGTAAAAGCCGGAAAAGTTACCCGCCTGGCCGTTTTCGCCACGGAAGGATGGATGCAGCACAACGAAACCTGCTTCCCAATAGGGCTTCATCAGCTCCCAGTGGCCTTCGCCGGTCGCATTGCCGCCGTGAAGGAAGAGAACCGCGGGCTTCAATTTGGCCGACGGCTGGTAGTGGGAAAGCCAGGCGATCAACTCGATCGAGCGATCCGGACCGCCGCGATAGAAGACGCGCCTTGCACCGGGCGGCGTGCCGAGCGGCTCCGACTTTTCCGGGGATGCCCCTTTGTTGACGAGATTGGTCCGAAAGCGCCGGCGGGCGTCCGCATAGTCTTCTCTTTCAAGCGGCAGCATTTCGGGAACGGGAAAAGCGACCGCGCTTGCCGATGCCGGCAGAAGCGCCGCCGCCGACAGGCCGGAGGTTGCAGCAAGAAACGCGCGGCGGGTGAGCCCGCCTTGGAAAGAACGCGTGAAGGAAGTCTTCCGGCCGTCTGCCATGTTTTCCGAGTCCTGAAAAATATAACCCTCAGCGATCTCAGCATTCGGTCACGGCGCTGTCCATTCAACGATTTGAGATCGGCGATCAGCCTTGTCCCGTTTTCGCACCTAACATCGCCGTCAGCGTCGAAAGCCGGTCGGCATCGCGTGGCAGCTTGTCCTGTCTCAGCCGGGCGATGCGCGGGAAGCGCATGGCGACACCGGATTTGTGGCGGGTGGAGCGGTTGATGCCTTCGAAGGCAACCTCCAGCACGAAGCCGAAGCCGGGCTCCGCCCGCACTGCCCTCACCGGCCCGAAGCGGTCGACTGTGTTGTCGCGCACGAACTTGTCGAGCACTTCGAGCTCCGCATCGGTGAAGCCGAAATAGGCCTTTCCGACCGGCACCAGCTCTTCGCCATCCGGCGTCTCGGCCCAGACGCCGAAGGTGAAATCGGAATAATAGCTCGAGCGCTTGCCGTGGCCGCGCTGGGCATACAGCATCACCGCGTCAATGTTGTAGGGATCGCGCTTCCACTTGAACCATGGCCCCTTGAGCCGTCCGGCCTGATAGGGACTGTCCTTCCTTTTGATCATCACGCCTTCAATGACCGGGTCCGGCGGCGCGATCCGCAGGCTGTCCAGTTCCTCCCACGTGGTGAAAGGCACGAGCTGCGAGAGGTCGAACCGATCGTGCGGCGCGCCCTCTATGATACCGGCAAGACGATCGCGGCGTTCGAAGAAGGACCTGGCGCGGATATCCATATCGCCCTGGAAGAGCAGGTCGTAGGCGCGCACGAAGGCCGGATATTCGTCCAGCATCTTGCCCGTTACCGTCTTGCGGTTCAGCCGCTGCTGCAGGTCAGAAAACGTGCGGGTTGGGCTGTTGGAACGCAAAGTGCCGCCGACGAGCAATTCGCCGTCGATGACGCCTTCGAAATTGATCGCCGCAACGATATCCGGAAAGGCGCCGGTAATGTCGTCGCCGGAGCGGGAATAGAGTTTCTTCGTGCCGCCGTAGCTGGACATCTGGACTCGAATGCCGTCCCATTTCCATTCGGCGGCATAGTCGAGAGGATCGATCTTTTGGAGATCGCCCTCTTCGACCGGATTTGCCAGCATGACTGAATGGAAGATGGCGGGGGTTGCGAGCACCGGCTTCTCCGCCCGGCCCTCCAGCCAGGCGAAGAGAGGCTCGTAGGGCGGCGCCAATCCGTGCCAGAGGGTTTCGATTTCAGTCACGTCCTTGCCGCTCATATCGGATAGTGCCTGTTTCGCAAGCCGGGCCGAGACACCGATGCGGAGCGATCCTGTCGCGAGTTTCAGGAATGCGAAGCGGCTCGACGGATCAAGCCTGTCAAGCAGGTCGCGAACGGCCGAGCGCACTTCGGTGCGGCCGAGCGAGTTCATGCGGGTGACGACCTCGCCGAGACGCGGCTGGTGCTCATCATCGATCGTATCCTTGGCGCCGCCATCCCAGACCAGCGAAATCGTCTCGGCGAGATCGCCGACATAATCGTAGGAATACTGGAAGAGGATCGGGTCCATGCGCTCCAACACCAGGTCGCGCAGCATCGCGGGTTTGACACTTTTCAAGTCGAGCCCGCCGGCCAGCGCGGCAAGGCCATAACCGCGGTCGGGATCCGGCGTATTGCGGAAATAGTCGGCAAGCAGGGTCAGCTTGCCGTTGCGCGAGGGGGTGAAGACCAGCCGGTCGAGGAGTGTCGCGAAGGCTTTCATCAATCCCCCTCGTCCTCGTAGCCGACGAGATGCAGAGGCCGGGCCGGGATGTTCTTCAGCTCGCACCAGCGCACCAGCGCCTCCTCGCGGCCATGGGTGACCCATACCTCGGACGGGGCGATCTCCTCGATCGTCGCCAGTAATTCCGGCCAATCGCAATGGTCGGAAATGACGAGCGGCAGCTCGACCCCACCCTGTTTCGCCCGCTGGCGCACCATCATCCAGCCTGATGCAAAAGCGATCAACGGCTCGTTGAAACGCCGCGCCCAGCGATCCTGAAACGCGGACGGCGGCCCCACCACGACAGCGCCCCTGAAGGCTGCGGGACTGCTCTTCTCGATCGTTGCCGGACGGATGTCGCCAAGATCTATCCCTTCGCCGACATAATACTCACAGAGCTTTGCAAGCGCGCCGTGAATGAAGATCGGTTCGGAATAGCCGCAATCGCGGATCAGCCGGATGACGCGCTGCGCCTTGCCAAGCGCATAGGCACCGATCAGATGGCTGCGCTCGGGAAACTGTTTCAGCGAGGTCAGCAGCTTGGCAATCTCCTCCTTGGGATCCGGATGATGGAAAACCGGCAGGCCGAAGGTCGCCTCGGTTATGAAGACATCGCAGGCAACCGGCACGAAGGGCGCGCAGGTGGGATCGATGCCGCGCTTGTAATCCCCGGAGACGACGATGCGCAGGCCATCCTTCTCGATGGCGATCTGCGCCGAGCCGAGCACGTGACCGGCAGGGTGGAAGCTTACCCTGACGCCTTCGATATCGATCTCCTCGCCGAAGGCGGCTGCCTGTTCCCCACCGCAAAAGTCATCGCCATAGCGCAGCCGCATGATATCGAGCGTCTGGCGTGTCGCCAGGACCTTTGCGTGGCCGGCGCGGGCATGGTCGGAATGGCCGTGGGTGATCAAAGCCCGTTCGACGGGGCGTACCGGATCGACGTGAAAACGACCGATGGGGCAGAACAGCCCGGCTGGGGTAGGATGAAGCAGGGCCTCTGGTTTCATGCCCTTGAAGATAGGGCAAAAATGGCACGCCGCCAGATCAGCGTCACTTCACGTCGGCCTTGTCCGCATGCCTTGCCGGCGGAAGACGGACGGGCTTCAGGAAAAGGCCGGCAAGGAGGCCTGCCGCTGCAATTATCGCCGCCGTTGTGAACACGGATGTGAAAGCGCCGGCATAAACATGCTGCACGGCAAGGCGGGCGGCAGCCGGAAGATCAAGGAGCATTTGCGGCGTCAGCGAGCCTATCTCGGCGACACCCGGGATATTTGCCTCCACCCCGCGCAGCCCCGCTGCAACGATCGCGCCATAGAGCGAAATGGCAACCGAAGCCCCGGCCATGCGCGTCAGGGTTACGGCACCGGTGGCGGCGCCGACATCGTCATGCGGCGCGGAATTCTGCACGCCGATGATCGGCGCTTGCTGACCAAAGCCGATCGCCAGGCCCTGCAGGAACATCAGCGCGAAAATGATCGAAAGGGGTGTTCCTGCGGCCAATTGCGAAAAGAGGAAGAGTGCCGCGATGTTCAATGTCATCCCCGCGATTGCGAACGGCTTGTAGCGCCCCGTAATCGAGATCAGCCGGCCCGCCGCCAGGGAGCCGATAACAATGCCGGAGGTCGCGCCGATGAAGAACAATCCCGCGCTCGATGGCGAGAGTCCGGTTGTCGTCTGCAGGAAGAGCGCGAAATAATTGACCATGCCGATCGCGACGCCACCCGAACAAAAGGCGATGATCAGGAACAAGGAAAAGGTGGAATCACGGAAAAGCTTTAATGGCACGATCGGCTCGGGCACGCGGGCCTCGACGACTATCCAGAGAGCCGCGCAAAGCATGCCCGACGCCACGATCATCAAGGACTGCCAGGCAAACAGCGAGCCGAACAAAGTGACGCTGTCTGCCCATCCCACAAAGCTGGTGACCGTCGCCGCCAGCAGGATCGCGCCCACATAATCGATCTTCGGCCGGCGGACGGGACGGCGGTAGGGCAGAAGCAGCAGGATGCCGGTCAAGGCGATGATGCCGATCGGCAGGTTGATCAGGAATATCGAACGCCAGCCGAAGAGCTCGCTCATCGTGCCGCCGAGCAGCGGTCCCACGCTTCCCGAAGCCATGATCACCAGGCTGGAATAACTCTGGTATTTCGCCCGCTCGCGCGCTTCGAAAAGATCTGCGTTGATGGAGAAGATCGAGACCATGATGCCGCCGCCGCCCATGCCTTGCAGGACTCGGGAGGCGATCAACGAATCCATTGACCATGCAAGGCCGCAGGTCAGCGAGCCGACGGTGAAAATCACGATCGCTGCGATCATCACGTATTTTCGCCCGAATAGATCCCCCAGCTTGCCGTAGACAGGCATTGTCGCACTGGTGGCGAGAAGATAGGCCGATCCGACCCACCCGAAACGTTCCAGCTGTCCGAATTCAGCAGCAATGGTCGGCAGAGCCGTGGAAACGATCTGGTTGTCCAGCGTCGCCATAAATAGCGCGGTCAGGAGAAAACAGAAGATCGCCAACCGCTGGCGGTGGCTGGCAACGAGCGGCGCGCTGGCCGGGCGGGTCATATCCATGAGACAATCCACATGGAGGAAATTTTATCTGCCTTCAGCATATAATTGTCAACCGCACCTTGATGTAAACAGCAAAGAACTATTGGCCGGACGAAAACGCTCTGATATCTTCACGCAATGACGACCCAAAACGACCAAAGGCAGGACATTGCGGCCTCTCCATCACCCGAGGACGTGGCACGTATCGGCGAAACGCTTGCGCGCATGCGTCTCCTGATCGGCCGGCGGATCATCGGGCGAACAGCTATCGCCCGGATCGTTCCCGGTCTGGAAATCTCACATCTCGACGTGCTGGACGTGATCCGCCGCATAGAGGGGGAAGCGACAGTGGGAGCGATCGCTGAAGCCATGCGCATCGACCCCTCTCGCGGCAGCCGGCTGGTCGCAGACCTCGTCGCCCGCGGCATTCTGCGCCGCGACGCCTCGCAGGCCGACGGGCGACGTTCGCTGCTGGTGGCGACGGAACTGGGGGAAAGTCTTTTTGCGGAAATCCGCTCCGTCAAGCGCTCGCTTCTCGCCCATGTGCTCAAAGGCTGGCCGGACGACGAGATCAACGCATTTTCCGTCCTTTTCGAGAAGTTCGTTTCCGGTTTCGAAGTGATCTACATGGCGGCGGAGAGAGTTCGCGATCCCACGGAGACAACGAGTGCCGAATAATCCGCGCCACGGTGGCGGAGGCTAAATTCCCTCGCCGCCGGATACGCGCAGTTTGTCGCGACCCATGTCCTTGGCTTCGTACATGGCGCGGTCCGCACGGGCGAGCAGGGCCTCCGGCGTATCGCCGTCCTGCGGAAAAAAAGCGACGCCCATGCTGCAGGTCGCAACCACGGAGTGCTCTTCGATGAAGAATGGCCGGGAAATCCCGGCCCGCAGTTCCTGCAGGCGGCGCAGCACGCCGAGATCATCGTGATTTGGATTGCTGAAGACGATCGCAAATTCGTCGCCGCCGAGACGGACCAGGAGGTCGCTCGCCCTGATGCAGCGGGCCATGCGGGATGACAAGGTCTTCAGAACTTCGTCGCCGGCGGCATGGCCGAGCGTATCGTTGATCTGCTTGAAATTGTCGAGGTCGATATAGGCGACGGTGACCTTGCGGTTTTCCCGACGCGCCTCATGCAACGCGCGGCCGAACTGCGTCCAGAACAGCGTCCGGTTCGGCAGGCCGGTCAGCGGATCATGGTGCGCCATATGCCGGATACGGTCTTCGTTGCGGGCGCGCTCGATGGCGATGCCGGCGATATCGGTCGCCATGGCCGTCAACTCCCACTCGAGTTCCGTCGGTTCGCGGCCGGCCTCTGAATAAAGTCCGAAAGTGCCTAGGACGACGCCGTCGGGGGCCATGATCGGCGTCGACCAGCAGGAACCCAGGGAAAATGCCTTCGCAAGCTCGCGATAATCCTCCCACAGCGGATCGGTCATCACATCCTTGACCACCACAGGGGCGCGTCTCCAGGCGGCGGTGCCGCAGGAGCCGACCTTCGGTCCGATCTGAATGCCGTCGATGAGTTTGGTATAGGCGGGCGGCAGATTTGTCGCCGCGCCGTGCCGCAGCCGGTCCGTTCCTTCCTCCAGAAGAAGGACCGAGGCGGTGACGCCGTCGAGTTCCTCCTCGACGGTGCGAACCAACGCGTCCAGCACCGCCCGCAGCGGCTGACCGCGGGCGATCATTTCCAGGAGGCGCGCGTGGCCGTGCCGGCGATCGTCCTGACGCTTGCGCTCGGTGATGTCCCTGGAAATGCCGACAAGGCCGACGATGTATCCATCCGCGTTGCGTAGCGGCATCTTCGAGGTAGTGAGCCACAATAGCCGGCCGTCCGGCAGCGTGATGCGCTCCTCGCGCCCTTCCACCGGCGTGCCGGTGGACATCACCTCCTGCTCGATCGCAAAGAGCTCACGGGCGGTCGCTTGATCCAGGATGTCGAAATCGGTCTTGCCGATGAGGTCAGAGCCGTCGTGAAACCTGCTGTTGCGACCGGCCGCGGCATTGGCAAAAACGAAGCGGCTGCGGCGGTCTTTCACGTAGATGAATTCGGGCAGTTGGTCGAGCAGGGTGCGCGTCTCGAGCTCGCGGGTCACCAAGGCAACGTCCAAATCGATATCGCTGTCGGTAGAAATACGCAGGAGGCGGCTGCAGAGTTCATCGAGCGGATCGGCCGCGTCGCTCCCAGCGACGCTATGCAACAGGGTTTCCACCATCCCTGTATCTCCTTTCAATCCGCTTCAAAATGCACAAGACCCAACGCCCCACTGCGGACAGTATGGCGGGAAAATCCTTAGCGGCGCTTAAGAACATTATGAAATTGCCATTCTTGAAGCCTCTAAAAAAGCCTTTTCGCCCCACTCTTCCAAGTCTATTTCGTAGTAAACCCATGCAAAGAACGCGCATGGCAAATGCTTTGCTAACGACGGGGAGCACGCCGGATGATTTCAAGACGCGCGGCATTGACCTTGATAGGTGCAGCCAGCGCCGGAATGGCGTCACATACCTTCGCAAATTCGTCGGGCCTGTCGCCCATGGACCTGCGGGGTTCGATCGATGTCAGCAAGCACGGCATCACGCCAGGTGGTGGCGACAGGCAGAGGCGCAAGCTCAACGAGATCATCGCCACGGCCGCCCGCCAGAACATGGCGGTCTTCCTGCCACCCGGAGACTACCAGGTCTCCAATCTCGATCTGCCCGATGGCACCCGCATCGCCGGCATGGCAGGTGCATCCCGCCTCGTCTATTCGGGCGGAGGGTATCTCATCAGGGGCGACGGCGCGCGGCGGATCGAACTTTCCAATATCGTCATCGACGGTGCGAACGGCCGGCTCGACGACCAGAGCCCGGCGATCGTTCGCCTGACCGGTGTCGAAAACGCGATTATAGACAGTTGTGAGATCATCGGATCAGGCAAGACGGCCATCTATCTCGAACGTTCCGGCGGCAGGATCGAAAGATGTCGTATCTCGGGCGCTGGGGAATACGGTCTTTTCGCAGTCGAAAGCAGCGGCCTTTCGGTCACCGGCAATACGATCTTCGACTGCGGCAACGGCGGCATCCTGATCCACCGCTGGAACAAGGGCAAAGACGGAACCATGGTCACCGGCAACCGTCTCTACCGGATCGGCGCCACCAATGGCGGCACCGGGCAATATGGTAATGCCATCAATCTCTTTCGCGCCGACAACGTGATGGTGGCGGGTAACCACATCTCGGAGTCGGCCTTCTCCGCCATACGCGCCAACAGCGCCTCGAATGCGCAGATCGTCAACAACCAGTGCTTCGGCTCCGGAGAGACTGCCATCTATGCTGAGTTCGCCTTCGAAGGCGCGATGATTTCGGGCAATGTCGTCGACGGTGCGGCAAACGGCATCTCCGTCGTGAATTTCAACGAGGGCGGCCGACTGGCGACCATCGCCGGCAACATCGTCCGTAATCTCAAACCCATTGGTCCCTATGTGCTGGATGAGGCGATCTTCGGCGTCGGCATCAGCGCCGAGGCGGATACGGCCATGACCGGCAATGTCATCGAGAATGTCCCGCTGTGGGGATTGGCGATCGGTTTCGGCCCTTACCTGCGCAACGTGCTCGCCAGCGGCAACATCGTGCGGCAGGCGAAGGTCGGCTGCGCCGTGACCGTCGTCGAGGGTGCGGGCAACGCCCTGATCGCCGGCAATCTCTTCGAACAGGTCAGGGACGGGGCCGTGGTCGGTCATCGCTGGAAACAAGCCGCCACAGCCGAACTCGGTCGTGGCGATAATACTGGATTTAAACATCTGACGATCGAGGGAAACAGGATCGTCTGAATTTCCATCGATCTAAAACTTTCATGACTGTCCAACGCGGATTGATCTTTTGTTTTTCGCAAGCGCGCCATAGCTTGCGCCGACATTTCAAAGAGGGACGATCATGCTGAAAATCTATGGGGTCTATCGCTCGCGGGCCACCCGCCCGCTCTGGCTTGTCGAGGAACTGGGCATCCCGTTCGAGCATGTGCCGGTGATCCAGGCCTACCGCCTGCCGGAGCCGATGGCCTCTGAGGCGCCGGTCAACACGCTCTCGGCCGAGTTCCTGGGCCTCAACCCGATGGGCTCAATCCCTTCCATGGATGATGACGGTTTCGTGCTGCATGAATCGCTCGCGATCTCGCTCTATCTTGCCCGCAAATACGGCGGGGATATCGGTCCGAAGGACATCAATGAAGAGGCGCTGATGATCCAGTGGTCGCTTTTCGCCGCCACCAGCATCGAGACGCCGGCGCTCAAAATCCAGCAAACGAAAGCGGATACAGACGACGGCAAATCGGAGATTGAGGTCGCAGCCCGCCTGCTCAAGCGGCCGTTCGATGTGCTGGAAAAGCACTTCTCCCAAAACAGCCATATGGTGGGCGGCCGATTCACCGTGGCGGACATCAATGTCGCGGAAATCGTTCGCTATGCCCAGGGACACTCGGCGCTCTTCGACAACCGCCCTGCGCTGAAGACGTGGCTCGAAACGTGCCAGGCCCGCCCGGCCTTCAAGGCAATGTGGGAGAAGCGTCTCGCCGAACCGGCGTAAGACCAATCATCCTTGCGTTTCCACGGGGGACGGCAGTTCGTTCTTCAGCCACGCCCTGAACGCCTTCACCTTCGCCGGCAATCGTGCGCCGGCGCGGGTGACGAGATAGTGCCCCATGCCAGTGCGGGCGCGCACGGAAAAAGGCTCGACCAGCCGGCCCTGCTCCAGCGCGTAGGTGGCAAGCGTATGCCAGGCGAGCATGACGCCCTGCCCCGCAATCGTTGCGTCGAGGCAAAGCGAAGCATCGTTGAAGACGTGGCGGGTGGCCATGCTTGACCCGTCAAGCCCGGCCTCCTTCAGCCATATGTCCCAGGAAAACATCGAGGGGCCGTCGATGATCGCCGGCAATTGCAGGATATCGCGCGGCTCTTTCAGTCTCTCGGCCAATGCCGGCGCACAGACCGGAAACACCGTCTGCTCGATCAAGAGCTCGGCATCGACACCGGGCCAGGTGCCGGGCCCGACGCGGATGGCGAGATCGATATCGTCGGTGCCGAGGTCAGCAAGCCTTGTGGTGGCATCGATCCTGAGGCGGATATCCGGATGCAGCGTGGAGAACCGGTCGAGCCGATGGACCAGGAAACGGGCCGCAAAGACCGGCGCTACCGAGATGGTCAGCAGCGTATCGTCTCGCCGCCTCCCGAGCCCGACCGCCTCTGACAAGGAGTGAAACCCGTCCGTCAGGCGGGCGAGCATGGGGCGCGCGCCGTCCACCGCCACCATGCCCCTCGGCAGGCGCTGAAACACCGGCTGGCCCAGCTGCGCTTCGGCCTTGATGACCTGCTGGCTGACGGCACCGATGGAAACGCCTAGCTCTTCCGCAGCCGCCTGCAACGAGCCGAGGCGGCCGACCGCTTCCAGCGCCCTCAATCCGTTCAGATGCACGAGGTTCAGGTTCTTCATATAGATTTTCTATATCGCTTGGTTTAAGAACTCAATTGCAAGCCATGCCTGCGGCGAGGATACTTCACCTGCAAATGATCACAAATTTGCGAAAGGTGACGATCATGACACGCCTGAAGATTTTCTTGAAGCTGAGGACCTGGTTGGAAACGACAGAAGCGTTTGCGGAGACGCAGACCTACGACCCGCTCCGCCACCCGGATATCCAGACCATGGATCTCAGGCAGCTTGCGGACCTGCCCTTCCCTGGGACCTATCACGCCGAACCGGCAACGGAGAGACCGCAATTGGCCGAATGCGCCTGAACTAGGCCGCAGTTTCTTCCGCCAGCGCCTTCTGAACGGCAGGCCGCGCCTTCATCCGCTCGAAATGACTCTGGACGCGCGGAAATTCGGCGATATCGACCTTATCGCCCTCAAGCCAGCCGGCTATCGTGAAAAGATAGGGATCGGCGACCGAATACTGCTCACCCAGCACATAGGGGCCGGCAAGAAAGTCGTTCTCGATCAGGCGGAAGCACTCGGCCATCGTCTGCGGAACCTTGCGCAGCATGTCGGCATGCGAGGACGGTTCATCGGCCCAACGGGCGCCGCGCCGCCCGTGAGCATGGGCGACGTGGACTGTTGAAGAGAGATAGGCGTTGAAGGCCTGCATGCGGGCAAACAGGAACGGATCGTCGAGCGGGGCCAGTCCGGCCTCCGGCACCGTCTGGGCGATGAAGGCAAGGATCGCCACCGTTTCGGTCAGCACCCCCTTGTCCGTGACCAGCGCCGGTACCCGCCCTTTCGGATTGATCTTCAGATAGGCCTCGGAGCGCTGCTCGTTTTCGGCAAACCTTATCCGCTTGACCTCATAGGGCAGGCCGGATTCGGCAAGGGCGATTTGGCTTGCGAGCGCACAGGTGCCGGGAGCGACATAGAGCGTGTACATGGCATCCTCCGTTGGGGGCATCCTACGTTTGAGGATGCCCTTTTAGCACGCCCCGGCCTGACGGAAAGGTCAGATCACGCCCGGAACGTCTTCCAGCCGGTACCAGACGGGACTCCCCCGCTCTGTCGCGATCCGCACGTCGTTGTCGGCACCCTTGGATTCGCCCGGCAGACGCAGCACGCCCTCGCAAAGCTGAAGCAGACGCTCCGCCGTTGGGTGGAAAATCTCCTCGTAGAGATCGTCGCCGACCCTCTCGCCGCCCGCCGCATGCCAGACCGGCAGCGCCACCCATTCGCCGATCATCGGCAGGTGACCCGCCTGGAACAGGGCGTAGGACGGGGCTTCCAGCCGCTTGAGGTTCTCGGCCATCTTCGCCGGATCGTCACCCGTTCCAGAACGATAGGGGCCGGCAATCAAAATCAACATCTTCGTTTCTCCACCTTATCCGCTCACATCGCAGAACCACACAAAATTGCCTGAATAACTTTACTTTCTGCCCATAATCAGGCATTCTTGCGCTTATTCATGCAATATCGTGCAGAGTCAAGAGCCATACTCACCAGCCAACGCAAAAGCCTCATCCTCGACATGCTGCGCCGGGAGGGGCAGGTGATCGCCAAACGGGCAGCGAAAGAGTTTGCGCTGTCGGAGGATACAATCCGCCGCGATCTGAGAGAGATGGCGGCCGAAGGCCTGCTCCGGCGCGTGCATGGCGGCGCCATGCCGGTATCGCCGGACCTGCCGGATTTTTCTGCCCGGCGAACGGTCTCATCCGACGTGAAGCAACGGCTCGGGGTCCGGGCGGCCGGATTGGTGCGGCAAGGCCAGATGATCTTTCTCGATGGCGGCACGTCGACTGCAGAAATTGCGCGGGCTCTCCCACGCGACATCCCCTTCACCGTCGCCACCCACAGCCCGACGATCGCGGCCGAGCTCGAACATCATCCGACGGCGGAAGTGATCCTGATCGGAGGCCGGCTCTACAAGCATTCCATGGTCGCAACGGGTGCTGCGGCGATGGCGCAGATCACGCAACTGCGGCCGGACATCTTCTTTCTTGGAGCCACCGCCCTCCATCCGGCGCGCGGCCTTTCGACGGGCGATTTCGAAGAGGCTGCGATCAAGCGGCACATCGCCGCCTCATCCGCGGAAACCTACGTCCTGATCACCGCGGAAAAGCTCGACGCCTCCTCACCCTGCACGATCATGCCAGTCTCCGATCTCGCGGGCATGATCGTGGAAAAGGGGATCCAGGAGGAGCGCCTGGCGCCCTATCGCGCGCAGGGCGTCAACATCATCGAAGCTTAGGCGAACAGTGCATCGGTGACGCGGATGTCGCCGACATGCATGCCGTTCCAGTTTTTCATCGAGCGGTTCGCCATCGCCATCAGCTTCGTCTCAACCTCGCCGCCCTTTTCGAAATAGCGGGAGACCAAAGCAAATATCATGGCCTCGGCGGCGCGCGTGGTGCCGTCCTCGCACTTGACCGCCATGGCGATCCCCTGCTCCGGCAGGGCCGCAACGAAGACACCTTCTGCACCCGTCTTTGCGAAGATCCTGCCGGGCGCGACCTGCATCAGCTTGGTGCAGGCCCGGCCGGTGCCCGCGACATAAAAGGGCTCGGCCATGCAGGCGTCGATCAGGCGGCGCGACGCCCTGGCTCGTTCGGTCGAAAGGGTAGCGCCTGTGGCCATCTTTGCAAAACCGTGGGCGAGCCCCTTCAGCGGCACCGCGTAACTTGGGATCGAACAGCCGTCGGTGCCGCAATTGTCATGACCGAGCACGGTGCCGGTCAGGCTTTCCATGACGTTGCGGATCTCCCGCTGCAGCGGATGATCGTAGCCGACATAACCCTTCACGTCCGTGCCGGCGTGGACGCAGGTGCAGACAAAACCGGAATGCTTTCCAGAGCAATTGTTGTGGAGCGCGCTCGGCTTGTCGAGCGAGCGGGCCTGGTGGATCAGCACATTCTGGTCGAAGGCCCAGTGCGCGCCGCATTCCAGGGCGGAGTGATCCCGGCCGGCTTTGGCAAGCATGGCGGCAGCGGTCGCCACATGGGCGTCCTCGCCCGAATGGGAAGAACAGGCAAGCGCCAGCTCGACATTGCCGAAGCCGTAAGCGTCCGCCGCGCCGCTTTCGATGAGAGGCAGAGCCTGCATCGCCTTGCAGGCCGAGCGCGGAAAGACACCCGCATCCGCATCTCCGAAGGAAAAGAGGATCTTGCCCTCCCCATCCACGACCACGCCGAGGCCACGGTGGCGGCTTTCGACCAGGTTGCCTCTGGTAACTTCGACGGTAACGGGGTTTTGCATGGCCTGTCCTGAAATTGCTGTTTTCAATGATCCATATCACCGGCTCATAAACCAGTCCGGCGGGACTTGCACGGGGCGCTTAGCATGAAATCCGTTAAACGGTTGTTTCTGATTATCTTCCTTGTCTACCTGCTGCCGACCTTCGCCTCGGCGGGATTGTGGGCGATCAAGGAAAGGCCGGCCAGGTGGAGCGACGCGCGATGGTCGTCGGCGGGCATACTGCCGGGGGCCGGCACGAGCGAGGACGCGGCGATCTACGTGTTTTCCGCCATGACCGGCGGATTGAAGGGTGCCGTCGCAAGCCATGCCTGGATCGTCACCAAGGCGAAGGGCGCGAAAACCTATACCCGCTACGACAAGGTGGGCTGGGGCTCGCCGATCCGCAAAAACCACCGGCCAGCGGACGCCTACTGGTATTCTAACGCGCCACAGCTCGTGGCCTCGGTCAAAGGCGCGAAAGCGGAACTGCTGATTCCGAAGATCGAGGGTGCGATTGCCGCCTATCCCTATGCGGAGCCGGGAGGCTACACGATCTGGCCAGGGCCGAACTCCAACACCTTTGTCGCCTATGTGCTGCGAACGGTACCGGAACTCGGCGCGGTATTACCGCCGCATGCGGTCGGCCGCGACTATCTCCCGGACGGGGAATTCGTCCATCTCGACGATGACTGGCGGGACCTGCATGTCACGCTGCGCGGTCTCGTCGGCTTTTCCGCCGGCCTGCGCAGCGGTTTCGAAGTGCATTTTCTGGGTCTGGTGGCGGGATTGGATTTTCCGCGGCCGGGCATCAAGGTGCCGGCTGTCGGGCGCATCGGAATTTGACGATCAGCTATGCGCAAAATGCAAAACGCCCGCGAACAAGCGGGCGTTTGACATACATGCAGTCAGATGGCGATCAGAAGCCGACGGCTTGGCGAGCAACGCGGCGGATATCGCTCTGTGCGATGCCGAGGTCGTTGAGTTC
This sequence comes from Neorhizobium sp. R1-B, assembly GCF_004368875.1. Taxonomy (NCBI): domain Bacteria; kingdom Pseudomonadati; phylum Pseudomonadota; class Alphaproteobacteria; order Hyphomicrobiales; family Rhizobiaceae; genus Neorhizobium; species Neorhizobium sp. R1-B. Next base: position 154,818 of record NZ_SOEM01000008.1, read on the forward strand.
GCGCGGGGTCATACGGCCCAGTTCGGCAACCGTCTGACGGTACTTGCGCCAATTGTTGAGAGTGCGTGCGACGTTCATGATGGTTCCCCTTTCCTGGGATTTTCGAAGCCCAGCTGCCAGTCCTTGGCGCTTTCGTTTGCTTCGATGGCTGTTATATAGGCCCTCCCCGGTTGAACTGAAAGCGCACACTTGACACGTCACCCATGCGTTTTGCGCATGGGTCCTCAGATCGGGATGAAGCACCCGCCTTTCCATAATCGAAGGCGGGCGCCCCATCTCGTCTCAGGTCGCTTCAAGCACCATGTTGAGCGGCGTTTGAGCGGCCCGCCGGACATGCGTGAAGCCGCCCGACCGGATCACCTCGGTCAACCGGCGTTCGCCCGCTTGAGCGCCAAGTGCCAGTCCGGTCTCCTGGGCCAGCGAGGTGGGGACGCAGATCATCGTCGAGGCGGAGTAGTAGAGCCGGCCCACCGGATTGAGGTTTTCCTCAAGCGTGTCTCCGGCGGCAGGCTCAACGACCATCCACGTCCCGCCCTCCTTGAGGGCCTTACGGATATGAATCGCCGCAGCCTCCGGGTCGCCCATGTCGTGCAGGCAGTCGAAGCAGGTGATCAGATCGAAGTCGCGCCCTTCGAAGTCCTGGGCCCTCGCGACCTCGAAGTGCAGGTTCGCCAACCCGTGCGCCCGCGCATGGGCGGTCGCAGCAGCAATCGAGCCCGGATGGAAGTCGTAGCCCGTAAACTGCGAGCGGGGAAATGCCTGCGCCATCAGAATCGTCGACAGCCCATGGCCGCATCCGACGTCGGCGACCGTCGCACCCGCTTCGAGCTTGTCGATCACGCCGTTCAGCGCCGGCAGCCAGTCCTGCACCAGGGCATTGATATATCCCGGCCGGAACAGCCGCGCCACGGCACAGAACATGCAACTGGCCTGATCGCCCCAGGCGACGCCCCGGCCGGTCTTGAAGGCGGACTGCACCTTCGGCTGGTTCTCCACCATGGCGGCGGCGGTATCGAAAGCGCCGATCAGGTTGACCGGACTGTCCGGTTCTGCAAACACCAACGACTGCTCAGGCGTCAGCGAGAACCGCCCGCGCTCGTGATGCACATAGCCCGAGGCTGTTTGCGCCCCCAGCCATTCGCGCACGTAGCGAGGCGCACAACCGGCAGCCTCGGCAAGCTCGTCGGGTTTCGCCGGCCCGATCTCCTTGAGCGTCTTGTAGAGACCGAGCGCATCGCCGATCCGCACCAGCGGCACGCTGACTGCACCGCCGAGGTCGCCAAGGACGCGGCCTACCAGTTCGTCCAGCGTGGTTTCGTTGAGTTCTGTCATGTCGAATTCCCTCCCGGTTTTCGGGCGGCGTCCTGCTGCCCGTGGCCGGAGGATGCGCCCCGCCGCGACGGCGGGCATGAGGCGGCTGTCCCTTGCCGGCTGGAAAGTTCCCGGCTTGCAGGGACAGATGTCCCGTCGGCGCCGGGTAGCGACGGCAACCCTCGATCAGCCGGACGAACCGGACAGTGCTATGACGATCGCCTGGGAGCGGTTGTGCACCCCAAGTTTGCTGAAGATCACCGACAGCTGGTTGCGCACGGTCTTTTCGCTCTTGCCGAGGCGTCCCGCGATCGCATGGTTGTCTAGCCCTTCTGAAACGAGGTCGAGGAGCGCCGCCTCGGCCGGTGTCAGCCCAGCCTCGCGAATGGCGCGCGGCCGCATGGACTGGCCCTGCCCGAGGAAGGCGGCAAGTTCGGCCTGAAACACGACCCAGGCCGGTTCGTCCGGCAACAGCACATGGTTTTTGCTCTCAAGCGGCACGAAGCGTGCATCAGGGATCGCGGCTGCGAGTTTGCAGCCCTGATCGAACGGAACGCGTAAGTCACCACGGCTATGGGCGATCAAAGTGGGGACGGAAAGCGTGGCAGCAAGCTCCAGGACATCGATCCCCTGCATCTGCCAAAGCAACTCCGCGGCGACCTCGGCCGTTGCCGTTACCCGCTCGAGGTCGCCCCACCAGCGATGCTGTTCGGGCGTTCCGTTAGGGATGAAGAGATTGGTGAAGAACTGACAGAACGCCGGATTGTCGCGTCCCCAGCCGATGCGGATAAAATTGACAAGGGTTTCGGCTTCAAGCCGCTCAGCGTCGGTCTGAGCCCTGGTCCGGGCGCCCTGAGCGTAGGCATTCAGCAGCACCAGATGCGATACGCGTTCGGGATGCCGCCGGGCATAGGCGATCGCAAGGGCGCCGCCCTGCGAAAGACCGAGGAGGACAAAGCGCGGATCCTCGATCGAGGCCGCAACGGCGTCCAGATCCGCGTGCCAGGCGGCGATCGAGAGGTCGGCGACATGACGGTCCGAGAGACCGCAACCACGCGGGTCGTAACGCACAAACCGGTTGTTGGCCGAAAGCGCCTGGACCCAGGGCCGCCACACCGGGCTTTCGAGATCGTAATCGACATGGCTCAACCAGTGCGCGGCGCGCAGGATCACCTGCCCCTTCCCACATGACGCGACGGCGATCCGCGTGCCATCCGCCGAGGTACAGAACCTTATGGTCTGGCTAAGCTTCATGGGCCGAGAATATCGCAGCGCAAAGGTGCGTAACAGGCCCATCTCCCGAGCCAGATCGAAACGGTGCCCTGTGACGGACAGTCTAGATCGAAACGATGAGCCTTGTCGGCCGGATAACGCCACTCTGCCCGGGCTACAAAGGAATTGCGGTTTCATTCTTTGCAGTGCGAATGATCATCATCGTGAAGAACCTGGCCACATTTGTCTCGTCCCGAAAGAGACGATCACAAAGCGCATCGTATTCCTCCATATCGCGAAGATGCAGCATCAGGACGACGTCAACCTCCCCCGTTACCGCATAAGCCTGCGCCACCGCATCCTCTCTGGTTGCCCGATCGAAAAACTGGCGCATCTGCTGCTCGCTGTGCAGCTTCAATTCGACCGTCACCATTGCTTTCAACGTGCGCCCGGCACTGGCTGGATTAAGGATTGCGACAATCCTGTCGATGACACCCGTCTGGCGTAGCCGTCGAATGCGGCGCAGGCAGCTCGACGGTGAGAGCCCGACCTCGTCGGCCATATCCGCGTTCGTTCGCGATGCATCGCGCTGCAAAAGATTGAGGAGCTTCCTGTCTATCCGGTCCATACGCTTCTCCAAGGAGGCGCGAGAAGAATGCAATAAAATTGCATAACAGCGCAATATTTGACCGCAAATGCGAACGGCTCCGGTTTACACGATGGCTATAGCAGCATCAGGAAACAGGCATGTCAGCGCTCGAATTTACTCTCCGCAAGACCCGGGAAACCTTGCAAATATATTGGGAACTCGTTCGTATCATCGTTCCGGTCACGATAATGACCGAAGTGATGTTACGCATGGGCTTGATCGAGGCCATTTCGCCTGCCCTGGCACCAGTCATGGAGCTTTTCGGCTTGCCCCCGGAACTGGGATTGGCCTGGCTGACAGGCATGTTGGTCGGTTTATGGGGCGCGATTCCGATGATCTTCACGTTGGTGCCGCCGTCATCCTTGACGGTCGCGGACATCACCGTTTTCTCAGCGCTTTTGCTTTTCGCGCATGGTCTGCCGATCGAGCAGAAGATCATTCAAAAGGCGGGACCGGGATTTGCCATAACCACGCTGATCCGCGTCGCCGGCAGCGTGGTTTACGCCATCATGCTTCATCATCTTCTTGCCGCGACCGGCTGGCTGTCGCAGACCTTGGATCCGGCCTGGATCCCGACATCCGCCTCGACCGACTGGTGGGGATTCCTTACAGGCCTGATCGAGGCGCTCGTCTTCATGTTCCTCATCCTGACGGCGCTCGCCTTTGGACTGGAGATACTGAAACTGTCCGGGCTCATGGCTTTGCTGATGAGAACGCTCGCACCCTTTCTGCGCCTCGCCGGAATAAATGCCGAAACCGGGCAGTTCACCGCCGTCGGCCTGTTTCTGGGCATTTCCTATGGCGGCGGGCTGCTCATTCGCGAAGCGCGGTCAGGCCAGGTTTCGCCTCGCCAGGTGTTTATCTCATGCGTCTTTATGGGATTTGCCCACAGTATCATCGAAGACACTTTGATCGTCATGGCATTGGGTGCGGATGCCATAGGCGTGTTTGTCGGAAGGATTGTTTTCGCAATTTCTGCGACCGCCCTGATTGCCTATGTCGTTCGGTCAATTCCGGATCAAAGCTTTTTTGCATGGGCATTTCGGCGAGCGGACTGCCAGACGGCAGCAGGTCTTTAGAGGGGATTAAGCCTCCGCGGACGTTCCTCTATCGCCCAGAAATGGAAAAGGGCCGCTGCTGGCGACCCTTCCATGAGTTTTGGTCCGGTTGAACGAACCCGGGCGCTTTGTAAGCCGCCCGAAGGAAGATGAAGTTCAGGCCGAGGGCTGCCCCGTCAAAACCATCACCTTTCCATTGCCCGTTACGCAGACCGAAATCTCATTAGACATTGGATCACCTTCCTTTCATTACGTTGACGATGGGATGAAGGTAGGGGCCAGGCCCTGAGTCTGCAAGGCAAGTTATGTGAACGATTGCGTATATAATTGAGTTGCCAAACGATTTTCTGGCGCTATCATTCGCGAGCTTTCAGTCGAGAGCCCCTCTCAGCCGTCCAGGTTCAACACGATCTTTCCGATATGGCTGCTGCTTTCCATCAGCTGGTGCGCCTCTACGACGTCTGCGAACGGCAAGGCAGCGTGGATGACCGGCGCGACCGTCCCCGCCTCCAGCAGCGGCCAGACCTGGCCTGAGAGATCGTCGCGGATCGCCCGCTTTTCTTCCGCCGTTCGCGGCCGCATTGTCGAGCCGGTGACCGTCAGGCGCTTCACCATGATCGGGCTCAGGTTTACCTTTTCTGCCACATTGCCGCCGAGGAAAGCGATGATCGACAGGCAACCATCCTTGGCGAGCACGGAAAGGTTCTTTTCGAAATAGGCAGCGCCGATCATGTCGAGGACGACGTCGACGCCCTTGCCGCCGGTTTCCGCCTTGACGACCTCGGCAAAGTCTTCGGTTCTGTAATCGATACCCCTGACGGCGCCGAGCCTTTCGCAGGCCTGGCACTTTGCCTTCGAACCCGCGGTGGCGTACACAGTTGCGCCAAAAGCGCGGGCGAGCTGGATCGCCGTGGTGCCAATGCCGCTCGTGCCACCATGGATCAACACGGTTTCGCCCTCGGTAAGCCCAGCCATCTGGAAAAGGTTGGCCCAGACGGTAAAGAAGGTCTCGCAAAGGGCCGCGGCCTTGACCGCGTCATATCCCTTTGGCCAGGGCAATGCCTGGCAGGCCGGCACGGCGCAGAATTCCGCATAACCGCCGCCATTTGCCAGCGCGCAGACCTTGTCGCCGATCCCGAAATCGCTGACACCGTCACCCAGCGCGACCACTTCGCCGGCAATCTCCAGCCCAAGAACGGGGCTGGCGTCCTTGGGCGCCGGATAATTGCCGCTGCGCTGCGCTACATCCGGCCGATTGACGCCCGCCGCCTCGACCTTCACCAGGATCTCTCCGGGCAGCACCGCCGGCAGAGGTCCGGTCGCAAGCACCATCACTTCAGGCCCGCCGAAAGTCGGCAGATCGACAAAACGCATTTGCGCGGGAAGCGACATGGCAGGACTCCTCTCAGTGGCTTGCCACTGACTTAGGACAGTCTGCCACCGACGGGAAGGCGACGTTCCGCCGCGCGGCTACTTTGCATCGCCGAAAATTGCAAAAACGAGGCCGCCGTCGTTGTCCTTCGCCTCCGCCTTGACGGCGGCAATCTCGGCGCCGATGCGGCTGACATCATCAAGCAGCAGGCCCTGCGGCAGTTCGAGCACGCCGATCGAACAGCGAAGCAGGGGGAAGTCGCGTTCTTCGCCGAAACGGTCGTGCCCGCGGATTTTCCCAGCCGCCCGTTCTTCCGACGAATAAAGCTCGATCACATCGTCATGGAAATCGGACAGAAGGCGCTCGAGGATCTCCGTCAGTTCGTCCCGCGTCCAGTCGCGCACGCCGATGAAAAAATCGTCGCCGCCCACATGGCCGAGGAAATCGTCATCCGAGAAAAAGTAGCGTCTGACCAGCGCTGCAAAAAGCGAGATCGCGTGATCGCCCATATGGAAGCCGTAATGATCGTTGAACGGCTTGAAATGGTCGAAGTCGCAATAGCAGAAGAAGCGGGTCTGTTCGTCGTCGCGGCCGGCTTCCTGCATGAAGTCGCGGATGGCGCGGTTGCCCGGCAGGCTCGTCAGCGGGTTCTGGTCCTGCGCGATCTTCAACTGCTTTTCGTTGACGACCTTGATGAGCGAGGCAGCCGAAACGACCCCGGCGTAACGCATGTTCTCCGTCAGGATGACGCAGGCGCTGTTGTCCATATTGGCAAACAGGCTCATCAGTTCCTCGGCTTCCGCGTCGAGCCCGATGATTGGCGCGCGGTCGACGAAATGGGCGATGGTGCGTTCGTAGACCTTGTTCTTCAAAAGATCGCGGCCGAACGGCTGATAGATATATTCCTTGAGGTGATATTCGTTGATGACACCGCGCGGTTCGCCATTGGCATTGAGGACGGGAAAGAAGGCCTGCCGGGGATTGCGGCGGAAAAGTTCGAAAACGCTGTCGATGCTTTCGTTCTCGTAGACGGTCGGCAGGTGTTCGATCTGCTTGCGGATGAGGATCTCGTCGAGCGACTGGCTGGAGCGGCGGGAACGGCCGATATCGGCAAGATAGGGAAACGACGGCTGTAACTCGCTGACAAAGGTGGTCGGCCGGGCGATGAACCAGCCCTGGACGAGGTCGACGCCATATTCGCGGCAGGCGAGGAATTCCGCCTCAGTCTCGATGCCCTCGGCAATCACCCGGATGCCGAGTACATGCGCGATGTTGACGATGTTCTTCACCAGGTGCCGCTTGCGCGGATTGCGGTCGATGCCGGCGACGAAATGGCGGTCGATCTTGAGATAGTCGACCGGATAGTCGCAAAGCAGCTTCATCTCGCCATGGCCGACGCCGAAATCGTCGATCGCAAGCTTGAAACCCTCCTTGCGCATCTGCGTCACCAGATCGGCAAATTCGGGTACGCTGGTATTGTCGAACCGTTCGGAAAACTCGAAACAAACCGAAGACGGCGCGATATTGGCCATCCGCAGGTGCTGGACGACCTTTTCGAGGAAGAGCTGGCCATGCGGGATCAGCCGGACATCGAGATTGAGGAAAAGCGTTGCGGAAGAATAGTCGGGAACGCTTGCAAACTTTGCAAGAGCCCGGGTCGCCATCATCTGCTCCAATGCCAGAAGCTGGCCGATCTCATGCGCCTGGTCGAGAAGTTCGGGCGGAGAAGAAAAGCCGATCCGCTCCTGGCCCCGCAGCAGGGATTCATAACCAAAGACGGAGCCCGTGCCGATCTCGACGATCGGCTGGAAAGCATTTTCCAGAACCAGCTTCCCCAGCGCGACCAGCTGATCGCTTGCGTATCGACGGAAGACGCCCGGTTCCAAAATGGCCGCAGACGACATTACTCATTACCCCACGCGCAATGGCCTAAAATTGCAGGTGAAGCTCCCACCAATTCCTCAAGAATCCCTTTCCCGAGGATGAAAGTTTTGTGACGATGAAAGATGTTTTTATTCAATATTTTGGGGAGTTTGGCAAGCGTGGCATCCGGCTATGGGCGGTTGCTAAGCGCCCGACGTAATATCGTCAGATGCAGGCTGCTCCTTCGTCGGTTCCCAAAGCTCGACCGGATTGCCTTCGGGGTCGTGAATGCGAGCAAAGCGACCAACTTCCGAATCCCACTCGGTGCGAGTTTCCACCGTGATCCCGCTCGCCGTCAGGCTTGATATGAACCCATTAAGGTCATCAACCCGAAAGTTGATCATCCATTGCTGTCCTGCTCGTCCAAAATAGTCGGTATTTTCAGAGAACGGACCAAAAATTGTTGCTCCTGCCTGTTGTTGCCATACCGACTTGTGCAGGTCGTCAATTCCAAGATGTTTCTCGTACCATTCGGCAAGCCCTACCGGGTCGGCCGCTTTGAAAAACACACCACCAATTCCAACGATCTTCGGCACGCAATTTCTCCCCTAACGTGGGAAGACAATGCCGCCGAGGGCATTCACATGCAACTCCAGATCGACCAAGGCGGCCTTCTGAGGCGGGTGGAGCGACCTTCTTCCTTGGGCATTTCGATTTCAGCAACTTCCCAATCACCCCCATCCGCGCTTTTGGGACAGGATGGTTCGCAATCCCTTCTTGATTGGCGACGGGATCAAAAATAACTCAATCTGGTGAGAAGACCGTCGCCAGAGAGTCGATTCCGCCAATGACCAAACCCAATATTCTGATCATCATGGTCGACCAACTGAACGGGACCTTGTTTCCGGACGGTCCGGCGGAGTGGTTGCATGCGCCGCATCTCAAAAGCCTGGCGGCGCGTTCGGCCCGATTTGTCAACAACTATACCTCTTCGCCGCTCTGCGCGCCGGCGCGGGCTTCCTTCATGGCCGGGCAATTGCCGAGCCGAACCCGCGTCTACGACAATGCTGCGGAATATGTTTCCTCGATCCCGACCTATGCGCATCACCTGCGCCGCGCCGGATATTACACCGCGCTGTCGGGCAAGATGCATTTCGTCGGGCCAGACCAGTTGCACGGCTTTGAGGAGCGGCTGACGACGGACATCTATCCGGCCGATTTCGGCTGGACCCCGGACTACCGAAAGCCTGGAGAGCGGATCGACTGGTGGTATCACAATCTCGGCTCGGTGACCGGCGCGGGCGTTGCCGAAATCACCAACCAGATGGAATATGACGACGAGGTCGCCTTCCTCGCCAACCAGAAGCTTTATCACCTCGCCCGCGAGCGTGACGATGCAGCCCGTCGGCCCTGGTGCCTGACCGTTTCCTTCACCCATCCGCACGACCCCTATGTGGCACGCAGAAAATTCTGGGACCTCTATGAGGATTGCGAACACCTTCTGCCGGAGGTTGGCGAAATACCGCTCGCGGAACAGGATCCGCATTCCCAGCGGATCATCTTTTCCTGCGACTACAAGAATTTCGACGTCACGGATGACCATATCCGCCGGGCGCGCCAGGGCTATTTTGCCAACCTTTCCTATATCGACGAGAAGGTCGGCGAACTGATCGATACGTTGACCCGCACACGGATGCTCAACGATACCTTCATCCTGTTCTGCTCCGACCATGGTGACATGCTGGGAGAGCGGGGGCTGTGGTTCAAGATGAACTTCTTCGAAGGATCGGCGCGCGTGCCGCTGATGATTGCCGGCCCGGGTATCTCCCCTGCCCTCCTTGCAGCGCCGGTTTCCAACCTCGACGTCACGCCGACACTCTGCGATCTGGCCGGAATTTCGATGGACGAGATCAAGCCATGGACGGATGGCGAAAGCCTGAAGCCGGTCATCGATGGAGGCATCCGCTCCGCACCGGTGCTGATGGAATATGCGGCAGAAGGCTCCTACGCGCCGCTGGTCGCTATCCGCGAAGGCAAGTGGAAATATATCCACTGCGAGCTGGACCCGGAGCAGCTATTTGATCTCCAGGCCGATCCGAAGGAGCTCAGAAACCTTGCCGCGGATCCGGCCTATACAGACGTGCTGGAGGATTTCAGAGCCAAGCGGAGGGCCAAGTGGGACATGGCCGCTTTCGATGCGGCCGTGCGGGAAAGCCAGGCACGGCGCTGGGTGGTCTACGAGGCGCTTCGCAACGGAGCCTATTATCCTTGGGACCATCAGCCATTACAAAAGGCCTCGGAGCGCTACATGCGCAACCATATGAACCTCGACAATCTCGAGGAATCCAAACGCTACCCGCGCGGAGAATGAGATGAAAGCCCAGCCGATCGCCAGCCATTTCATCGATGGCGAATATGTCGAGGATACCGAGGGCACTCTCATCGAAAGCCTTTATCCGGCAACCGGGGAGGTGATTGCCCGGCTGCACGCGGCAACGCCTGCCATCGTCGAACGGGCGATCGCTGCGGCCAAACGCGCCCAGCCAGAATGGGGGGCAATGAGCCCGACGGCGCGCGGGCGTATCCTCAAACGCGCCTCGGAGATCATGCGGGAGAGGAACCGCGAGCTTTCCGAACTTGAGACGCTCGACACCGGCAAGCCGATCCAGGAGACGATTGTCGCCGACCCGACCTCCGGGGCGGACAGTTTCGAGTTCTTCGGCGGGGTGATCGCCGCGGGCATGAACGGCAGCTATATCCCGCTCGGCGGCGATTTTGCCTATACCAAGCGTGTGCCGCTCGGCGTCTGCGTCGGCATCGGCGCCTGGAACTATCCCCAGCAGATTGCCTGCTGGAAAGGTGCGCCGGCACTTGCCGCCGGCAATGCCATGGTCTTCAAGCCGTCCGAGAACACGCCGCTCGGGGCGCTGAAGATCGCCGAGATTTTGCATGAAGCGGGCCTTCCCAAGGGACTCTACAACGTCATCCAGGGCGACCGGAATACCGGGCCGCTGCTGGTCAACCACCCGGATGTGGCGAAGGTTTCCTTGACCGGTTCGGTGCCGACAGGCCGCAAAGTGGCGGCAGCGGCTGCCGGGAGCCTGAAGCACGTGACGATGGAACTTGGCGGTAAGTCGCCGCTGATCGTTTTTGACGATGCCGATATCGACAGCGCCATCGGCGGCGCCATGCTCGGCAATTTCTATTCGACAGGGCAGGTCTGCTCCAACGGCACGCGCGTCTTCGTGCAGAGGAATCTCAAGGATGCTTTCCTGTCGCGGCTGAAGGAGCGGACGGAAAAGATCGTCATCGGCGACCCGATGGACGAGGCGACGCAACTTGGACCGATGGTCTCCTTCGACCAGCGCCAGAAGGTTCTGAGCTATATCGACAAGGGCAAGGCTGAGGGCGCGACGCTTCTGACGGGAGGCGGCATTCCCAACCACGTCACCGGCGAGGGTTATTACGTGCAGCCGACCGTGTTTGCGGACGTCACCGACGATATGACTATCGCCCGCGAAGAGATTTTCGGGCCTGTGATGTGTGTGCTCGATTTCGACGACGAGGAAGAGGTGATCGCCCGCGCCAATGCGACCGAATTCGGCCTGTCGGCCGGCGTTTTCACCGCCGATCTTTCTCGCGGCCATCGCGTGGCGGATCAGCTTGAAGCCGGCACATTGTGGATCAACACCTACAATCTCTGCCCGGTGGAAATTCCCTTCGGCGGCTCCAAGCAGTCCGGCTTCGGGCGCGAGAATTCGCTTGCGGCGCTGGAACACTATTCGGAGCTGAAGACGGTCTATGTCGGCATGGGCAAGGTCGAGGCGCCGTATTGAGGTTGACGGAATGAAAAGCGCAGATTTCGTCATTATCGGTTCCGGCTCGGCGGGGTCGGCGCTGGCCTATCGTCTGTCGGAGGACGGCAAGAACTCGGTGATCGTCATCGAGGCGGGCGGATCGGATTTCGGGCCGTTCATCCAGATGCCGGCGGCACTTGCCTGGCCGATGAGCATGAAGCGCTACAATTGGGGTTATCTTTCAGAACCCGAGCCGAACCTCAACAACCGGCGCATCACTGCGCCGCGCGGAAAGGTAATCGGCGGGTCATCCTCGATCAACGGCCTCGTTTATGTCCGCGGCCATGCGGAAGACTTCAATCGCTGGGAAGAGCTTGGCGCGACCGGCTGGGCCTATGCGGACGTGCTTCCCTATTTCAAGCGCATGGAGACGTCCGAGGGTGGCGAGGACGGCTGGCGGGGCACCGACGGACCGCTGCATGTCAAGCGCGGGCCGGTGAAGAATCCGCTCTTCCACGCCTTCATCGAAGCCGGGAAACAGGCCGGCTTCGAGCTCACCGACGATTACAATGGCTCGAAGCAGGAAGGCTTCGGGCTGATGGAACAAACGATCCACAATGGCCGCCGCTGGTCTGCCGCCAACGCCTATCTGAAGCCGGCGCTGAAACGGCCGAATGTCGAAATCGTCTATGGCTTCGCCAACAGGGTCGTCATCGAGAATGGCCGCGCGGTGGGCGTGGAGATCGAGCGCCGGGGGGGCGCCGAAACCATCATGGCCAATCGCGAGGTGATCATTTCGGCCTCCTCCTTCAATTCGCCGAAACTGCTGATGCTTTCCGGCATCGGTCCGGCGGAGCATCTGAAGGCTATGGGTATCGAGGTGAAGGCGGATCGGACTGGCGTCGGTGCCAACCTGCAGGACCACATGGAATTTTACTTCCAACAGGTCTCGACGAAGCCGGTGTCGCTTTATTCCTGGCTTCCCTGGTTCTGGCAGGGAGTGGCCAGCGCGCAATGGCTGCTTTCCAAAGGAGGGCTCGGCGCTTCCAACCAGTTCGAGGCCTGCGCCTTCCTGCGCTCGGCACCCGGTTTGAAGCAGCCGGACATCCAGTACCATTTCCTGCCAGTGGCGATTTCCTATGACGGCAAGGCAGCAGCAAAAAGCCACGGCTTCCAGGTCCATGTCGGCTATAATCTGTCGAAATCACGTGGAAACGTGACGCTTCGCTCGCCCGACCCCAAGGCGGATCCGGTTATCCGGTTCAACTACATGAGCCATGCGGAAGACTGGGAAAAATTCCGCCACTGCGTGCGGTTGACCCGTGAAATCTTCGGTCAGAAGGCCTTCGACCAGTATCGTGGTCCGGAGATCCAGCCCGGCGAGCACGTCCAGACGGACGAGGAGATCGACGCCTTCCTGCGCGAGCATCTGGAGAGCGCCTACCACCCCTGCGGCACCTGCCGCATGGGCCGCGCCGACGATCCCCTCGCCGTCGTCGATCCGGAATGTCGGGTGATCGGCGTGGAACGATTGCGCGTTGCCGACAGTTCGATCTTCCCGCATGTCACCTACGGCAATCTCAACGGTCCGTCGATCATGACTGGCGAGAAGGCCGCCGACCATATCCTTGGCAGACAGCCTCTGCCCCGCAGCAATCAGGAGCCCTGGATCAATCCGAGAGCCGCTGTGAGCGACCGGTAGTCAGTGGCCAACGCTGTCGAGAAAATTCCGGGTGTCTCCCAAGCGCCTGCGGCGGCGAGCCATGATGCCGGGCCATTCGTTCGAGGGGCTACTCAGTTCAAGACTATGAGGATGCCTTGGTCGCTAGTGCCTCCTTGCAGACTTGCTCGACGAGCCCCTGAAGGACCTGAATGCGTTCCACCAGCCATTGCAGCTCTTCGTCAGTGATTTCGTAGTGGGGAGAATAGCGTGCATCGACATAAGCGCGATCGAGCCGTTCGAAGCACCGGCGGGCGAACTTGGTATCCCGCGGCCATGCCTCGATCAGCCGCGGCTCGAGCCGCTCTGCCGAGGACCGAAGAGATTTCAGCCGGTGCGATTTTGGGCTGTAGAGCGTCAGCACGAGGAGGACGCAGTGGTAGAGGCGCTCTGTGGCCTGATGGAGCATAAATGCACCATCGCACCAAATCCTTCGCTCGATGGCAATGCTGGCTAATTCGAAAGCGTCCGCGGAAAGGGCGAACCATCTTTGAAAATATGCCTGTGCTTCCTTCCTCGCCTCGTCTTCGCTGAGCGGCTTTGGTGCCACAAAGGGATGGCCGTCCTTCTCATAGAGCATGATGCCATCGCGGACGATGTCGATGAAGAACGGCTTCCCGCGGGCCAGCTGGTCGTTCACATCCTGCAGCGTGTGCACGATGACATTGACCGGCGTTTCAATCGTTTTCGTCACCAATAGCTCGCGCAAAAAATGATCGGAGACGTCGTGCCAAAGCTCGTTTTCCTCGCCGACGCTATGCATGTTGACGACGACAAGAATGTCATAGTCGGAGCGGTAACCGCTCTTGTGGTCCTCCACCCAGCCGCCGCGGCTATACGAACCAAATAAAATGACTTTGAGGATCCGGCCGGCCTTCTGTTTTTCCGAAAGCTTTGACTGCTGCGCGGCATCGAACTCCTCGAAAATAATCTTCAAGGCGCGCGAAAGCTCCCGCCGCTTGCGCTCCGGAAGATGGCCTAAAGCCTCGTTGTCAGTCACACCAACACCTGTGTCCATTGTCGTACAGCAGCCTCGCAAATTTATGGAAGCAAGCCACGCTTGAAATCGTGGCTACGACTTGATCATCGCACTAGCTCACTCGTGAAGATATACAACCTAAAGGCTTTCCCCGCCACTCGTTGCACATACCGATGACGTCAGTGACGATAGTCTGCGTGCCGCGGACTCGCTAGTTCCATAGATGCCCTTGGTCAACCTGAACGAATCTACGAACGGAACAGATGCCACGGCCTCGACTCGTGATCAGACGTTCAACATGTCGGTGCCCGAACGCGATCGTCAGTCAAAAAGAGCTGCTCACACGCGTCCAGTTCGACATCAGCCAAAGATAGGGTCGCGTAAGAGATAGCCCCTTCGGATAGCGATCTCCCATCTATAAAAACCCGATCCAGCGACCAGCAATCACGGCGCCGACCCAGGAAAGAACCGAAAATGTTGCACCAACACGCAATGCCATACTTGGCGTCTCTCCCGAAAGCACCGCTCGCCATCCGCTTCCGAAGTACACGACCGCGACGTTGACAAGGGCGAGCGCGACAAGGCAGAGCTTCGCCAGGAAGGCGGTGTTTCTTGCATATTCCGTTGGTCGGACAGAAAACAGGCAGAGGCCGGTGAGGACGGCGAGAAAGACGCCTGCGGCGGCGATCCGGGAAAGATAGGGAGCAATCGCGGCCAAGGGGACAGCCGGAGCAAAGCCCAGCAATCGCAGGTCGAGCGCCAGGATCGCTCCGAAAAGCGTACCGATGCCGAGGATATGTGCGGCGTTGACCAAGAGATAGAGTGTCGAAGAGGCAATCAGGGCTCGTGCAAGCAGCGTCTCGGCAAGCGGCGCAAGCCACTCCATCGACATCGCCTCAATTGCTCTTGATCCGCTCGGGATAGATGTCGAAGGTTTTGCCAGCGACGATGATCCGGACGGCCTTCATGCGCTTTTCGTTGCGGTCTTCGGAACGGTTGCCGGTGGCAACGATTCCATCGCCGACTTTTGCCTGCCCCTCCACAAAGCCCGAGCGCTGGGTCTGGTTCGGGTTGCCGAGTTCGACACGCCAGACTCCATCTTCGGCCTTGACCTCTAAAGTAGGATGCGGCGGCGCGAAGGAAAGCGACTGGATCGTGCCCTTAAGATCGATCTGGTCGGCTTCGGCCCAGGACCAGCCATGGTGGGCCGCAGCCGAGCCCGCCAATGCGGCGGCAAGGGCGGCTCCGGCAAAAATGCGGGTGATTGGATATCGGGTCATGGAGGCTCTCCCCGGGGTTTTAGAATTCACCTGGGAAGATGTGGACGCGGTGGCGATTGACCAGAGGGTTTCACCTCTTCTTGAATGACCGGTGAGACGCCGGTCAATTCGCCGCCGTCACCGCAATCGCCCGATCCAGGATCAGCCGGCCGAGCGCACGGTAGTCGCCATCGAAATGGTGGCCGCCGTCCCGCGCCAAGATCTGAGCGCCCGGCATTTCCGCAACCGCCGGGCAGGCGCTGTCTTCCTCCGCAAGACCATAGATACACTGGATCTTGAAGGGCTCGATTGCCCTCAGATCATCGATGGGATCGCCATATTTGCCGGCGCCGGAAAAACCGAGCCAGCCGGTGACATCGATTTCAAAATCGGCCTGATGCGACAATGCCAGCAGCGAGACAAGCGTGACCGCCTGCCTGTCTACCTCGGGCAGAAGCCGGTAGGTGGCCGGCAGAATGTTCGCACCGAAGGAATATCCGATCAGCAGCACGTCTTCGACCTGCCACCGGTTGCGATAAGCTCTGATGATCCGGGAAAGATCGGCGGCGGTCTGTTCCGGCGTCTTTTCGCTCCAGAAATAGCGCAACGCATCCACGCCCACGACCGGAATGCCGTCCTCCTTGAGATAGGCGCCCAGTTGCTGATCGATATCGCGCCAGCCGCCGTCGCCGGAATAGATGATCGCCATGGCGTCGTGCCGGGGTATCGCCTCGATTGGCACGATCGGCAGATTGAGTGGGGAAGCGGAGCCGGCCAACCCTTTCGTGATCGACGCGGTCTTGAGCGTCAGCGCCGCAGCGGGATTGTCCGCCGTCTCGCGCAGTTCGACCGCCGGATGGGTTTCCTTCAGGGCTTCCACGTGCACGCGACCGGCAGCGTCCGCGCCCGGGGTGAAGACGACGCGCACCGGATTGGGCAGATCGCCCGGGGTCAGTCCATAAACCATACCCTCCGGTACGGGCGTTTTCGGCGCCGGGGTGCAGAGCACTTTGGAGAGCGGGATCGTGGTCTTGGGGTCCACTGAAATGGTTTCGGCAATGGTGGAGACGGGCGTCTGGGCTGCAATGGCGAGCGCGAGCGTCGCCCCGTCGCCGATGCCGGCGACCACGGGCGGGCGGTAGTCGGAAATCTCGGCCGACCGATGAAGTTGGCGGCTCAGATCCTCGATATCGGCGACAAGATAGAGGCAGTCATCCTGCTCAGCCTTCAGTGCAGCGTAATATTCCGGCAGATCGACTCCCACCACCAACGCGCCGTCCTTGATAAGAGTGGCGGTAATCTCCGCTTCCCTCTCCGACCAGCCTTCGCCATCGGAAAGCAACACGACGATGCCGACTGCCGGGCCGTCGGGATAGGAGATCCGGCTGGTTGGCAGACTTCTGGTCTCAAGTTCGGAACCGGATACGAGATGGAAGACTGTCGCAGCAGCCGTGATGCTTGCGACGATGATCGGCAAAAGCCTCATCGGCGCAATAGTCCCTTGAGCCCACCGCCAATGAGCATGGTTATGTCGAATACTGAAAGGACGGGCATGCCAGTGCCGGAGACCGCCAGATAACGCGGATGCCAATCCGGATCGAACTTTGACTTGAAAGCCTGGACCCCGCGAAAATTATAGAAGCGTTCGCCGTTGCGGAAGATGCGCTCGCCGACATGGTTCCAGAGCGGAGCCTTGCTATGGGTCGAAAGGCCGGCAAGCGGCGCCATGCCGAGGTTCAGCGTCTTATACCCCTCGGCCTTCATGTGCTCCATGATACGCACGAAGAGAAGATCCATCATGCCGCGATGGGTCTCGGGGAGATGCCGCATCAGGTCGATGAAGGCATCGCCGCCGGACGCCGTGGAGAGAATGCTGGCAAAGGCCACAATGCGGCCTTTCAACCGGATGACTGCCACCGGTCCGGCAGCGACATATTGCGACTGGAATGTCCCCAGCGAGAACCCTTTTTCCGCTGCATTCTGCGCGGCAAGCCATGTGCGGGAAACGGAAAGCAGTTCATCAAGAACGGCCGGCACCTCCTCCGGCTTCAGCATCGAGAACTCGAGCCCGTCGCGGACCGCCCTGTTGATCGAACGGCGGAGCTTCAGCCAAGCGCCGCCCTTGAGATCGAACCTGGTGAGATCGACGACCGCCTGTTCGCCGAGCTTGTAAGGCTTCAATCCGGCCTCGACAGTCAGCGGCAGAAATTCCGGCGAGACCTGATAGAACACCGCCCGGCACCCTGCCTTTCGGGCCGTCTCCATGAATTTCAGCACCAGATCGGGCCAGGCCTTGCGGCAGCCGATCGGATCGAACAACGCCACCCATGAGCGGCCTTGCTGGGCATACATGATGAAGGCCTTGCCGCAGCTGGAGAAGAGGATCTTCTTGTCGCCGAGGCGCACCAGGCCCCCGATCGCATTCGGCTGCGTGGCTAGGATCTCCACGGCCCGGTTCATCTCCTCGTCGGATGGGGGCTTGCGGCAGGGAGCCGCGCGCCGCAGCCGGTTGGTGGCGACCGTGCCGATCAGAAGCGTCAATGCAAGGCCGGAGGGCGCGTGCATCGGGTCGCCCGAAAGAAACAGCGTCCAACCCAATCTCGCCAGGCTTTCCTCGAGAAAGAGATTGGCGGCGAATGCGATCGTAAAGAGGATCAGGCTGAAGAAGAGGATGATACCGCTGCCGGGGGTAAGCCTGCGGATCAACACCTTCGCCAGCGATACAGCGAGAGGAGCAGGCCGGCTTTCCGGCGAACCCGTATGCGGCTCGGAAGTGTCGTCAATTTGGGCAGTCTCTGCCATGGAATACCTGTCGGGATTAAAGATTGCGCGGCACATTAGATGTCGCGCATGGACCGAAGCTTGCGACGACGGCTATTTACCCGCACTCCGTGAAGCAGAAAATGACATGTATCAATTTTTTACGCTTTTAATGCGGGCGAGAACGGGGTTTAAGGCCGGCCGCGATGCAGCGGCCGGGCCAGATAACCCGAAGACCGGCATCGTCAGGCGTTTGTAAAAACCTTCCACCGCGTCGGACGAAAGCGCACCTCGCTTCCGAGCGCCACCGGCGCATGAAGCGGCACCTCGACCTCGACGTGATAAGGCGCATGGCCCTCATTGGCGATGTCGATCTCTGCAATGCGGGTGCCTGCCAGCCGGCGGCAGGCGGTGACCTTGCCGAACAGCGCATCCTGAGCGTCGACAAGAGATACATCCTCAGGGCGGAAGAAGAGCTCCCCGCTTCCTGCCGCCGGTTCTGAAATGCCGATGGGTTGCCCCTGGAAGAGAATGGTTTTGTCTTTTACTTCCACCGGCAAATGCGAGGATTCTCCGATGAAGGAAAAGACGAAGGGCGAGCCGGGACGGTCGTAGACATCGTCGGCGGAACCGACCTGCTCGATCTTGCCCTGGCTCATGACCACGACCCGGTCGGCAAGCTCGAGAGCCTCTTCCTGGTCATGGGTGACAAACACCGTCGTATGACCGGTCCTGTCGTGAAATTCCCGCAGCCAGCGCCGCAATTCCTTGCGTACCTTGGCGTCGAGGGCGCCGAACGGTTCGTCGAGCAGCAGAATGCGAGGCTCAATCGCCATGGCGCGGGCAAGCGCCACGCGCTGGCGCTGACCGCCGGAAAGCTGGTTCGGATACCGTTTCTCAAGCCCCCCGAGGTGAACCATGTCCAGCAGATCCGAGACGCGGCGGCGTATCTCGGATTTCGGCGGGCGGGCTGACGACGGGCGGACCTTCAGACCGAAACCGATGTTCTCCGCGACCGTCATGTGACGGAACAGCGCGTAGTGCTGAAAGACGAAGCCGACATTGCGCTCCTGCACCGAACGGTGGGACGCGTCTTCGTCGCCGAAAAAAATCTGACCCGCGGTCGGAAAATCCAGACCGGCGATCAGGCGCAGAAGCGTCGTCTTGCCCGAACCGGAAGGCCCGAGAAGCGCGATCAGTTCACCGGAAGCGATTTTCAGCGAAACGTCGTTCAGCGCCGGAAAGCGTTCGAATTCCTTGCGGATATTGTTGATGGTGACTTCCATCGATGCGTAAACCTTTCAATGCCTGCCGCCGGCATTGCCGGCACCGAACCGAAGTTCGAGAAGTGTCTTGAGGGCAAGGGTGACGAGCGCAAGCAGTGCAAGCAGCGATGCCACCGCGAAGGCCGCTACCATGTTGTACTCATTATAAAGTATCTCGACATGCAGCGGCATGGTGTTGGTGAGCCCGCGAATGCGGCCTGAAACCACCGACACGGCGCCGAACTCGCCCATGGCGCGGGCATTGCAGAGCAACACCCCATAGAGCAGGCCCCATTTGATGTTTGGGAGCGTGACCAACCGGAAGGTCTGCCAGCCGGATGCGCCAAGCGACAGCGCCGCCTCTTCGTCGCCGCTTCCCTGGTCCTGCATCAGCGGGATCAGTTCGCGCGCCACGAAGGGAAACGTCACGAATACCGTCGCCAATACGATACCCGGCACGGCGAAGAGGATCTCTATACCCCAGCTTTTCAGAAGAGGGCCAAGCAGGCTGCCCGAACCGAAAAGCAGAACGTAGACGAGACCCGAGATTACCGGGGAGATCGAGAACGGCAGATCGATGAGGGTGATCAGGAAGGCTTTGCCCTTGAACTCAAACTTCGCGATCGCCCAGGAGGCACAGAGCCCGAAGACGAGATTGAGCGGCACGGCGATCGCTGCGACCAGAAGCGTCAGCCGGATAGCAGCCGCTGCATCCGGCTCGGCCAGAGCTTCGTAATAGGCGCCCCACCCTTCCCGGAAAGCCTCCACGAAGACCGAAAGGAGCGGCAGAAAAAGAAAGAAGACGAGAAAAGCAAGCGAAAGCAGGAGAAGCACGACCTTCGTCGCCAGCCCCTCATCTGCCGGATCGCGGAAGGCCGCTTTGGGAGTGCGGGGGTGGTCAGACATTACCGTACCTCCTGCGGCTCCAGGCCTGAATGAGATTGATGACAAGCAACATCAGGAAGGAGATGAGCAGCATGATCGTGGCGATCGCTGTTGCGCCCGCATAGTTGAACTCCTCCAGCCGGATGACGATCAGCAGCGGCGCGATCTCCGAAACATAGGGAATATTGCCGGCAATGAAGATCACGGAACCATATTCTCCGACACCTCTGGCAAAGGCGAGCGCAAAGCCGGTCAGTATCGCCGGCGTCAGTCCAGGCAGGATGACCCGGGAGATCGTCTGGAACCGGTTGGCACCGAGCGTTGCAGCTGCCTCCTCAACCTCCCGATCGATCTCTTCCATGATCGGCTGAACGGTGCGAACCACGAAAGGGAGCCCGATAAAGATGAGTGCTATGACGATGCCAAGCGGCGTAAACGCGATGCGGAAGGGCATGAAGAGGGAGCCGATCCAGCCGTTCGGAGCGTAGAGCGAGGCAAGCGCAATGCCGGCTACAGCCGTCGGCAAGGCGAAAGGCAGATCCACCATGGCATCAACCAGCCGCCGGCCGGGAAAGTTGTAGCGGGTGAGCACCCAGGCGAGAATCGTGCCGAAGACGACATTGACCAAGGCAGCCAGAAAGGCCGTGCCGAAGGATATATAAAGAGCGTCGAGCGTACGTCGGTCGGCAAAGACGGCAAAAAAGCCGCTCCAGCCAAGCTCGGCGGTGCGCCAGAGCAGACCGGCAAGGGGGATGAGAATGATCAGCGACAGGTAGGCGAGCGAAAAGCCGAGCGTCAACCCGAAACCCGGGATGATGCTCGGCTGCTTCAGTCGCCACTTCGCCGGTGAGGCAGTGGCGGTATGGGTCATAAAGGATTCCGAATTACTTCCCGGGCTTGTAGATCTGGTCGAAGATGCCGCCGTCGCCGAAATGTTCGGGCTGCGCCTTTTTCCAGCCGCCGAAGATCGGATCGTCGATTGTGACAAGCTTGATGTCCGGCAGAGCCTTCAGCAGATCCGGCTTTACCACATCACGCTTAGAAGGACGATAGAAGTGCTTCGCGGCGAGGTTTTGCCCTTCGTCGGAATAGAGATAGTGCAGATAGGCCTCGGCCTGCTTGCGGGTGCCCTTGGCGTCGACATTGGCATCGACGACGGCGACCGGCGGTTCGGCGAGGATGGAAATCGGCGGTACGACGATATCGAAAGCGTCCTTGCCGAATTCTTCGCCGGCCAGATAGGCCTCGTTTTCCCAGGCAAGCAGCACATCGCCGATCTGGCGCTGGGCGAAGGTGACCGTCGAGCCACGGGCACCGGTGTCGAGGACGGGCGCGCGTTTATAAAGATCGGCGATATAGCCCTTGATCTTCGCCTGATCGCCCTTGAACTCCTCGTTCGCCCAAGCCCAGGCGGCAAGATAATTCCAGCGCGCGCCACCTGAGGTTTTCGGGTTCGGGGTGACGATCTGGACGTCGCCCTTCACCAGGTCGCCCCAGTTCTTGATCCCCTTGGGATTACCCTTGCGGACAAGGAAGACGATGGTCGAAGTATAGGGCGAGGCATTGTTGGGAAGGCGCGCACGCCAGCCGGCTTTGATCTTGCCGGTCTTCTCGATTGCGTTGATATCGCTTTCGAGCGCCAGCGTCACCACATCCGCCTCAAGGCCATCGATGACCGAGCGGGCCTGCGCACCGGAGCCGCCATGCGACTGCCGGATCGACACGTCTTCTCCCGTCTGGGCCTTCCAGGACTTTGCAAAGGCAGCGTTGACGTCCTTGTAGAGTTCGCGGGTCGGATCGTAGGAAACGTTGAGAAGCTGGGTATCGGCGAAAGCGGGCGTGAACACCCCGACTGTCAGGGAAAGACCGAGAGCGACGGCCCCCAATCCCTTGCCGAATCGCCTGGTGAAACTGAACATGAAGCTCCCTCCTGTGGTTTGGCCGAAACTCTATCGGTTGGGTCGACTTAGTCAATCGAAGGCAAAAAGAAGGCAAAACTGTTTCCCTCGCCGTATTCGGGGGGCAAAGAATGGGTTAATCTTTCTGGCAACGGCAGAACGTGCGCATTGGGAAAAGCGCCTTCGGGAAAATCACAATCCAGCCGCAAGGGAGATTTTGAGGCATTCGAAGAAAGATTTTTCGCCTATTCCGCAACGTGACCGGTTATGGCCATATATGATCCGACGGATGCAAAACCGTTGCTGCCGATCCAAAGATCACCCGCGCCTAACGGAGTTGAAAGATTGAGCGTCGCCTTCACCAAGGAAGATAGTGCCGAAACCGCTTCGGAAACCCTATTGCCCGACCGTCCGATTTCACCTCACCCGAACCTGGTGACGGAGGACGGATTGAAGGCACTGGAACTGCAGCTGGCTCGGGCGCGTGAGGCTTATGAGGCTACGACCACGATCGAAGACGTGAACGAACGCCGCCGGCAGGCTGCCGGCCCGCTGCGCGATCTGCGTTATTTCGCGGAAAGAGTCCGCACCGCGCAGGTTGTCCCAAACCCCGCGTCGGCCGATACCGTCGCCTTCGGAAACACTGTCACCTTCAGCCGCGAGGACGGCCGGGTGCAGACGTATCGGATCGTCGGCGAAGACGAGGCCGACCCCAAGGCCGGATCGATTTCCTACGTATCGCCGGTGGCAAGAGCGCTCACCGGCAAAGCGATCGGGGATGTCGTGAATGTAGGGGGCCAGGAACTGGAAATAACCGCGATTTCGTAATCCCGGCTCCACAGGCGATAGCGGAACCCGGCACTTTCAGGCCGTCAGCAGTTCCCTGACCGGCGTTTTGGTGTCGCCGGCACCTTCGACCGCATCGGCGATCGTGGTGCTGAACAGCACGTCGCGGGTTGCGTCGGCCACGCGGGCGAAGACATGGCGGATCTCGCAGAGGTGCTCGCCATCGCAATCTTCGCATTTGCGGTAGGCGGTCTGAGACAGGCAGGGAAGCGGCGCAATCGGCCCATCCACGAGGCGCAGCACCTCGCCGAACGTGATCGCATCGGCCGACTTCAGGAGCAGATATCCGCCCTGCTTGCCGCGGCGGCTGACAACAATGCCCGAGCGCTTGAGGTCGAGGAGGATCTGCTCCAGGAACTTCTTCGGAATGCTCTGCTGGACGGCAATCTCGGAGATCAGCATCGGCACGTCCGGATCGGCCTGCGCGAGGGCGGCAAGCGCCCTCAGCGCGTATTTCGCTTTCTGGGATATCATCACGCAACCATTAAACGATAACGTCGCCGCGAGGCGAAAGTCCTCACAGCGCCGCTCAAACAGCTTTCAAGGGCATCCACGGGATCGCCGGAAACGGCGCTCAGGGGCTGCATGTCCGCAAGTGGCAATCATGCCTTGCGGGCATGTCTCTGGATTAGCTCAAATTCCGAGAAATTACAAACCAATGCGGGTAGTTAGAGCGGCAAAAATGGTCACGTTTGGTTAAGGCGGCAGGTTTTCTGTGTGCTTGCCGCTTTGGAGAGATATTTGCTCCTCATCCTGTTGTGATGGGACGGGTTTTTCTGTCCTTTCGTGCGCGGAGCCGGGATAATCCAGCAAATGCTCACGGAATGATATCCCCATGACCTTTCATGATGCCGCCAGCCGGGATCGCCTGATACTGGCTTCCACCCTCGACGCACAGCTGCAAGACCTCGATCTTGCAGGTCGTCTCGCGCTTGCCGCCGAGCTTGGCAATGCCGTCTTTACGACGAGCCTCGGCATTGAAGACCAGGTGATATCAGCAGCAATCGGAATTCATCGCCTGTCGATCGAAGTTTCGACACTGGAAACCGGCCGCCTGTTCAAGGAAACGCTGGACCTCATTGGAGAGACGGAGGGGCGGTATGCGATTTCGATCCGCCGCTTTGCGCCTGAACCGGAGGATGTCGACGCCTATGCTGCGAAATATGGCATGAACGGCTTTTACGACAGCGTCGAAGCCCGCCACGCCTGCTGTCATGTGCGCAAGCTGAAGCCTCTTGCAAGAGCTTTGGCAGGAGCGGACGTCTGGATCACCGGGCTTCGCCGCGGCCAGTCGGGCAGCCGTGCCGCGACGCCGTTTGCCGAATACGATGCCGAGCGCAACCTCATCAAGATCAACCCGCTCGCTGACTGGGACATTGATGCGATCCGTGCCCATGTGGCGGCCGAGGCGATCCCGGTCAATCCGCTGCATGCCCGCGGCTACCCTTCGATCGGCTGCGAACCCTGTACGCGCGCCATCAAGCCCGGCGAGCCTGAGCGCGCTGGCCGCTGGTGGTGGGAAAACGACGAGAAACGCGAATGCGGGCTGCATGTGCCGGAAAGCGCATCGCAATCCGCCTCACAGCCCATCCCGCAGGCGAGCCAGATCGCTCGCTGAACCCTTTGTGTTTGTTTCGATAGACTGCCCGGAGACCGAAATGCCTTTGTCAGTACAGGAAACGGAAGTAAAGAACCCGCCCGTTTCCAGACCGCCGCTTGATCCGCATCTCAAAGCCCTCGAAAACGAAGCGATCCACATCTTTCGGGAAGTGGCAGCGGAATTCGAAAAGCCGGTGATGCTCTATTCCATCGGCAAGGACAGTTCCGTCCTCCTGCATCTTGCCCGCAAGGCCTTTCATCCGGGTCGCGTCCCCTTCCCGCTTCTCCACGTCGACACGACATGGAAGTTCCGCGAGATGATCGAGTTCCGCGACGAGATCGCACGGAAATACGATCTGGACCTCGTTGTCCACACCAATCCGCGCGGCGCGGAAGAAGGCATCACGCCCTTCTCCCACGGTTCGGCGCTCTATACAGACATCATGAAGACCGAAGCGCTGCGTCAGGCGCTCGATGACGGCGGCTATGACGCAGCCTTTGGCGGCGCACGGCGCGACGAGGAAGCCTCCCGCGCCAAGGAACGGATCTATTCCTTCCGTACGCCCGACCACAAATGGGACCCGCGCAACCAGCGGCCGGAGCTCTGGAACATCTATAACGG
Organism: Neorhizobium sp. R1-B; assembly: GCF_004368875.1. Lineage (NCBI taxonomy): Bacteria > Pseudomonadati > Pseudomonadota > Alphaproteobacteria > Hyphomicrobiales > Rhizobiaceae > Neorhizobium > Neorhizobium sp. R1-B. The sequence continues at coordinate 179,913 of NZ_SOEM01000008.1, forward strand.
CATGATCAAGAAGGGTGAGAGCGTACGCGCCTTTCCGCTCTCCAACTGGACCGAAGTCGACATCTGGCGCTACATCCAGGCCGAGGACATTCCGCTCGTGCCGCTCTATTACGCCGCCGAACGCCCCTATGTGGAGCGCGACGGGATGATGATCCTCGCCGAGGATCCGCGGCTTGAGCTCCTGCCCGGCGAAACCGTTCAGCACGGCATGATCCGTTTCCGCACGCTTGGCTGCTTCCCGCTGACCGGCGCCATCCGCTCGACCGCTTCCAACCTCGAAGAGGTGATCGCCGAGCTTGAAATCGCCACCGTTTCCGAACGCCAGGGCCGCGCGATCGACCGCGACCAGTCCGGCTCCATGGAAAAGAAAAAGCGCGAAGGATATTTTTAAGATGACCGCTCCAGCCCAAACCGCTTCGGCGACCATCCTGCCCTTTGCCGAACCCGTAAAGGCCGCGCGCGACACGCGCCCGCTGCGCCTCATCACCTGCGGTTCGGTGGACGACGGCAAATCGACGCTGATCGGCCGCCTCCTCTGGGACACCAAGGCGGTCAAGGAAGACCAGGCGGCAACGCTTGCGCGCGACAGCGGCAAGCAGAACGACCTTGGCCTGCCCGACTTCGCACTACTACTCGACGGCCTGCAGGCGGAGCGCGAACAGGGCATCACCATCGACGTCGCCTACCGCTATTTCTCAACCGACCGGCGCTCGTTTATCGTCGCCGACACCCCCGGCCACGAGCAATATACCCGCAATATGGCAACCGGCGCATCGACCGCCGATCTCGCGATTCTTCTGACCGACGCCCGCTCCGGCATACTCGAGCAGACCCGCAGGCATGCGACGATCGCCGCTCTGATGGGCATCCGCCAGTTCGTGCTGGCGGTCAACAAGTTCGACCTCGTCAACTACGACAAGGCGATCTTCGAGAAGATTTCCCACGAATTCCGCGAATTCGCGCTTTCGCTCGGCGTACGCCAGATCACCGCAATTCCGATGTCGGCGCTGAAGGGCGAGAACGTTGTCTATTCGGCCGACAGCGCCATGCCATGGTATGACGGTCCGACGCTAGTCGAGACGCTGGAACTTGCGACCGTACGCACCGCTCAGGCGGGTGGCTTCCGGCTGCCGGTGCAGCGCGTCGCGCGTCCTGGAGAAAGTTTCCGCGGCTATCAGGGCACCGTTGCCGGCGGCTCGATCAAGCCGGGCGACCCGGTCGTCGTCCTGCCGTCCGGCGTGGTCGCCAACGTCAAGCAAATCGTCACCTTTGATCTCGTGCGCAATGCCGCCGTGGCAGGAGATGCGATTACCCTCGTGCTGGACCGGCAAGTGGACGTAGCCCGTGGTGACGTGATCGTTTCGCTCGAAGGGCAACCGATGACCGGCCTTCATTTCGATGCCCAGCTTGTCTCGCTGCAGCCGGGCGGCATCGAGCCGGGCAAACGCTACTGGCTGAAAAGCGGCTCGCGCCGCCAGCGCGTTGCCGTCGAGCCGATCTCCCAGCTTGAGCTTTCGAGCGGCAAGTGGCAACCGCATGCCTCGACGCTCCAGATGAATGCGATCGGCAAGGTGCGGCTTTCCTTCGAGGAGCTGGCGGTCTTCGACGCCTATGAGCAGAACCGCTCGACCGGCGCCTTTATCCTGATCGACCCGGATACGCTGAACACCGTTGCAGGCGGCATGATCACGGCAAAACGCGCCGAACTCGGTGGGATCCACACAGAGGGCCAGCGCGTGCTGATGTCGCTACCGGCAGATCTTGCCGAGCAAATCATGGCAAGCGAGCTGTTCGCCAACCGCCGCGATGAGACCGAAATCCGAAGACTGACGGCAAAGCAGGCTGCCGAGGTTTTCTCGAACGCAGCGAGCGACATCTGAAGTCTTTCCGATCAAGGATGGCGAAGGCGGAGTTCTGCTCCGCCTTAAGACCGGAGATATTAGCTAGAGAACAGGCCATGGCAAGAGAACTCTCCGCCAACTGTCGTGACCAGACGGAACGGAAGCCCATGGCGCCGAAGCATACTGCATAAGTATTTGAGACCTGACATTTGAGACTTCACGAAGAATGCGCTCAATACGCGCAGGGTATTTGTTCCTCGCGACATTCAGCCCCTTGAGCGGATCATCTCTTGCGACCAAGGAGTGCAGCCCGATTGCGCGCCTCGATCACTTCGAAGCCATTTTCGAGTAGGAACGGCATCGCGGTTGTTCCTTTTGCTGACCAGTTGCCCTCGAAATCAGTCCATGTATCGTCGAAACAAATTAACCCATCCTCGGCGAGTGTGCGTACGAGGGACCGTGCGCAATCAAGATGCATCTGGTGGCATTCCGCGTCGCTGATTCGATTGCCAAGGTAGCGTTCGTACCGCTCCTGACGCTGCTCGGAGTGATTTCCATGATCGAAATCGTACGCGTCGAGGAAGACGTAATCGATTGGAGCGGTGTGAGAGGCAAGAAAATCCTCACCTTTGGCAGTGATCGCCTTAAAGGGCAATCCGAGGCGTTTGAACATACGACGCGCACGGCGGCTGTTCGACGGGTCCATATCGACAGTGATGAACTCTATCCCCAGTTCCGCGCAAAGCTGTGCCAACTTACGGGTCGATCCCTGCCCTGGAACATCTTCCCGTGTGGTGCCAATCTCGATCATCAACCGTTTACGTGACATGGGCTCCGGAGGCCTATCCCGCAGCCGCGACATCAATAAAGCGTGTCCATGATCGCCAGTTGATTTCTTCGCGGGCCTGCCGGCAAGTGCCTCATCAAGCGTTGCGATCTGAGGCGGAGCCAAAAGACCCGACTGTCGGAGGCCCGACGTCAACGCGTCCAGGGCCAACGCTCCTCTATTCATATCAAGATAGAGAGACGAGGCCAGTGCGGTGAGCCCCTGAGCCTGCGAAGAGGTTTCATCAAGCGCTTCGGTTACGAGACTGAGTGCCTGCAACATCTCGCCCTTCCGAATGAAATGAGCAGCCACAAGCAGCATGGCGAGTGCCCGCTGCTCCCCACCCAGCGAAGAAAGGAGGGCATCGAGAGCCTCCGGCACAGCTTCCGCAGCGACGATCGAATCAATCTGCGGCAAGAGCGCCTGCACGTTGCGAACGCTAGTGTCAGGAAGCAACATGGAAACTCGCGGCAAGAACCAGGAGATCTGGGCCGAACCGCCCTGTGGTGCGGCAAGCCATGTGGACTCGGCGCGGTAGGTCAAGCAATCGGTTTCGATGAGGCGATAGGGATCGTAGCTGAGTCTGGCGCAAAGTTGTTCGTAGGCTGGAGCTCCGCCGAAATAATCTACCGGCTCTACTACAGTTGGTGCCGGAGGACTCGGCGGTGATTCCTGGCCCAGCAGTATCTTTATCAAAACCGCCTGACGATTAGCTGCGTCTTCGTAGCGCAAAACGTTATGCGTTGTAAGATCCTGCAGGTGTTCGGAAAGCACTTCGCAGAAATCCTGGAGGGAAAGGCCTAACGCCGGACCAGCTGCCACATAGGCCCGCCAAGGATGACAGACCAACAACCGCATTCGTGATGGGTTGAAGGCGAAGCCGGAAGGGAGAGTAAAGGGTGTTGCGATCAGGAAAAGCTCACGTCCCTCGCGCGCGAGATCATGCTGCATCGTTCGAACCATCGCTTCGGACAGGTACAATCCGTCCGGCTCGGACAATCGACGAAACTCCATGGCCGGCACATGACCACGCCACCAGTCCAAATCGAGGGGAGGCAGGCCGGGGAAGGCGACAAGAAGCGCCGGCGCTTCCGTTTTCGGAGTTGCCGCGATCTTTTCGCACTGCTGCAAGAGGCTGGTTAGCGGCTCGCCGGGAAGACTCCCTAACGTCTGTTTTGGATAGGAACCACTTTCAAGGACTCTGATCATGTCTTCGAAAAGCGCGACGGTTTCGCTCAATCGTATTGGATCCGAGGTTACGACGGAATTCGGAACATTTTTTTGCATGGTTTCTTCTTCGATAGTGGCCCATCGACTTGGCCGATACGCTTTATTTGCTTTCGTAATCAGCCCTGGTCCGCGGCGGGCTCCGTATGCGCTGCATCCTTCGGTGCCGGAGCAAACAGCTCCCGCAATTGCCCAGCTGCTTCCCGCAAGCGAGGAGTCAGCTTTCGAATAAGCTCCTCAAGCTGACGCTTCTCGTCAAATACGCTCGCATAGCGACCACGCAGGTCCTTCAGGTCGCCCTGAGTTACCCGCAAACTCTCTAGCATTAGGGACATCTCATGACGGGCACGGGCATAATCCCCCCGAGCTCGGGCCAGCGCCTCTTCGTTCTCACGAAGCGAACTCTGAGCCTGGCTTGCCACGGCCTTATGCGCGGCGACACGCTCCTGCTCGGCTTTCAAAGACTTTTCAAGCTCAGCCAACGCCTTTGTCATACCATCGATTCGAGCTTCGAGCGCCGGAATTCGGCGGCCATTCAGATCTGCCGCGAAGGCCAATTGCGGCCAATCAGGATCCTCCCCGCGACGATCCAACAGATAAAAGAAATGCGCCTTCAACCACTCGCGGATCTGGGCCTCATCGGAAGCATGCTCGAAGAATATGTCTTTACCGCACCGGAGGTGGATGGTCGTGACCCTGGCGAGAAATCCTGACTCCTCAAGATACTTTAGAATGGACAACTCTGCTCCCGGCGTTTCAACGACGAGGGCGAACGTCTCATCTTCACGCCCAAGAACCGATGACAGGCTTTCCGTCGAGATATAGTCCGCCGCCGCGACTCCCTTGACGCGAAGGCCGGGAAAAAGCGACTGTAGCGCCGTGGTCGTCCGCGCACTACTGAATATTTTGGGGTGAGTATGGGAGAAAATCTCCGTCTGGCCATCTTTGTCTGAAGGTATGCCAGCGATATGGATGATCTCTATATCGCTCTTCGACAGGCTAGAAAGGGCCGCTGATTTGCTACCGATCGGGTCCAGAAGGACAACTCGCTGGGGGGGGGCATGCGGATTTCGTTCGGAACACCATTTTAGGGTATCGTAAACACCCCATACGACAGCCAGAACGGTCTTCTCTGGACTATAGGCACCTTGCCTCTCACTCATAAAACACTCCAACCAGCCTACTGCTTTTGCTCACACCGATGTATCAACTGACTATTCCGGGTTTAATGGAAACTGACAGTATCGGACCCGATCCGCAATATGAACACCGGGACACGAATATTGTCACATCCCAATCGAACATTCGGCGATGATCTCTGCTTTTGAGAAGTTCGAGCCGGCCGACGCACCGCATAGAAACGGTGCCAGATCGGTCATTGGCCGGCTATAAATTGAGTACCTTCATTTCGCATCCGAGACGCGGTTCTAAGGCGCTCGACCGCGCCATCCAATTGGGCGAAAGGACCATGCCGTCCCTTGTCCGGTTCACACAAGGCATCCGTCATCTCATCGATCGTGCGCAAATATCCATAAAATTCCGCGGCGGCTTCAGCGGAGACCGGAACTGCACTGAGAGCCGCGATGATCTCGCTCGTCTTGGTGACGATGTCGAGTGTCCGCCTCCCGGCGTGAAGATCGAGGAATGCCGGCCCGTTTGCCCTCACTCTCCCCTGCCACTCATGTAACTCGCCCAAATCGGCTACCAGCTCATCCTCGCTTCGGCTGACCGGATAGGCTCCCATTGGATCGAAGGTGAATTTGTCCACCTTTTCATTGTGGATATTGAAGTAGAAAACCGGTTTGTTGTACGCTATCGCTTCGAGTATGCCACTTGCAAAGCGCTGTACCGAAGCGCAGCAAGTTTGCAGCGTTTGATAGAAATCCTCCGTTGAAACAAGTTCAGGGAATAGGCGGCCCATATCGGCAGGATGTCTGCTGATAACGGGCTCATAACCCGCTCGTCTCACAGCTTGGACGGCAGAAGCCAACCACTGGTCGCGATGCTGGGTGAGCACCCCGTAGGAAAAATTCGAATTGATCAACACGCGCCTCTCCATCGCGAGGGATGGAGCAGTTTCAGGCTGATTCCGCATAGCCTGAATACGAGGTATTCCACTGATGAATACGCGCTGGCCAGAAGCGTTGACGAAATACCGATAGTCAAACGCGCCGGGCAGGATTACATTCTCGACCAGCCGGTAAGCTTTCCTTTCAGCCCGAGTATCGACGTCGTCGTAATCCTGAATTCCTTCCACTATACCAAGGGTACCCAAACCGGCAGCCCGCGCGGCTAACACCAAAGGCCGAGAGATGTAGTCCCAGTCATTAAACGTCACCACCACGCTGGGAGCGAAACGCCCAACCACGAACTCCCCTAAGCCCAAGAGTTCAACCTGATAACGTTGCGCGCTACTTCGCACACCGGCCTCGCCCCACTGCGGGGTCAGGTCGAGTGACAAGAATTCCGCCCCCAAAGCCCGTAGCTGCGGCGCGAGCAGGCCAATCGTCCACACGTGGTAGTCCTTGTGTGGTATGAACAGTATGGGCAAGTCCCTTTGGTTTTTAGTGGAGCAGCTTGCACGGCTCGAAGCTTTGGCACCGATAGTGTCCGCTTCGGTGGGGCCAGTCGCCAATGTATAGCCGGCATCCAGAAGTCTGGCGAAGAAGCGCGCCTCGTCATCGACCTCATCCGTTTCGACAAAACCTCCAATCGCGCGCACTGCGTCGGCCCTCAACACCGTTTGGTCGAAACGCGGTCCCTCGACGAGTCCGACATATAAGCCTGCATGCCTCGACGCATCCATTCGATCAAGCTGCCGCGACAGATCGGGCAAAGAATACTGACCTTGAATCAGGGCGACATACCGCGTTTGGGCCAACCGGAGGCCGGTGTTACGCGCCGCGCCAATGGAGGCTGGGGCACGGAAACTTATGATGCGGAAGCGAGGGTCGCCATCCGCAGCAGCGTTCAAGGCCTCTTTTGAAGGGTCGGCCTGGGAGCAATTGACGACGATGCACTCGAAGTCGCGAAATGCCTGCTCACGCAGGGATGCAATTGCACGCGTGCCGATATCGGTATGGCCCGGTACACAGAGTATGAGCGAGATTCTTGGAATAGGCTGCCGAGGGCCAGGATGCATAACGAATTGGTCGCTCCCAATCGACACGGCTTGGAAAGACACGCCACACTGCATGTCACTGTTTTTTGGAGGCTACAGAATTTTAAAATGCACCGCAAGCATGCGCTGGAGCCGCCGTCTCGTGCGGACCTACGCCTACATTTCATCGGCGAGCGCATCAGCTCAACGTCGGTCGAGGGTCAATTGCTCGCAACTCGCTGCGAATCCGCGCCGGGCACACGGACGCTTCCCCGCATCAGAACAGCGGAGGTTTCCGTCCGCCTACGACGGGATTGACGCTAAAGTCGGGATCGTTTAGCCCTCTCTTGCAGCTCAACCCGCACATAATGATGCTCAGAAGCGGGCGGTTTGGAGATTGAGGAAAAATGCTTTTTGAGGGTGGGAGCGGAGCTATCGTGACAACTCCAGCGACGACGACTATCGGCAGCCAGTACGCAGAGGTTATCGCGAAACTTCACGATATCCTCGGAGGTACTACCCTACGTATCATTTCCGCAGTTCCCACCGAAAACGGCAGCGTAAGCGCCCTGTCTTTGCCCGAAGAGACAGTAGCACCGATATTGATTCTCTACGAAACTGCCGAAGACGCAGTTGCACGTGGCTTGCTGAAGGGAATTCTGCCCAGCAAGGTACTGGCAAAATGGATAACGGATGCCGCAGCTCTCCTTTCCCAGCACCGCGGGCGCCGCCGACAGGCAACGCTCGCCTCGATTGGGTCCGTTCTCACTGAACCAGCTATTTTCGTTAAAGAACTTCGCAATCGCCTAAAGGAGCTGGAGTTTTCTGAAGACAAGCTCAGCCCAGTGAAGCCCGTATGGCCTGCGCTGCAGGGCTTACTGGCACGTCAGATCGTCTCCAGTGACCCTGTGGCGACGCGTTTAAGCTTTGAACTTGAGGCGGCTGCACTGCCTACGCCAGCGGTTCATTACGATTGCGATGTCGCGGCGTCCGAACTCAATGCGCCGAATCTAGAGACGGAATGCACACTGCTGCGCGCCCAGATCACACACTTGCAGCAGGCGATCCAGGAACATGAGAGCGCCCTTGCCGCAAAACAACAGCAGTTTTCTGCTACCTATTTGGCGCTGACGGCTGCTCAAGACCGCGTTGATGGCCTCGAAGCCACGTTAAAAGGCTTGACCGTTCAGAGCGCACGAGACAGAGCCAATCTCGATCAGCTGGCGGCGAAACGGCAGCAACTGCTGCAGGAATTCGGTCAAATCATGCACAGAGTTCTTAATGGCTCAGGACTAATGAGCTGGCCGATCAATTGGCGGAAAGCGGAGCAACTGAGGATCGTACGCGATTGCGGCCTCATCGATCCCGATTGGTACCTAAAAAATTATCCGGACGTCGCTCAAGCTGGCCTCGATCCATTTAAGCATTACATCAACCATGGCGCTAAAGAAGGTAGAGCACCCAACGAAAGCTTCTCATAGGTGTTCCGCGGAACAATCCTCAAACAGCACATACGTCGACGGAGTGTGGTTTGTTAATTTTTACGCGTTTGTCAGCAACGGGAGGCTTCGGCCATGTTATTTTCCGGAATTGGTCATCCCTGGCCCTATCTAGCTGTTGGAAATTATCGAAGTTGCGCGCGGCGGAGCTTTTGCCATTTAAGCCGCCGAAATTCGACAACAAGGACATAGACATTGCAGGTTCTATCCGTTAGTTCTCTGATACCGCCGGACATCATCAATTCGCTTTGTATTGCCTAACTCCTAGTTGAAAATGCGCGCCAGCATCATAGTCAGAACTTTGAACGAGGCACGATATCTTGGCGATCTGCTCGTTATGATCGAGCGGCAAGTTACGGATGCGCTCGAGATCGAAACGGTTGTCGTCGACTCTGGGTCCACCGATGGAACGATTGAGATCGCCAAAAGATATGGCGCCAGGGTTACAACAATAGCGAAATCGGAATTTTCGTTCGGACGTTCACTTAATCGTGGCTGCGAATTTGCCACGGGTGATATCCTGGTGATGATTTCGGGGCATTGCGTGCCCGTTGACAGATTCTGGCTGCAAACGCTGTGTCAGCCTTTGATCGACGGCACCGTTGCCTACAGCTACGGCCGCCAGATTGGCGACGATCAGAGCAACTACAGCGAACGTAGAACATTTGCGAAGTATTTTCCCGAGAAGTCCCGCCTACCGCAGGAAGGTTTCTTCTGCAACAATGCCAATTCGGCCATCTTGCGATCCTTCTGGGAGACGCACCGTTTCGATGAGGAACTGACGGGTCTCGAAGACATGGAACTGGCAAAGCGCCTTTTAGCGGCTGGGCAACCGATCGGCTATGTGGCAGAGGCTCCGGTTTTCCATCATCATCAAGAGACCTGGGCACAGGTCCGCCGGCGCTTCGAACGTGAGGCCATTGCGTTGCGCTTGATAATGCCGGAGATTCATCTTTCCTGGTTTGATGTATTGCGGTTCGTCCTTGCAAGCACTGTGGGAGATTGGCGTTCCGCGCGCCGGAACGGAATTAGCTCAACTTCCCCAATAGACATGCTCCGATACCGCTGGAACCAATATCGCGGATCCTATAAGGGCAACCACGAACACAAGATTCTTTCGCGACAGGCGAAAGAGCGTTTTTTCTATCCCCAAGTTTCACGAAAGGCAGATCAAGATGAGTGGCTTAGGCCGTTGCGTCGCCCTTCTTCCCATGAAAGCCAATAGTCAAAGGGTTAAAGGCAAGAATTTCCGGCCACTTCACGGCAAACCCCTTTTTTCCTGGATCTTGGACAGTCTTCTCGCGATCGCCGAGATCGACCAAGTCGTTATCAATACGGACGCGCGCGCCATTCTGGCGGAAAACGGTCTGGTTGATAGCGATCGTGTGTTGATCCGAGATCGGAAGGCAGAGTTGTGCGGGGATACGGTCTCGATGAATCTCATCCTCGCTGATGATATAGCCACAGTAGGTGCGGACACCTATGTGATGACCCATACCACGAACCCGCTGCTGAGCGCTGAGACCGTTCACGCCGCTCTGGAACGCTACAAAGACGGCATCACGGCGGGAACCGCGGATTCGCTTTTTACGGTTAATAGAATTCAGACCCGGTTCTATCGAGCTGATGGAAGCGCGGTGAACCATGATCCGGACAACCTCATCCAGACCCAAGACCTGGAACCATGGTTCGAAGAAAATTCCAATCTGTACATATTTTCCCGTGACAGTTTTACCAGCACGAATGCGCGTATCGGGCGCAAGCCGCTGCTATATGTCATGGACAAGATGGAAGCTATCGACATAGACACGCCAGAAGACTGGGCTCTGGCTGAAGCAGTGGCTTCTCTGCGCGGCTACACCGCCAGATAACCCGATGAAGGAAGCGAAAATGAAGGATATTCTTGTCAGCTGCCCGCCAATGCTGGGGCAGATCGGCCTATTTATGGACTATGCCGCGGAGCGCGGGCTGAAATTGCACCCTGCCCAAGTCACCCAGATTTTGAGCGAAGACGAACTCAAAGACCTACTCCCCGGCTACGACGGCTGGATCATCGGCGACGATCCGGCAACCCGCTCGGTTTTCGAAACTGCGAAAGGGGGACGGCTCCGGGCGGCGGTCAAGTGGGGGATCGGCGTCGACAACGTTGATTTTGCGGCTTGCAAGGACCTGAATATCCCGATCATCAATACCCCCCAGATGTTTGGGGCTGAAGTTGCGGATGTTGCAACAGCCTTCGTGATCGGTCTCGCACGCCAGCTTTTCCTTATCGATCGCGGCGTCCGCGACGGTAAATGGCTTAAACCTGCGGGCATCAGCCTCCATGGACGCCGTGCAGGCGTGGTCGGGCTCGGAGATATTGGACGGCACACCGTCACACGGCTTCAAGCGCTTGGACTCAAGGTTGTCGCTTATGATCCGGGCGTTCAAGGAGATACGGGGATACCAGGGCTGGAACGTGCCACCTGGCCCGACGTTGTGGAAGATCTGGACTTCCTGGTGTTTACCTGCTCGTTAAATACCCACAATTTCCACATGCTCGACGCCAAAATTTTGGCGCGCTGCAAGCCTGGCGTCCGCATCGTCAATGTGGCACGCGGTCCGCTAATCGATGAAGCAGCGTTGATCGAAGCACTCCAATCTGGCCATGTACATTCAGCGGCACTCGATGTTTTCGAAATCGAACCTTTGCCGGCCGACAGCCCCCTGCGTCACATGGAGCGAGTGATCCTGGGCACGCACAATGGATCGAACACCATCGACGGTGTCATCCGCGCAAGCCATACGGCAATCGACCGATTGGCCGGCTTTTTCCGGGAGCTTGGGTAATGCGAATCGTCTTGACCGGCGGCGCGGGGTATATTGGTAGCCATACATTGGTGGAACTGCTTCCGCTCGGTCATGAGATATGCGTTATTGACAACTACGCCAACAGTTCTCCTGAGGCGTTACGCCGCGTCCGTGAACTTTGCGATCGGCCTTTTCAAATAGAAGAGGCCGATGTTCGCAATTGCGTTCATCTGACGGCAATCTTTGACGCCTTCCGCCCCGATGTTGTGATCCACTTCGCCGGGCTTAAGTCCGTCGGAGAAGGTGAGGCTCGACCTGTCGAATACTACGAGACGAATGTCGCCGGGACGCTGGCATTGCTCTCGGCGATGACGGCCGCAGGTTGTAAACGGATCATCTTTTCCTCTTCGGCCACCGTCTATGGTGAGCCGGAATACCTTCCGCTCGACGAGAGGCATCCCTGCCGGCCCGCCAGTGTCTACGGCCGTACAAAATATATCGCCGAGCAGATCTTGGCGGATTGGGCACAGGCCAGTTCTGGCACGTCTGCAATTCTGTTGAGGTATTTCAATCCGGTCGGCGCCCACAAAAGTGGTCTGATCGGCGAGGATCCCCAGGGGATCCCCAACAATCTCATGCCATTCATCGCTCAAGTGGCCGTAGGTCGACGAGAAAGTCTTGCAATCTTCGGAGACGACTACGATACGCGGGATGGCAGTGGGTTGCGGGACTACATCCACGTGGTTGATCTTGCCCGTGCGCATATTGCGGCAATGAACTTTTCTGCCGGACATCAAGGTGCGATGACCTTCAATGTGGGTACTGGCACGGGAACTACGGTGAAGGAAATGTTGGCGGCCTATTCTCGAGCCTGTGGACGCGATCTGCCCTCGCGGGTGCTAGACCGTCGCTCAGGTGACGTTGCCGCCTCCTATGCAGACGCATCGAGAGCCGAGGAGATGCTGGGGTGGCGAGCTACTCACAGTCTCGAAGATATGTGTGTGAGTTCGTGGAAGTGGCAGTCGGAAAATCCCGCCGGTTATCAGGCCTCTGAGAAAACGTAGGATTTGAACGAACTTTTGGTGACTGAGTCATACGGAGGTCGCAACGCTTATGGCAAGTGGATTGAACCATGGGCATTGGTCGACAATCCGCATCGACCCGAGTGTTCAGATTGCTTTAAACTAAGGTGAACCTTCCCTCTCATTTCAATCCGTGACACCCAACCTTTCGCGAGGCTCAGTTATGCCATCCGTTACAGAATTCTATAAAAAGTATGATGGAAAACGGTGCTTTATTTTAGGAAATGGGCCATCCTTAAATAAAGTCGACATGGCTAGGATGCGAAACGAATTTACATTCGGAGTAAATTCAATTTTTCTAATGACGCGCAATAATAACTTCAGGCCAACCTTCTATGTTGTCGAAGACAATCTCGTTTTTAGTGAGAATAAAGATGATATTGACGCTTACCAAGGAGTGATTAAGATTCTCCCTCAGCGCTATGCTGAGCAACTTAAGTCTGGTGATAGCTGTCATATTTTCGAAATGGACACGTCGTTCTACAACCGCACCGATAAAGCAAATTATGGCACGCCGCAGTTTAATATTGGATCGGAACCCGTGTTCTACTGTGGACAGTCCGTTACGTATATCAACATGCAGCTTGCGTATTATTTTGGTTTTTCAGAAGTTTACCTAATTGGGATGGACTTCTCCTACTCAAAGCCCAGCGACCATCACCAGAAGGGAAACCATATTCGCTCCGAAGGCGACGATCCGAACCATTTCCACAAAGATTATTTCGGCAAGGGCAAAACCTGGAAAGATCCTCGTCTTGGCCGCGTGCAGCGTAGCTATCTTCGCGCCAAATTCGAGTTTGAAATTGCAGGCCGGATAATAATGAACGCAACCAGCGGAGGAGAACTGGAGACCTTTTCCCGCATCGACCTCGACACTCTGTGGGGGAATTGAAATGCAGATTGCCGTCTACGTCCTCTACCAACGTCATGAGTTTGCCAAGGCATCTTGCTTTCTGACGCGCGTTGGTCCTTGTCTCGGTCCGGATGCGAGGCTGTGGCTCCTAATCAATGACCAAGATTGTCCAGACATCCGCAAGGTTGCCGCTACGATTTCCCAGCATATCCAGATCCTTTGCGTGGGACAGAATCTAGGAGTCGCTGGGGGGCGTAACCATCTAATTCGCGCCGCGATGGACGCAGGCGCGGAGTTTCTAATTTCCTGCGACACAGACATTCTCTTCGAGCCTCACTATTTCCGAGGTATCGCTGCGGCGTGGCAAGCCCTCCGCGCAAAAGACCCGAACGTCGGGCTGGTTCAGCCTCTACTACTCGATGGCCCTAAAGTGTCGGGATGCTTTGAGGCGTTGAATGGTGTTCGGGATTGGTCCGAACTGCAGGGTCGTTTCAGCGGAGACACTAGCCTTTACCAACCATTCTGGCCAAGAATCCGTAATGTTTTGGGCGAAGACCTCGCCTTGGGTGCGATTATGCACTCTGGAGTGAGCAACGTCTGGGCGGCCCATTTTGGTGCGCCGATCGGCAACGATGTAGATACGCCCGATCTGGAAGCAGGATTTCTAGAAACTTTTCGGACCCGTTTTCCCACCCTCCGAAGCGCTTCGGGCCTGCTGGCGACGGTGCTGGCGGAGGGTGTGCCAGTACGAGTCGGCGCTACGGCTGGCGGCATCAGCGCCTTTCACCGTAGCCTTTATGAAAGTGTGGGTGGATACGATGAGATCTTCAACCCTTTTGGTTTTGAAGACTCCGAATTTGGTTTTCGCGCGCAGGCAGCCGGTTTTCATCACTATCTGGTACCGAGCATTACCGCTATTCACGACATTTTTGTTAGTGGTCAGGCCCGGAGCCTACTTTATGCGGCGCGGATCGGGCTCTTGCGGGGTGTTGAGGCCGGTGGTGGTGGCCTAACAGACACCCAGCGTCATTTCGCTCTGCGTCAAAGTCTCTTCTTCGGCCTTCGCACTCTAATAACAAGCTTCCAGCGCCACTTAAGTGAGAATCCGGCTGAAGAATCGGCAATCAAGAAGCTCCTCCCTTCAGCGCTGGCCTCATACGGGTTCGAGTTCTTCCGAGGACTTCTCCATGCTGCAAAGCGCGATGGAACCTCGGCTTTCAATGGTCTAACCGATCTATTGGCGCCAGGGCGACAAACGCTAGAATCCGTAGCCATACCTCTTGACCAAAACGTAGCTTTAGTCGGCCGACGTGTAACTAAAGCGGGAAACTTGTTCAACACTGGCGGTGGGCAGTTTAGCCTCCACGCCTATGACTGCCATATCCAAGAGATAGTTGGAAATGAAGTATTGCCGTCGCGCTACTTTGACCTCTCACTGCACGTCCGTCGCAGAGATGAAAGAAACGACTATATGTTCGCAATGGACGTGCTATCTGACGATATCCTTTACAAAATCGATGCTAGCTTCCGCATCGATTTTGCTAATGCAGCTCGGGATGGAATCTTGAACATCGTTGACTTCGAATGCCGAACCAAAGTGCACGATTACGGCGCCTTCTCGAATGAAGATCTTTACCCTTCCCCACGGCTTTCCTTTTCGACAACCTGGCTACCCATGGTGCTTTCGCAGCTCCGGTTTGCGGGCGACCTCGATATAAGATTAGGAATTAAATCACCGCTCGCGGCTCTGGTTGATTATCTGCAATTAGGTAAGGATTCTCAGCCCGAAGCTTCATCAGCTAAGGCAAGCATGGTCGTAACTCCGCCGCCTAGGCGCGTGTTGATTTTCACTGACAGCCGCGGACAACACAAGCCGCGCGGTTGCCACCATGACGTCTTTGCCGAACGCATGGCCAAGGACCCGCGCCTCGAGGTCGAGAGCTACCTTTGCCCGATGAAATGGACGACGTCGTTGGACTTCTTGATGTTGTTCACTCCGGATCAATTGGCGCGCTACGATCATGTTATCCTGTATACCGGGATTGTCGATTGGTCTCCGCGAAAGCTGTCTAATGCGATGGAGGATCTATATGATCGAACGGCTGCAGAAAACCTCGCCAATCTTGGCTTGAATACTCGCGATTACTCGAAGAAGGTAATCAACTCCAAGAAAGCCAAATTCGACGAAATCTTTGGGGCGGACGTGATGACACGCCATTTCGCAAATCCCTTTGGCATGGTTTACGAGGGCGAACGCACTATTAATATGTATCCGCTGGAGGATGGTGTCGAGCAACTCGGTTCGAGGCTAGCCGCGATTCCCAATCTAATCTTCATTAACGCTAACCGGATCGTTCCGGGCTGGCGCGGTGACTATCCGCGCGAGCGTCCGACCAATATGTCAATCATTCATGACTATTCTAGCCGGTTTGCAGCTAAATTCCCCTCCGAAAGGATAGTTGATCTCATGGAGTGGGGCGACGCTGAAGTTCAACGCTACACCTGTGACAATCTGCATTTGACGGAAGCCGGAAGTGACTGGATCTATGAGAAGCTGATGGAACGACTACAGATGCAACCACAGGCCAAATCAAGCTCTACCGCTCCCGCTTCTTCCCCGCAATCGGCGTCTTCAAAGACGGCGGCGGTTTCTAACACACAAATTAAATGGCCCGAGATCACATTCCATCCTTTTGCGCCGGTGGAGCGAATGACTCCAAGCGAAATCGCAGCTGTGACCAACCGCGTTGGTCGGCAAGGCCAGACGCTTGCGACATTGATAATAGGGCTTCGGCTAGTGGACAACGCCCCGGAGCGGTTAACGAACCTTCGCGCGCTGCTGGATTGGATCGACAAGCATTATGCCGATCTCTTCGACGTTCTGCTTGTCGAACAGGATGCCCAGCCGAGGTTGAAACTCTCCGATCTAGGAGCCAAGTCCTACGTCCGTCACGAGTTCATTTTCAACGATAGGGAATTCAATCGCGGCTGGGGTTACAACGTTGCCGTACGACATTTTTGTGAGGATTCCGTCGTTGTAGCCCTGATGGACACCGACGTTTTAACCGGTCCCGGTTTCGTCTCGGGCGTGATCTCCTGCTACGAAAATGCAGACGTCTGCTCCCCATATGTGAATGTTTATTATTCCACGGCCGCTGAGGCTCAAACAATTCTTTCCACCGGCACACTCGAACACCTGACAAATCCAGCAAATGTAAAAAATCCCGTTACAATTTGCGGTGGCATCGTTATTTTCCGCCGCTCAATTTTCCTAGCACTAAAGGGCTTCGAGCAGTATATCGGCTATTCCTGTGAGGATCGGGCACTGGACGTAACTTTACTAAATCATCTTGATCCGAACCGGATTAAGATACTGCCCGAGATCTATGTTCATCTCTTCCATCCCAGCGACCAAGCATCTCGAGTCAATGTCGATCAGATAATCACACACCTGCAGGAAAATTACAGTTGCCGATATCACGAGGAAATTAAGCCCTTCGAGTTTATTCACCGCCTCTGCCATCACGCGTCAAAAGAGCAGACAACGGCGCTGATGATTGAGCGGGCCATCGATTTCGGTGATCTCGAGCTCTATCGATCTGGCGCGCCCTTGACGGTGAACGGTCGACGTCGGCGCACTGCTCCTTTGACGCATCATACGGTCGGCGAGGTTGCAGGCGATCTGATTTTCCCACCGAACTTCACGAACCTTTCCGATTATCCCGAACGTGAAGTCTATCCAGGGTCTCAACCTCCCGATTCGGAAGAACTTACTTGCTTCTATAACCGCTATAAAGGCGAGCGTTGCTTCATCATCGGTAACGGCCCCTCACTGAACCGTCATGATCTTTCTCTACTCGAGGGGGAGTTTTCTTTTGGAGTGAACTCCTTCTATTACAAGACCCGCGAAACGGGCTTCGTGCCGACGTTTTATGTTGTCGAAGATAGTTCGGTAATGAAGGAAAATGTGGAAGAAATTCGCGCCTTCGATGCGCCCTTTAAGTTCTTTCCGACAATTTACCGGCGTTTTGTGCCTAAGACACCGAATACGTTCTTCTTCGAGATGAACAGAAGCTTTTATGAAAAGAGTTCGCCAAACTATGTGGTGCCGCGGTTTTCAACCGATGCCTCAAAGGTTCTTTATTGCGGACAGTCAGTAACCTACATCAATCTCCAGTTGGCCTTCTTCATGGGGTTTACGGAGGTTCACCTCATCGGAATGGATTTCGATTACGTCATTCCCGAAAGCCATAGGCGCACCGGTGATATTCTTCTATCCGATACAGATGACCCTAACCACTTCCACAAGGATTACTTTGGCAAGGGAAAGACATGGAAGGACCCGAAGCTCGATAGAGTGGCCTTGAATTATCGGCAGGCGAAGCTTTCATATGAAGCGGTGGGCCGTAGGATTTATAACACCACAATCGGGGGCAAGCTGGAGGTTTTTGACAGGGTCGACTACGAGACACTACTGCGCGATCCCCGTACTGGCGGGAAAAGGAAAGAACGAATCTTTCCGGGCTTTTCATCGCGCGGCTCTCAGGAAGCTGCTCCGACCGTCGCTCCAATCGCACACGAAGGAAGCGCCTTCCTCCGCAACCTCGCATCAGAACTTCTGCTTGACTCGGCCAACGGTTTCGCTCGCTTGCAGGATAAAGAGCTTTCAACCAGAGTAGAAATGGCTCTCGCGACGTTGCCTGATGAGGATCCGCTTCTTCAACACTTTCAACGAGTGAAGGCGTTTGTCCAATCGCGAGGTACTTGAAGTCGGGTGCGGCAAGGGGCCGCTCCAACAGCGCCATAAGGTTGATCATTGATCGCCATAGACGTATAGCCGACTAGGACATCCGGATTGCGGAGTACCTTAGCGTATTGATGACGTAGCCACGTGCCCATAGTGGCAATAGAAAGATCCGGGCGAAGTATGGTCACGAAAGTTCTGGGCGCTTCCTATTATCTGATCGCTAGCATTTTGTTTCGTCGGTCAAGTCTATTCGATGCCCAGTGGTACGAACTCGCCTACCCTGCCCTAACGAAAAGGGATTCAATCCATCACTACCTCACGAAAGGCGCTACCCTCGGCTACAATCCTAGTCGCCTTTTCGATTCACAAGCCTATCAGAAGCGCTATCTTGCCAACTCGCCATCCTCTCCCGACCCTCTTCTTCACTATCTGCTGATCGGTCGCTGGCGTGGGTTTCAGAAACAGCCGGCGGAACCCAGCGACGCCGATATCATCCGGGACTCCGGATTTTTCAACGACGACTGGTATTACGCGGCCTACCCCGATGTGTTCGCATCTCGAATACCAGCACTCAGGCATTTCATGACTTTTGGCTGGCGCGAAAACCGCTCTCCTGGACCTGAGTTTAATTCGACATGGTATTTGAACCGATATCCCCACGTCATAGGCCAGAACCCGCTCCTCCATTTCATCAAGCACGGACGGGGCGAAGGATATTTGGCTACGCCGCCTACCGTCGATTTGGACAGCGCCCGGAAAGTTATTGAGGAAGTTGAGGATCTGGACCCCGAATTTTACGCCGCAAACTATGGTCAAGATATCGCCAATCTGGAAATCTCCACGAGCATGCCGCGCCATCGCATCGCGCTTGTGTTTGAGAAGATCATATCTCGGCTGAATAAACCGCCTAAGATTATCGTTTTCGTACCATGGCTGAAGCGCGGCGGTGCTGATCTGCTCGCCTGCCATGTTGCCCGTGCATGCGTAGAAACCTTCGGGCTCCACTCGATTCTGGTGGTTCTCACAGACAATGATGACCGGTCCGGAGAGCATCGCTTGCCTGATGGTGTTAACGTTGTTTCGTTTTCCGCCATTGCACCGGATCTCGACGAGTCGGCCCGGGTGGAACTCGTTGAGGCCTTGGTCCGCAGCCTGCAGCCGAGCGCGATCATCAACGTAAACAGCCGGCAATGCTGGGAGGCGATCCGGCGTCATGGCCATAGGATGGTACAGTTCGCTCAGCTTTACGCGATGCTCTTCTGTCCCGATTATGATTCTCAAGGTCGCCGCTTCGGCTATTCGTACGAGTTTCTGCGCCCCTGTCTTCAGTTCTTGGCCGGCGTCTACTTTGACAATACGACCCATCTGGAGGACCTAAAGGAACAATTCGCAATACCGCCGGATCTACAAGATCGCCTCGTCTGCCTCCTGCAACCCGCGCCGCCTCTCATTCCTCCACGCTTGAGAGAGGATGGCGACACCAGGCGCCCGAACATATTGTGGGCAGGTCGGATCACTCGTCAGAAAAATATCCGACTTCTCTTGGAAATTCTCCAGAACGCCCAGCAATTCGATTTCCATATCTGGGGCGATACCGACGATCCTACACTTATGGCTGCGCTTGACGATGTTGCACGGTCTAGGGACTACGTCTTTTTGAATGGGAAATTTGATCGCTTCGAAGACCTCCCCTTGCCCTCCTACGATGTCTTTCTCTACACCTCGCTCTGGGATGGGCTTCCGAATGTGCTTCTGGAAGCAGCTGCCTCTGGTCTTCCTATCGTCGCGTCGGAGAGCGGCGGAATTGCTGAATTGGTCAACGATACAACCGGATGGCTGGTCCCTCCATCTCATCAGGCCCCTGGTTTCATCGCCGCCCTGCGGGAGGCGACCGACAACCCGGAAACGGCCTATTTGCGCGCGACTGCGATGCAGCGCAGGCTTATCGAGCATCACAACTGGAAGTCTTACAAGACGGTGCTCACCCAGCAGCCATCGGCAACTGGAGGCTTGCTCCATGGCTAAGTCAAAAATCACGGCGATCCTGAATGTCCATCGCGAAGGCCTACTTGCCGTGCCGGCGATAGCAAGCATCTATCGCAACACCGACCGTCTGCTCGATGCTGGTTATGAAGTAGAAATCCTCGGGATAATGGACCGGTCCGATCCATTGACCAAAAGCGTTATCGAAAGCCGCTTCCGAAAGGATGTCACCCTCATCGAAACTGATTTTGGCGACGCTGGTCTCGCTCGAAATCATGCCGTCAATGTCGCCACGGGTGACTTTCTAGGCTTTTTAGATGCGGACGATCTTTGGGGAGCTGACTGGCTGATCCGGGCCGCCGACATGGCTCAGACGCGTGAAGCTTCGGTCATCTGGCATCCGGAAGTTTCCATTTACTTCGGAGATGCGAAACTGGCCTTCTATCACATAGACATGGAAGACCCGCGATTCGAGCCAACTGGCTTAGCATTGGACAATTATTGGACAGCGTTGAGCTTTGCCGCCCACGAAATTTATAGCCAAAATCCATATCCTCCAACAGACCTGCGGGAGGGCATAGGCTTCGAAGATTGGAGCTGGAACATGAATACTATCAGCGCCGGCCTTCTCCACAAAGTCGTGCCGAAAACCGGACATGCCATCCGCAGACGGTTACGATCGCTTTCTCGCATGACGTTGAAGGCCGATGCGATTTCGCATCCCGGCGATTACATCAAGCACGTGATCGAGACACGTGATCTGCAAATGCCCCTTCAAATTGAGCAATAAACTCTTGAGCGTGCTCCGTTTTCCAATAACCCGCAGTTTGAAGTAGGCAAAAGAATTACAGGCGATGATCACCAGCAGATTGGTCCGCGAAGAGCGCGATTTACATGAAACCTTCAACAGGCTGTACTAATGATTTCTTTTATCGTGACGGACATCGAAACAGACGGCCACGTACCGGGCACCCACTCGATGATAAGTCTTGCCTCCGTTGCAATCGGCGAAGACGGAGCATCCCACGGGACCTTCAGCATAAACCTGAAGCAGCTCCCTGACGCCACGACAGACGGCGAAACGATGCTGTGGTGGCACTCACAGCCGCTTGCCTGGCGAGCGGCTACCGTTAATCAACAAGATCCAAAAGAGGGAATGCGCGCTTGGGCAGATTGGGTTGAAAGCCGTCCTGGCGATCCCGTCTTTGCCGCCCACCCCTTATGCTTCGACGGACCCTGGGTAGATTTGTACTTGCAGAAATTCGTCGGACGCCGCCTCTTCAAACACCCGCGAGATTCCAGTCTCTGCATGGGCTCAGGCGTCGATATTCCCTCACTTATCATGGGTACGACGGGCTGGGATTACCGTCATTGCAACCGGGAACACTATCCCGCAGAATGGCTCGGAGGCCACGCCCATAGTCATTTCGCCCTGGACGATGCACTTGGTTACGCCCACTTGCTTAGTCTCATCTTGACCAGTTCCCTCCCGCATGCAAAGCGTTGAGACAGCTAGGTCATGCCGCCCGGCATCGAGCTCAGCGCGACTGCGATCCCGGGTGGTTTCGCCATGATCCGCGCTTCAGCACTGAGGCTTTATCAGCTGGCCGTTCCAATGACGCGCCAGGCCAGTTTCAACCTCGGGATAGACTCAGTAAAGTCAACGTCGCCGTCTATAGTTCGTCGTATTCGCGCCCGACGCGACCGAGCGCAATGGCCTGCAACCACAATATCGGCAGGCCACAGATCAGGAGAAGCAATTCCTTCACCGTAACTCTGCGGCGAGCATCGGTTGCGCCGGTATTTTGGGGTAGCTGAACAGCGTTTCTCAGGAGAAGCTGCGTCAGCTGGCGATCCTCTTCAAGTATCGTGCCATCACCGTCAACCACCTTTGAGGCCGGCTTTGCGGTCTGTTTCATATGGGCTTCCCAACGATAGATAAAACTCTAATTATCACAGCTAAGATGGATTGCCAAAGTTAATGTCGTACTGGAGAAGGCCGATTCATCCCCGTCACCCGAGATGGCGTGGTCCGAGCTTTCAGATTTGCTGTTAGAGAGCCAACACGGCTGATGAATCCTTGAGCTCTCTCCTTCTTGAAATGGAGCGCTTGTGCAAAAGAGGATATTAACCCATATATCCTCTCTAGATCGGGATCGACTCGCTGTAGCTCAATGAATTTCTGCGTTTACAAAGACATAGGCAAGGAAATCCACGGTTACCTTGTACCGGACGGATATTCTACAAAGCCGAAAGTATTGGTCAGGATCAACGACGACAGCAAAATTACCGAGGTCAATACCTGGATTTTTATCGAAGGAGCACACGCCCAAGGACTGCACGAGACCGGAAATGTCGGTTTCATACTGAACGAGAAAAACGTTCCGGGCGTCAGCACAGCTTCCAAGGTCGAGATATCTGACTCTGAAACAGGTATGATCATCTATCGGCGAGCGCAGCCAGAATATATTCCCAAGAAAGTCCTGCGTGTCGAGACCGCATATTTTCCTCAGACCGATCTCGACCTTTGCCTAAAGCCGTTCTTCCAGTTTTATGAACACCGCGTCGAGCATTATGGTTTTGAGACGGTGCGCCAAATGCTCGAGATTTTGCATCAGCCGTCCGTCTACGTTTCGGGTCGTATCCTCCTGAAAAATTATCGCATCTATATCGACTACAACATTGATGTGACGATGATTTCTCTGCGAGATCCGTTTTATGAACTTGCCCTGCGGCTGATCATTTTCAGCCGATACAACAAACAGAAGTTTCCATTTGTCGCTCCCCGCGATATACTCTTATTTAAGCCGGTTATGGACTGGTTCGACGATCTTGCCCTGCAGGACGAGGCTGCAATTTCGAAGGCAATCCGGAGCGCACCCAATGACACACTGAAACTTCTGGCATCGCCATTTACACAGCAGCTCGTCGCGGACAATCCGTCGGACACCGCGACACTTGATGATGTCTCGCAAGCCCTTGATATACTTTCACAGTTCACCTTGTTCGACGCGGGCCGCGACGATCGGACCTACCCGAGGCATATTGCTGAGCTGCTCGGCATACCGGAAAGCAGCGTGCGCACGAGAGGCCAGCTTGAATCGGTCCATCAACTAGCTGATATCTTGAAGAAAATAGGCCGCATTGAGCATTTGCTTGAGGCTGACTTGATCCTGTATCATTTCATCCAGAAGGCAGAAGCCCGCGCGCAATGAGGTTGAATTAACTGAGCGCCACGTCCATTCGAAGCACCTATCTAGATGAGAGTAAGATCGTGTTTTTCCACAGCCTGAAAACGCTCGTAAAAAAGAACAGCCTTCTTTGGGGGAAGGACGTTGCCGATGCTTATCACGGCGCCGCGTCGAGAGACATGAATGCGCACTGGAGCGTCTTTGTACAACCAGTGCTTGATCGACATCCAATCAATTTCACGAGGAGCATCGACTTTGCATGCGGCTACGGTCGAAATACGGACAAGCTGCTTGAACTTGCAGATCATGTGACCATGATTGACGTAAATCAAGAAAATATTGAACACTGCCAAAAAAAATATGCAGGCAATCCGAGGACCAGCATCACGGAATGCAATGGATATGATCTACGCAACGTCGCCAGTGAAACGTGCACTTTCTTCTACACGTTCGACAGCATGGTGCATTTCCCTCCGGAAATCGTGAAATCCTACCTTCCCGAGTTTTACCGTGTGATGTCCCCGAGCGGCTACGCGTTCATTCATCATTCAAACTACACCCAGGCTGGGCCAAAAAAAGATTTCCGCCAAAACCCTCATTGGCGGAACTACATGTCGGCCGAGATCTTCGCGGACCTGGCCCGGGCCGCAGGTTTTACGGTTGTCGAACAGACGTTTCACGATTGGGGCGTGCCTAACCTCGATTGTATATCGCTGCTAAAGAAGGCCTAAAGCTCACTTGAGATCAAGGAGTCTCCCTAGTCTCTAAGTGCGAGATCCTGGCACCCCACGGCGTTAGGTTTCGCCGTATTGCGACCCAAATGGTGGTGTCATAGATGTGGCAGTGGTGGATTGCAGTTTGAAGTAAGATGGTAGAAACAAAAACTCTGGACCAACGAACGAAGCCGGCGACAGCCTCCTCTGCAATCGCCCTGCAAAGGATACTTAACGTCATGCACGCAGTGATACTGCGTGACATCCGAAGCCGTTTTTTCAACAACGGCCTAGGCGCCTTAATTCCGCCATTGATGCCAATAGCACATGCTCTAATTCTGCTACTAATCTACACACTTACAAGCCGAACGGCGATTTTTGGTGACGACTTATTTTTATTTTTTGCCACTGGCCTTATACCGGCTTTGACTTTCTCGTATATTTCAAGATTTATGGCAGCATCTCTTCTAACGAATAAGAATATGTTGGCCTTTCCTGCAATTCATTTGCTCGATATTATTCTAGCGCGCTGCGCTCTCGAACTCATCGGGATTGTAATCTCAGTTTTTGTAATGTTTATCATTTTATTATCAATTGGCTCGGACCCCTACCCCCGGCAACCGGACCAAGCTCTTTTGGCAATGCTGAGCACTGCGCTTCTTGCCATCGGCGTCGGTATTATAATCAGCGTTATTTCGGCGATATATCCGTTTTTTGCGAGATTCTACTCCCTCTTTGTGGCGATAATATATCTCACCTCCGGCGGACCAATTTACCTGTATATATTTCCAAATGAGTTAATCTATTATTGCACGTTCAACCCCGTTTTTCACGCGGTTACTTGGATGCGTAGCGCCTACTACCTAGGTTATCCAACCCAGGCGCTAGATAAACTCTACTTAATTGGCTTCGGAATCCTGTGCCTTTGCATAGGCTTGTTGATGGAAAGGCTTCTGCGCAAGAAACTTCTCTCCCACTGAGCCCCCATAATTAAAATCAACTTCCACTTTACTGGAACTAGCGATTTTGGGTAGAGCATGTCCTGTTGATGTCAGTTGTCGAGGGTATCGACTGTCACGGCTGGCGAGGCATGAACATCTCTCCGACTCGTTTCGTGAGAGACCAATGCTGCGCCCATTACCGAAGATTGCGATGAGCCATCAGCGTCCTTCAGCAATCTTGCCAAAGTATGCAGGCTTGCGAGATTGACGTGCGGGACCGCCAGGCTTGACGTGCCCCCAAGAATTTAGGCCATTTGGAACTGGAATTTTCCACTTATGATCCCTGTTGGGAAGAAGAGGAGAATTCGATAAAGGCCTCGAAGTTTTCAGAAGCGCAGATCGCATTTGTTTTGAAGCAGGCAGAGGATGGGACGCCGGTCGGTGAGGTGTGCCGCAAGGCAGGGATTTCCGATGCGACCTTCTATAACTGGCGCAAAAAATACGCGGGGCTGATGCCTTCGGAGATGAAGCGATTGCGGCAGCTCGAAGAGGAGAACGCCAAGCTGAAGCGGATCGTGGCGGACCTGTCATTGGACAAAGCCATGCTACAGGATGTGCTTTCAAAAAAGCTCTGAGGCCTGCCCGCAAGCGCAAGCTTGTCGACACGGTCAAGGCGGACTGGAAGGTCTCGATCCGGCGTGCATGCGCAGTGTTGAGAATCGACCGGACGCTTTATGTCTACAAGTCCAGGCGCGGCGAGCAGGCCGAATTGAAGCTGAAGATCAAGGACATCTGCCAGACCAGGGTGCGTTATGGCTATCGCCGCGTTCACGTTCTGATCAGGCGTGATGGTTGGGCCGTCAACCCGAAGAGAATCTATCGACTTTACAAGGAGATGGACCTTCAGCTCCGCAACAAGACGCCCAAGCGCCGCGTGAAGGCGAAGCTGCGAGCCGACCGCACGGAGCCAGCCCATTCCAACCATGTCTGGGCTATGGACTTCGTTCATGACCAGCTGGCTACCGGCCGCAAGATCAGAGTTTTAACGGTTGTCGATACCTTCTCTCGCTTCTCGCCGGCGGTCGATGCACGTTTCAGCTATAAGGGCGAGGATGTGGTCCAAACGCTCGAACGGGTATGTCGCCAGGTTGGTTACCCTGCCACCATTCGTGTGGACAACGGCAGCGAATTCATCTCCCGAGACCTTGATCTATGGGCCTATCATAAGGGCGTCGTGCTCGACTTCTCGCGACCAGGCAAGCCGACCGACAACAGCTACATCGAAAGTTTTAACGGCAAGTTCCGTGCCGAGTGCCTGAACGCCCACTGGTTCATGAGCCTTGACGACGCGCGTTCGAAGATGGAGGATTGGCGTAGAGACTTGTATGAAGCGGCGTTTGTCAATCCATCGTCATCCCTCCCAAGATTGCCTTCCATCGGTTGTTCGCAGTCGTCTGGCAATCCGGCACCCGTTGGTGCCTCCACTTGTATCCGGCTGAGGCAGCTGCCTCCGACCATAATCCCGATTCATGGTGGCCAAACGCCTGCTTCGAAACGCGGTACCAAACTACAACTCGGCGTGTGATTTCCATCTCTACGCACGGTAGCCACGCTTCCTCTCAACTGCCCGTCGGCGGTTGAACCCTTATTTGGCGGCGATAGATAGCGTGGCCCCTTCGGGCACCACACCGTCTTCGATGAACCGCCAGAATGCTATTGCAAGTTTGCGGGCCAAAGCGACTATTCCGACCTTTCCAGAACGACCTCCATGCCCCGAGAAGCGGGAGCGATACCATTGCGTGAGCTGGCTTTGTGGTTGGTACTTGAGCCAACACCAAGCCAGTTCGATCAGCATCACGCGTGCTTGTTTGTTGCCCGCTTTGCTGATGCCCTGATCTCGATGCACCTCTCCACTGGAATACGGGCTGGGAGACAGTCCGAGGTAAGAGGCCAGATGCTTTCGGTTCTTAAATGTTCGATGGAACACTTCGGCGACCAAGTGTGCAGCGCCGGTTTCGCCGATGCCATCGAGCTGCTTCAGAACTCTGATCTTGGCGCCGTTATCGATCTCTCCTTCGGATGCGCAAGCCTGAACGCGTTCTTTCTCCAGAGCCTTGAGTTGCGAATGCACGAGGTCTAGGCGTTCGAACTGGCGGCACAGCTCACGGAAGATGAAAGGGCCCAGTTCCCTGCCGTCGCCAGTTCGGATATTCGAAAGCACTTCCTTCCAGCGCCCTCCCCAAAGACCGGGAACCGAGCGAATACCGTGGAGTACCAACAAGGCGCGAATGCGATTGACGTGGCGCGTGCGCTCCTTCTTCAATTGGGTACGTTCTCGGGAGAGGCGTTTGGCGTCCTCTTCATCGATGCTGGGTAGCCGCACCGGGCGGCAAACCGACCTATCTCCGAGCAGATAGGCCTTTAGGGTAAACACCATCGCTTCAACATCGATGCGATCTGTCTTCACACGTCGGCCTCGACGGGAAACCAAAAAACTGGACGGGTCCAAAACGGTGGTATCGATACGGCTGTTGAGGAGAAAGCGGGCAAGCCAAAAGCCATCATAGCCCGCTTCGAAACATACTCGCAGCGGCCCTGCCGCAAATCCTGACGGAGAGCGATTTCGTGTCATGCTTTGAATTCTTAAAAGAGCGGACAGGAGAGCCTCGGCGTTGCCGCCGGCAACCGTAACCGTCTGCACCTTATCCGAGCCAGGCAAAAGGTACCCGACCAGCCACGTTCTCTGGCTCAATTCAAGGGCGATATAGCAATCATTGACATTATCAGCGCTCATTATCATCCTCCGTGGAAAAGCGGAGGTGAAGTATCAAGCTCCGCGGCGAGCTTGCATAGGATCTATAACGAGTTCCGGCCACATAGCGCGATCGGCAACAAGGTGCCGATTTCGCTCATGAACAGCTCATCGGCATCCCCGCCGACATGAGCTTTAACCCCGGAAAATTCCAGCTCGCGCTGGCCCAAAAACGGGGAGCACGTCAAACTGGCGCTGACCTGCGTGGACTTCCGCTCCCGATCCAACGGGATAAGCGGTGCCGGCTGCGCCATCTCTCGGGATATCGTTGGTGGCCTTTTCGACCTGTTGGTTATGGTGATATTAGTTCACGCTAGGCCTGTCAGCGTGCAGCAATCCAGAGCTCTAGAGGAATTCGACATGACATCGGAACTTGGAAGTGTGGAAATAGGGGACCTCACTGTCACGTTCAGAAAGGGAGATTCTGGAGGCACGCACTATTATGGCCGAGGCCATTTTGAAGAGTTTCATAGCTCGTTCTATTCAGTTCTCCGTAACACTATTGACCCAAAAGTTTGCATCGATGTCGGTGCAAATTACGGCTACACTGGAATGTTAATGCGACGCGCTTTTCCATCATGCAGGTTGATACTCGTAGAACCCATCCCATGGCTCGCGGAGTTCGTTGCTGATAATTTTGCCTCTAATGGTATACACTTTGATCATTTTTACTCCGCAATCGTTTCGAACAGTCCGTCGGTCAAAAAGTCAGCATTCGGCGTTAACGAGAGATCTTCTCAAGACAGTCGCGTTATTGCGCAGCCCGGCTGGTCGATCGTTCAAACTGACGTCCTTACACTGGACATGTTGACGAAGGACGTTAAAGCAAACGAAGGAGTTTACATCAAGATCGACACTCAGGGATGGGAAGAGAGAGTATTTGCTGGCGGCCGCGAATTCCTCTCTACGCATAAAAACTGGTTCATAAAGACGGAATTTGCGCCCTATTGGATGGACAGCCAGTCTACTGACCCAGTCGAATTCCTACAGGCCTTGACGGCCCGTTATGCTGTATATGAGAGCCCTGGTAGGCAGCGCTGGAATTGCTTGACGTTAAGTGATCTAATCGGAGCCCCGTTGACCCCGGGATGCGAAGAAGAATTTGTCTCCTATGTTCGCAAGCTTGCAATGAACGAAAAGGGATGGGTTGACCTGTACGTTTTGCCACCACCAAAGCTGGGGCAGTTTGCTGAGGGGTAATCCCCCCGCTAAACGGGGAGGATTGCCATGAGGTTTACTTCACGTATCCGAGCGCATAGGTCAGGCCGAATGACACATATTCGAATTGAATTCCAGTCTTCGCCTTAAATTCCATGAATGCCTTATATTCATGGTCCTTGAACCCGCGATATCCGATCAATTCATCGAACACGATCCAAGTGCCGGATTTGACGAGAGAGCCAAGCACATCGAAGATGGTCTTGGTTGAGGAGTAAAGATCGCAGTCAACGCGGAGCAATGAGATCGGACTCGTTTTGTTTTCTTCGAACCATCCGGGAAGCGTATCTTCGAACCATCCTTTGTAGAGGCGGACGTTTGCCGGCATATTAGGGAGGACCCCCTTCACCTCCCCGAAGCTTCCCTTCAATGACCCTGCCCAATCCTCTGGCAGACCCTCAAATGAATCGAACCCATGAATGCTACGATCCGGGAATATTCCGGCAAGCGTTCTGGTGCTGCTCCCCTTATAAACACCTAAGTCGAGAATAGACCCGTTCAGGCGCGTGATCTCGTCACGGCGAGACTGAATCACCGACATCTGGTTTTGGATGAACTGTGCCTGAGGCATTTCCTTGTCGACAAAGTCGTATGTCTCGACTGCTGCGCGGCGATTCTTTTCCTCCAACATCGCCACAAAGCGATGATTTCGGCTGTAGAAATTTTGCAACTCAGCGTTCAACGGCCCAGACGAAAGATCTCTCACGAGGCTCTTAACATCTATCCTGACGCCTCCTTCAGCCTGTGTTTTCTGAAGCTCGTCAGCGACCACTTTGACTGACTTGCGAAGGAACGATTCTACCTGTGGCCACCTTTCTTCGTCCAAAATCTGAGACAATACATCTTGAATAGAGGAGGTCGACCTTTGGATGAAGCTCACAATAAGACCCTTTCGATCACGCTGAAAAATCTATCAGCGCTCGTAATTCGCACAACGTGTAAAAAGTGTCTAGGTTGCGCAACCTGCTTGACCTCTTCAAACCTCAGCATGAAATTTAAAGTCGCCGACGAACTGTTATTTACCATTGAAGTGCCGTGACCGGGATCAGACCGCTAGCGCCTCCGCCCAGCAACCTGCCGCCTGCATCACTGCCTTGGTCGAAGGTAAGAGTGGTAAGGGCGACGTGCCGCTGGCCTTTGTTGTTGAGAAATGACTTTCTGCGGAGATGACCGCAGTCAGCGTTTTCTCATCGGAGGAAACCTGAACCCTTAGGCAGGCGTGTTTGCCGACGTTGCCTGTCCAGGCATTCCTATGTTCGAACCAGTGCCTGATACGAGCCTGTTAAAGTAGGGTACGCAGAGACCAAATTCTTCTGACCGTGCCCTCTTTCTAAAAAGAAATGGTCCCCAGGCGGCGGCTTCAGTTCGTCCAAAAGGGTCTGTGCGTAAAACAGCTCCCCACGTTTTGCTCGCCGATATGTCTCTTGAGCTGCGGCCAAGCCCTTGCTGATGGAGATATCTAACTCGTCCGCCCTAACCGCAAACGTCAGCCCTGCCGATTGCTCCACCACCTCCGCGACAATACCCGTCGGGTCGTGCAAAATTCTGATCGGGAGCCGGTACCATGGCGAGGGTACAAGTCTGGCAGCGTCAAAATAAAAGATGTCGATCTTCCCGAACGGCAAGAAGTGCGATACACAGTGCGGCGTGTTCGGAAGCCTTTCGTTGAAGAGGAAGCCGGGCCACTGCGCTGGAATTTCGCGTCGCTTCTCTACGAACTGTGAATGCTGCTCCGATGCCACCACAATGCGCAGGTCAATATCGGAATAGGCGTCGGCGCTTTCAGCGGCGACTGAGCCTCCAAGGAAAATCCCCAGGACGCTCACGTCGCTCTTGAACCAGCCAACCGCCATCGTAAGCAGCCCTTCCCTCGCCCTTTCCAGATCATCCTGTGTGATTGGTGTTCCCATGCATGAAGATTAGCTGGGCTCACAGCTTCGGCAAAGTCCCTGGACCACAAGCTACGTGGAGCAGCTTGCTCGACAATCGACGCGACAAAATCCGACTTGCCTCCCGTATAGGATTTCCAGTCACCGTTCGCCTCCGCAGCCAACCAGTCTTTTAGTTACTCCGGGACACCATTCGGAAAAATCGCCCGCACGTCGGAAGAGCGGTAGGTTTTTGAACCACACTCCTCGGCAAAGGCAAGATATCCCTTGAAAAACTTGGTCCTGAGCAGCAAGAACTCGCGAGTGTTCTTCATCAAATTATTCTGTTCGGCAACCGACCTTTCGATCTCGTCCAACTGCCTGTCCAAATCATCTTTCGGGGCGCTTTTTTCACGCTGCTGCTTGTTGATGACACTGGATGATTCTTCGACAGCCAAGGTCGCACGCTTCACACCCAGATGCAGGCGCTGCCTTTCCACCGCAGCGTATCTATTGAAGCAGGCCAGCAGCTCTTCCGAGGTAAGAACCGGCGACCGACCGTCAGCAAACTCAGATGGCACGCCAAACGGAAGCAGATCTTTCGAGAGGGAGAAGCGATCCGAGTTTAGGTCTGTGGAAAGTAAGGCAAAAATCAAAAGCGGGCCAAGCAAGCGTTCACCCCAAAGTTTCGAACCGGCAACCGTGGATTCATCTGCTGACCTTTACACCCTTTCCGCCAATATGTGATGCTAGCTTGATGACGAGATCGCCTGAGATATCACTGCCCGAAAAACTACGGGAAAATGGCCGCTTGCGCGGAAATGAGTGGGCTTGGCCAGTTTGTGACATCCCTGCCGTTATCGAAGCAGCGCGGCTCGCTGGACTGGTGAGCATTGGTGGGCAATTGCAGTTCCGATTCCCTGAGGCTATATGTGAGCTTTATTGGATTGAGGTCGATACCTTCCCTTTCGTTTCATCTGCCCTCTCATGGCGTGAACGGGTCGAGCAAACAGCAGCGGTCGCATTGACGCAGTTTCGAGCGCTGCAGAAGGACTGCGATTTCGTTGGTGAAGGCCAGTCCAGCTTCGGCCAGCACCTGAATTCGTACAAAGCCAGCGGCGGCGATCCACGCGACGCAATGTGTTTCGTTGGTATCTTGAGACTACCGCAGATTCGGAGCAGGTCTAGTCCCACGCTTCATACTTAGATGCATGTGGGGGCAGCTTGGGGTCAGGTGTGGCGGGATATTTTTCGCATAGAGGTTAACTATGGAAACCCGTTTTCTGGAAGCACTATGACAACGACCTACGATGATCTGGGTTCACTCGATGATTGGCTTCTAAAGCAGGCGATAGAACAGGCCAAAGACGGGATTTCCATAGAAGATCAGCTCATACCGGTGACGGTTATTCGCCTCGGCCAGCCTCATGTATATCTCTACGCCACAGTTATCTTCGACGGTGAGGTTGCAAACGGCGGCCTCCAGCAGTTCTTCGATAATTCCTCCGGTGCTCTTGTCAAGCGAAGCGAAGAATTGACCCCCCCTATTGCCTCACCCAGGGATGTTACCGAAGTGTTTGGCGCTGAGATGGCCGTTATCTTCTCCTGCCGCGGCGGGAGAAGATAA
>NZ_SOEM01000009.1:0-206734 GCF_004368875.1 Neorhizobium sp. R1-B
CTCGCCAAAATCGGTGGCGGCGAGCTGAAGGCGGCAAGGCGTGAGCTGCGCATGGTCTTTCAGGATCCGTTCGGATCGCTCAATCCGCGCATGACTGTCTCCCAGGTTATCGGCGAACCACTGCTCGTCAACGGTATGGCAAGAGGCAAGGCTCTGGACGAGCGGGTCTGCCATCTGATGGAGCAGGTCGGCCTCGATCCGAGCACGCGCGAGCGTTATCCGCATGCCTTCTCAGGAGGCCAGCGACAGCGTATCGGCATCGCCCGCGCGATCACGCTCAATCCGCGCATCATCGTGGCCGACGAGGCGACCTCGGCGCTCGACGTTTCCGTGCGCTTCCAGGTCCTCGATCTCCTGATGCGGCTGCAGGATGAACTAGGCCTCGCCTATATCTTCATCAGCCACGACATCGGTGTCATCCGCTACATGTGCGATCGGGTGGGTGTGATGTATCGCGGCAAGCTTGTCGAGGTGGGCGAAGCGGACAAGGTCTGCAACGCCCCTGATCATCCCTATACGCAGGCGCTCATCTCGGCCATCCCACGGCCCGACCCGCGTGACCGCGACCACTCCAGGCGCTTCCGCTACACCGAGGACATCATGATAAATAACGCTCACGGCTGACGCGAACTTTCATGAGGGAGGAGGCGAAATGCCCTCGAAACATATCCCAGAAAAAGTACAGGTAGGGGCGGCAGAATGGATCGTCCAGGCGAATCCTTGTCCAGACCGAGCCAACTGTTCCGGCTGAGCGTCTCATCCAATGCGTCCAATACCGCGTCACCCCAGCAGAAGTCGCATTGCGAAGAGGACGAGCGTCAGCACCAGGCTTTATTTATTGGAAAGTAGGCGTCTGGTATCAATCACGGTTATGAGCCTTACTGCCCGTTCACCCGTCGTTACAGATCACAACAGCTACGCCCGCGGGCTGGAAAAGCTGCGGGCTCACCTTGCCATGCTCCTATTTGCGGCACTCATCGCTGGATCCTTTTCATTTGGAGGGATGGCAGCTCGCCATCTTGATGCCGGGTCGCTGACGCTTCTCCGCTACCTTATGACTGTGGTGGTCATGGGAGGTCTCACCTTCTGGGTCCTGAGGGTGCCGTTCTCACCGCCTCGTGCGATCTGGCGGTTTGTTATCTTGGGCGGCCTCATCGCGACCTACATGCTCACCATGTTTATAGCGCTGGAATTCACCAGCCCCGTACAGACGGGCGCGGTCTTCACTCTCATGCCGCTGATCAGCGCGGGTTTCGCCCTTGCATTCATCGGCCAGCGAACTCGGCCGGTCGTCTTGGTTGCCCTCGTCGTTGCAGGCGTCGGGGCGGTGTGGGTTATATTCCGTGCGGATCTGCAGGCGATGCTTTCGTTCGACATCGGTCGCGGAGAGTTGATCTTCCTGATCGGTGTGATCTGCCATGGTGCCTACGTGCCGCTGCTCCGGAAACTATCGCGCGGAGAGAATCCGGTGTTGTTTGGGTTCTGGATCACCGTGTTTACTATTCCCTGGCTGCTGCCCACAGGGGCCCGCGAACTCGCCTCCATCCCGTTAACATCGTTGCCATTATCAGTTTGGGGCATCCTTGGTTATCTTTCTGTCGTCACCACAGCGTTCACATTCCTACTACTCCAGTACGCGTCAATGCGTCTGCCTGCCGCGAAGGTATTGGGCTACGGGTATCTTACACCGACTTTCGTCATCCTACTCGAAGGATCACTTGGGCATGGTTGGGCCGCTCCCGCGGTTATGCTCGGTGCGATCCTCACTTCGGCAGGGCTAATCATTACAGGCCTGCTGAGAGATTAGAACTATTGAAGCGGGAAAGCCCACCTTTTTCGCGCTCAACAAGATGAGGAAGCTTCGAGGCGGTCGAGTTCGCCTGGAACGGCGCGACTGATGCAACCATCGACGACTTCTGGAGCTCTCCTGAAACATGCCGCCTGCCGAAGCCGAGGAACAGTATGACGCCATACAAGGCATACTAGCTATGGCAGCATAACTTAAGCCAAATTGCCTCCGGCAGATCCTGCCGGTTCGACCCGCACCTCCAAACCTTCGTGCTGCCGATAAAATCTAGGATTCGTGCAGGCAGAACTTGGGCTAGTACATCGTGCGCATCGAATTCAAACCCATTGAGTTTTCCTAACCGTATGGGGGCCGTGACGAACTACAGCCGCCGATGCACATATTTTTCCACCAGTCCAATAGTGCATTTGACGTAACTGGTGCTTGTATTGCACTGACAAGCCGTCGTGAACTAACCATCGGCATAAGGAGCCCATCATGAGCATCAACCCGTGGGGAACGGAACTCTTCTCCGGATTCTATAATGTCAACGATCCGTCGATAGCGGCGAAAATTGTCACGGAGCGACTGTCGGAAGACTTTCTCGATCACTCACCCGTTTTCGGTTCGACGCCTGATAAGGCTGGGTTTGCGGCTACAGTAGGCTTCATCAATGCCGCTTTCCGCCAGAACTACAAAATCGAGCGGCTTGTGGAGGAAGGCGATATCGTCGTCGGGATATGGAGCGCAGACGTTGAGCACGTCGGCCGATTTCTTCATGTCCCCGCTACCGGCAAGCGCTTTGGGTTGAAGGGTATCACGGCTTACACGCTGCGTGACGGCAGAGTGACCGGCCACTGGGAGCAATTCGAAGTCCTGACCATTCTTACTGAGTTGGGCGTTGTCCCACCACTTAATTCCTGAACCCTAACGTGGCGCGCCTATGCGCCACCTTGAACGAGCGCCGGGCAAGCAGCGTCCTTAGCCAAGGCTGTCCCCGCTCACTTTTCGGGCGCAACGGAGAACTGCCGTTGAGATAACAAACTTCGGGGGTTCTCCATCTTCGAGATGCGACATCCGCTCTTTCGAATATTGTCTCGGCGTAATTCCCGGCCAGACGGCAAAGCCATTTGATACCGCCGGGGTCTGGCACCAGAGGCATTTCTGTAGCGGCGGTGAAGGATCGTGGTCAGCCGATGCATATCCGACCTTTCCCAGCCGGGGGCATCGATGATACCCAATTCGCCCAATGCGAACGCGGGGCATTGACCACCTGTGTTCGCTGCTTCCCAGAAGGCTGCTGGGCGCCTGTCGCACCGTGAATAACAGAAGGCACTAGATTTTCCTATTGGGGTGCTAGTACTATCGGTGCATTAAATGCATCAACGTAATTCCGTTAATGGAGATTTTTGTGCGCCGGGATAAGATTTCAGATTGTGGGGTCGAACGTTTCCTGCTCTTGCTTGACGGTCCTTGGGCAACTCTGATTATCCGGGAACTCCTTCAGGGATCGCATCGGTTCACCGAACTCAGGAGGCGATTAAAAGGCATCAGCGCGCATACTCTCACCCATCGCCTCAAGCGCTTCGAGGACAGCGGCATGGTCACTCGAACGGCATACGCGGAAACACCTCCTCGAGTAGTTTACGAACTCACCCCACTGGGAAGATCGCTTGAGCCCATCCTATTAAACATGAACAGGTGGGGCCTGGCACTCGCTGACGAGAACCTGATCCCAGCTACGCCCGACACTTCTGGCGAACGTGCAGATCGCACAACGCCACATCCTTAACAAACGCGAACCCGAAGGCATTACGAGCAGCATTGGAAGTTGCTGGAATCGAGTTCATACCCGAGCATGGCGGAGCAAATTGGCAACGCTTGTACGGAGGTGCACTCACCAGTATTGGCACGGCGCGTCATAGACACCAGACCTTAGTCGGAGTCTGCTCCTAGCCAATTGCATAAAGCAGGCAGATACGAACGGGCGATGGTGACGCCGTTAATCACCACGAGGGAGACCATAGGTCTGTCTTGTCAGGTTAAAGGATTTGGCCCAAATCTTGCCTACGTGTTCTGAGCATCAAGATAAAGCTTGTTGGTTTTCACGCGGAACTGAGCCCGTTTTGGAGTGAACCCCTCGGGCTGGACCACGGGACACGGACAAACTGATTGAGGCAATCATTGAGCGCTATCAATTGAGCTGTCGGGCGGACAAGCATAGAATCCTAGATGAGTTCGTCGCGGTTACCGGCTACCACCGCAAGCGTGCGATCAGAGTGCTCCGCCATCGTGGGTCCGAGCCGCCTTCCGCTCGGCAGTATGTTGTCCAGAATGGGTCCCGACGTCAGGGAAGTGCTGGTGGCTCTATGGGAAGCGTCCGATCGTCTCTGCTCGAAACGATTGAAGGCGCTGATTCCGATTTTACTGCCCGCCCTTGAGCGTCACGGCCGGCTCGAGCTGAACAGCGAGCTTCGCGACAAACTGCTAATGGTCAGTGCAGCGACGATGGATCGGTTGCTGTCAGAGGTACGTGTGGTGGCTCGCGGTGGCCAGCGTCGGCGTGCCGGAATGAGTTCCGCAGTTCGCCGGTCGGTCCCGGTGCGCACTTTCGGGGACTGGAACGATCCGTTGCCCGGTTACGTCGAGGTCGATTTCGTGGCTCATTCGGGTACCTCTTCCTCCGGCAGCTTCGCGCAGACGATGGTGCTGACCGATATCACCACGGGCTGGACCGAGTGCGTGCCGGTGCAGACGCGCGAAAGCGGTCTCGTGATCGCTGCCATCAAGCAGACCCGTTCGCAGTTTCCATTTCCGCTGCTTGGCGCCACCACCTTCTATGAGGCAGGAGAAACGTCATCCAGAGGTACGGAATCTACAACTCCATACAGGACGCGGCGCGACTAAGGGCCTCTTGCCGCATGGGCCGCATAACCTAAGGGACGTTCTAGCGACACATATCCTGAAACAGGCTGGCTCCTATGAACAGGCAAGCTACGCCATCCAAGATACGCGGGACGTGGTGCAGCAGCATCACGGTCGCTTCCTGCCGCAGGACAAGGCCGCTCTCGCCGCAAAGATTTCTCAATCAAGTCCGGGAAGCTGCGTAACATCGAAGGAAACACTCGGCTAGGATGTGACCCCAGCTTGCATCCGAGCTGATATCGTCGTCTCCGCCTCGAGATCCCATCAGGGGTGAGTAGCGGCCTGCACGGTGGCAGAGTGAGGTCGCTAGAAAGCTCTCTGGAGGCCAACCATGCCGATGACAACAGATCAAACTCAAGCGCAAACCGCTACTCTCGTCGATCTTGGCGCAATTTTCGTCTCGTTGGAATTGAGTAAATCAACCTGGCTGGTGACGGCTCTGTCACCATGCAGCGAGAAGATGTCCCGCTATACCATCACCGGAGGCGATATTCTGCCCTGTTCTCGTGTTTTGGCGAGCTTCGCGAGAAGGCCAAACGGCGAAAGAACACGCTTTACCCAATGGTGGTGATTCAAGAGGCCGGGCTGGATGGCTTCTGGCTTGGGCGGGTGTTGAGCAAGGAAGCCTGGATAGAAAGCCAAATCCTAGAGGCTGCATCGATTGCAATGCCGCGCCGACATCGCCGAGCGAAGACGGATCGCATTGATGGCGAAACGCTGATCCGTGCTTTGATTGCATGGAAACGCGGCGAGCCGCGCGCATGCTCAATGGTCAAGCTTCTGACACCCGAGGAAGACGACAACCGACGGATTGGGCGAGAGCGGAAAACGCTGATTGCCGAGCGAGTCTTCCACGTCAACCGCATAAAGGGACTGCTCTTCGCACAAGGAATTCGGGAGTATGAACCCGTCAATCGGGATCGCCGCCAGCGTCTGGGCGGGCTTCGAACTGGCGACGGTCGTCCGCTGTCGAAACATCTGAGGGCCGAAATCTGTAGAGAACTCGATCGCCTCGAATTGTTGCTCGCACAAATCAACGCCGTGGAGGCAGAGAGAGATGCCTTGATCGTCCGCGAGACGTCGGAAACACCCAAGGAAGCGACCGCTCTTTTGAGCATCAAAGGAATAGGACCAGAGTTCGCTACGATACTTTACACGGAACGGCTTTTCCCGACACTTCGACAACCGCCGCCAAATCGCGTCGTACGCAGGCCTTGCGCCCTCCCCTTGGCAAAGCGGCAACGTCAACCGCGAACAGGGTGTATCCAAGGCGGGAAATCCGCGTTTGCGAGCCACCATGGTCGAACTTGCTTGGCTATGGTTGCGACATCAACCGAAATCGACGCTGACGTTATGGTTCAAGGATCGTATCGCTCGGAACGCCGGCCGCTTGAAGACGCCGATGATCGTGGCGCTCGCGCGTAAGCTGCTTGTGGCTCTCTGGAAGTATGTGACCTCCGGCGTCGTGATCGAAGGTGCAATCATGAAAACCGCCTGAAGCCGGAAATGCCTGTGATACGAAGACTCGAATCCTCAGGGCCTGATCAGTCCTGACGGATCCAGGTGAACGGACCGGGAATCCTTTTGGCTTTCAAATGCCGATCTTGAGTTTGGTCCCGTTCTCCTGAGCCCCGAGCCCGTCGAATGCGGGATAATGGTGCTGCCGCTAAGAGCGGCGACCGGATGTGAGGTTATATAGGCCCGAGAACCGGGCCGGTAATTACTATGGGCTCAAACCGCGGATCCGCTTACCAAGGAGAAATTCGATGCCACTGGGATGAACAATTGACAAAAGACCTGATGTGAAAGGATTCGAATCAACCACCTCGCAGTTTCGCAATTAAGCAACCGGCGGCAGACGCCTCTTGAACCTTGACGCACCAGTATGGTTCAAAGATAATCAAAGCGAACAAGAGGCGAGGTTTTCATGACTGCATTTACCATCCGCGTTCCAGACGAAGTGGCCGACCGGCTGAACCAGATTGCTCAAAAGCTAGACCGCTCCCGCTCTTACATGGCCGCACAAGCCATTGAAGATTTCGTTTCACGCGAAGAATGGCAGCTAGCGGAAATTGAAGACGGCATTGCAGAGGCGGAACGTGGCGAATTCGCCAGTGACGACGACGTGGTTCGCGTGGTCGGTAAATATCTAAAGACGACATCTTAGTCATGACGCAGCGGCGCATCCGCTGGACCGTGCGAGCGTTGCGGCGACTCGATCAGATCGGTGCCTATATTGAGAAAGACGACCCGAATGCCGCTGGACGAGTGGTTAGCCGGCTCGTCGCTGCTGTAGATTTGCTGGCAGAGCTTCCGGCCGCTGGGCGCATCGGTCGCATCACCGGGACGCGCGAACTCGCATTGCCCGACATTCCCTACATCATCCCCTATCGCCTTCGGCACGACATCGAGATTCTTACAGTGATGCACGCCTCTCAGAAATGGCCGAAAAAGCTGTAAATTCAGGGCGTCTCCAATCAAGAGTTCAATCGCAGCCACCTCCCGAAATCTGGATTCTGTCTTTTTATTAAGAAGTTCAATGGCTAGAGGCGATGCCTAGCGTACGTCTGAGTTGGAACTCGTGGGATATGCCTAGTGCTTCATCGGGCGGAAACGGTACCCATTCGGCACTTCTCCGTATCAATCCTATGCTTGCGGTGATACAGGAAGGGCGACGGTCGCCGATGCGCGGTCGAAAGATAATCGATGATCCAATCTTCAGCGTCATCAGTCTCGCCGGTTTCGGCAGGTAGGTCCGGAACCCGCTGATGATTTTCAAGATAGTGCGGCTCTTCAATGCTAAAGGCGTGTCTGGCCGCGTGGCATTGACCAACCAAGGACGAATCCATGAAGACGCCGAGACGAGCCGCCAATCCGCGTGACGCCGCCGAAGCGCTGTTCAGCCCGGCCAAGAAGCCGGCAGCGGCACCTGTCGAACAGCCAGTACTGCCGAATGCCAGGGAACTCGTTACCCTCAAGCTCGACAGCAAAGTGCTGGCATATTTCCAGTCGGCCGGCCCCGGTTGGCAAGACCGCATCAATGCAATTTTACGAGCCGCGATGAACGACGAAAACTAGAAGAGCAAGGTGTTCTGGGCCGCTCTCGTTTCCCGTGCTAGGTTTCTTCACAACCAGTGGTTCGGGCAAGGCCGACAACCGTCTGGCTTAGACCGAGCTGAGCAGCAGACTGGTTTCGCTATTCGACACGCCATCGATCATGCGCACCTCGCGCAGCACGCGATCGAAATCCGAAAGGCTGGATGCACGGATATTGGCCACGAGATCCCAATTGCCATTGGTGGTATGGAGCGAATAGATTTCGGCGATGCCGCGGAGCCTGCGAATAACCTGGGTGGTGGACTTGCCCACTACCTCGATCATCATCACCGCCCGCACGGATTGCGCATCGTAATCCTCCCTCACCCGCACGGTGAAGCCAAGCAGTGTTCCGGTTTCCATCAGCCGGTCGAGGCGGTTCTGCACGGTACCTCGGGCAACGCCAAGAGCCTTCGAAAGCCTCGATAGCGAGGCCCGGCCGTCCGCCCGCAAATGCGCGATAATCCGCCGGTCGAGATCGTCGGGAATATATTTGGCACTCTCCATAACGAACCTTCTTCGCAAACTTGGCAACCTGACTGGTCAATTTGTCCAAAATGCTGACCGATGCAACACAGCTTTGGCATTTAGCGGAGAGCGGCGGGCTGGTATCCTTGCCGAGAGTACCAAGGAGACAGATGTGCTGCAGGCCCCTTCCCAAAAAGCCCTTATCCCCTTCGTCAGCGTCGAAAACATGATGCGGCTCGTGCATCACATCGGTGTCGAGGCCTTCCTTGAGGAACTGGCAGGCGTTATCGAGGACGACTTCCGCCGATGGGGGGCGTTCGACAAGACGCCGCGCGTCGCGTCCCATTCGCGTGAAGGCGTCATCGAATTGATGCCGACCTCCGACGGCGAGATCTACAGCTTCAAATATGTCAACGGACATCCGAAAAACATGGCCCACGGGCTTCAGACGGTGACCGCCTTCGGTCTGCTGGCGGAAGTCTCGACCGGTTACCCCGTGCTCCTGACGGAGATGACATTGCTGACCGCTTTGCGCACGGCCGCAACGTCTGCCATGGCAGCACGCCATCTTGCGCGCAACGGCGCCAGGACGATGGCGCTGATCGGCAATGGTGCGCAAGCGGAGTTCCAGGCATTGGCGATGAAAGCGGTGCTCGGCATCGAGCACGTCCGCCTTTACGACATCGATCCGGCAGCGACCGAAAAGACAATCCGCAACCTTGCTGGCTCGGGATTGTCCGTCACCGGCTGCCATTCCTCGCAGGCTGCCATCGAAGGGGCGGAGATCATCACGACCTGCACCGCGGACAAGCAGTTCGCAACCATCCTGACGGACAATATGGTTGGCGCCGGTGTGCATATCAATGCAATCGGCGGCGACTGCCCTGGAAAGACAGAGCTTCACCGCGACATCCTTCTGCGTGCCGATACCTTTGTGGAATATCCGCCGCAGACGCGAATCGAGGGTGAAATTCAGCAAATGGCGCCTGACTACCCCGTAACCGAGCTTTGGCAGGTCATCACCGGCCTAACTCCTGGACGGCGCGACGACCGCCAGATTACCCTCTTTGACAGCGTCGGTTTTGCCATCGAAGATTTCTCCGCCCTCCGCTACGTTCGCGAAAGGCTTCGGCGAACCGATTTTTACCAGGAGATCGACATCATCGCGGATCCGGACGATCCGCGAGACCTCTTCGGCATGCTCCAGCGTGCAAAAGCGTAGTCGAGGGGTCATCGAAGTCGGGCATCCGACGAGGGCTCTTCCCCGGCACCTCGGACGAATGGACGTGACGGCCCTCTTCCGCTAATGGCTGACGGAGACAGTGGCAGCGGGGAAGCGTATGCCGGAACGGGACGTCATCATTGTCGGCGCAGGTTTTACCGGCCTTGTCGCCGCATCGGAACTGGCCAAAGCGGGCCTCGACGTGCTCCTGCTCGAAGCACGCAGCCGGGTCGGCGGAAAGGTCGAATCCGCCATCCTTGCGAACGGCAGACGGGTCGACACCGGCGGACAGTTCTTCTGCCGGGACATGCCGCAATTGATGGCGCTTATTGAGACCCATGGCACGATACCGGTGATGGCCTATGCCGATGGGGAAACCGTTTTCCGTCCCCCCGTTTCACCTGCCGAAGGCCGTGACCTGTGGCAGCGGGTCGATGCGCTTCGGGAGCGGATGATCGCAGCGGATCCCAAGGATCCGGACCTCGCCGGGCTGACCGTTGCCGCCTGGGTTGCACGGCAGGACATTCCTGCAAATGTTGCGCAAGGCTTTCTGCGGCTCGTCAAAGGCCTCTGGTGCCGGTCTCCGGATGAAATCTCCTTCACCTACCTCGCGTCGAACGATCGGCGGATAACCAATACCCATTCGGAATTGGAGATGTTCCTCGCCGGAACCATGCACGGGCTGGCCGAACGTATTGCCGCCAGCCTGGATCATCGGCTGCGGCTTAATGCCTGTGTCACTCATGTGGATCGCTCCCCCGATGGTGTCACGGTGAAAGTGGAGCAGGAGCGTCTTTCCGCGCGCAAACTCATCCTCGCCCTGCCGCCGAGCATGATCCGCCGGCTGTCGTTCTCGCCGGCTCTCCCGGCGCCCCTGAACCGGGCACTTGCGGCCTGGGGCGCCGGCGACGCGATAAAGGTCCACGTGACTTATGCTCGACCGTTCTGGCGCGCCCATGCGCTGAACGGGTCGG
The DNA here is from genome assembly GCF_004368875.1 of Neorhizobium sp. R1-B. Lineage (NCBI taxonomy): Bacteria > Pseudomonadati > Pseudomonadota > Alphaproteobacteria > Hyphomicrobiales > Rhizobiaceae > Neorhizobium > Neorhizobium sp. R1-B. The sequence goes on from NZ_SOEM01000009.1 coordinate 10,472, forward strand.
TGTTGTGGCAGGAACCGCAAGGCCTCTATGCCTGTGATGCAAGCCATGGGGAGCATGCGGGGTTGGTTGTCTTCATCGGTGGTCCCCTGGCTGCGGATTGGCACGGCAGGTCTCGCGAAGAACTGCAGGCCTTTATCCTCGGCCTGCTTGCCGACGCGTTCGGTCCGGAAGCAGGGCATCCTCAAGAGATCCATATCCGCGATTGGGTTGCCGATCCCTGGAGCGGCGGCGCCTATAGCGACGTCATCGTCGATCTCGATGCCGCAGACGCCGAGGATCTTCTCAACCGCGGCGCACCGCCCGTCTATTTTGCATCTTCTGAGCTCTCCCCCTCTTTCCCGGGCTATATCGAGGGAGCCATTGTGGCGGGACAACAAGTGGCCGGTCGCGTGTTATCAAACATCAGACAAGGAATTGCGACATCATGGCAAGGATAGAGCCGGACGAGAACGAGCCTCCCCGTCCCCGCGGCTCCGGCACCCAGAGCGTTTATGCGGTGTTGCGCCGGGACATCCTTGCCATGGCTCTGCCGCCGGGAAGTCCGCTCGACGAGGTGCGGCTCTCGGAGCGCTTCGGGATGTCGCGCACTCCCGTGCGGGAAGCGCTCCTGCGTCTTTCTGCCGAAGGCCTCATCACCACGCTTCCCAACCGCAATACCATCGTTTCACCGATCGATTTCGCGTCGCTTCCTGGCTATTTCGATGCGCTGACATTGATGTACAGAGTTACCACCCGCGGGGCAGCGATGCGGTCGGAGCCGGAGGCAATGAAGGTCATTCGTGCCCGCCAGACGGAGTTCGCCGCGGCCGTCGAGGCGCAGGACGCCTTGCGGATGATCGAGGCGAACCGCGAATTCCACGTCGCCATCGCCGAGCTTGCCGGCAATGCGTACTATACCTCCTTCTTCGCGCGGCTTCTCGATGAGGGGCGGCGGATCCTGCGGCTTTATTACCGGACATTCGACGATCGCCTGCCGCGCCAATATGTCGAGGAACATGAAAAGATCATCGCGGCGATCGAGGCCCGCGACGCCGGACAGGCCGATGATCTTGCCATTCAGCATGCCGCCCAGATCGTCAAGCAGATCCAGGATTATCTTGCCCGCGACCTGGGTGATCCTCTCGATCTGGAAAAGCCCGTCTGAAGACCGATGTCGCACCCTAAATTACTGTCGACAAACTAAATACAGAGAGGTATAACGTCCGGGCAAGCAAGGAATCCGACATGTCCTGGTCTCACCCTGTCCCGAAGATCACAGATGATGAACGCCGCCGGCGGCTTTCGCTGCTGCAGGCTTCGCTGGGAGAAAGACAACTGGGGGGACTGCTGCTCGGCTCGACGGAGAGCCTTCGTTACTTTACCGGTTTGGTCTGGCACCCAAGCGAGCGGCTCGTCGGCGCGCTGGTGACACCGAACGCGGTCACCTATATCGCACCGGGTTTTGAAGAAAGCCGGATAGCAAGCCTGCCGCATCTGCCGGGCGAAATCGCCCTTTGGCAGGAAGACGAAAGCAGCGCGGCCCTGGTCGCGTCACTCCTGCCGCCTGGCGCAAAGCTCGCTCTCGACGACGCCTTGCCTCTTTTCGTCTATCACCAGCTCGCCGCCACCTTGAGCGCCGATCGGCTCGTTGATGGAAGCCGGCTGATCCGCGACATGCGGCTTCGAAAGTCGGATACAGAAATTGCCATCATCCAATATGCGATGGATCTGACGCTGGAGGTGCATCGCCGGGCGCATGCGATCATCAAGCCGGGCATCACGGCATCCGAGGTCGTGCGTCATATCGACGAGCAGCATCGCGCGCTTGGCGCCAGCGGCTCCAGCTTCTGTATCGTGTCCTTCGGTCTCGCGACGTCCCTGCCCCACGGGGCTGACGGTGATCAGATCTATCAGCCGGGCGACGTCGTGCTGGTCGACACCGGCTGCCGGATCGACGGCTACCATTCCGACCTCACCCGCACCTATGTGATGGAAGAGCCCACGACGGAATTTACGTCCGCCTGGTCAATCGAGCGCGAAGCGCAACAGGCCGTCTTCGAAGCTTGTCGCCCTGGCGCGACCTGCGGCAGTCTTGACGATGCGGCGCGCCGCGTTTTGTCCAGGCACGGCCTCGGCCCGGATTATGCGCTTCCCGGACTTCCGCATAGGGCAGGCCACGGCCTTGGCATGGAAATCCACGAGGAGCCCTATGTCGTACGCGGCAACCCCACCGTGCTCGAACCCGGCATGTGCTTTTCGAACGAGCCGATGATCGTTTTTCCGGGGCGCTTCGGCATACGTCTCGAAGACCATATCCACATGACCCCAACCGGCCCGGAATGGTTTACCCAACCGGCAATGAGCCCGACCGAACCCTTTGCCTGACCGCTTCACCGGCAGCAACGGATCCGACAACCATAGGAGTGCTTGACAATGACCACAGGCTGGAGCGGCGTTTTTCCTGCCGTGACGACACAGTTCAACGAGGATTTCTCGATCGATATCGACGCCACGCAGGGCGTGCAGGATGCGCTCGTGCGCGATGGCGTCAACGGGCTCATCGTCATGGGCACCTGCGGTGAAAACAATTCCCTCGATCCGGAAGAGAAGCGCACGATCCTCAAGGCGGCCGTGGAGGTCGTCAATGGGCGTGTGCCGGTGATCACTGGCGTTTCCGAATTCGACACCCGTCGCGCCGTGGCTTACGCCCGGGACGCGGAAAAACTAGGCGCCGACGGCCTCATGGTTCTGCCGGCCATGGTCTATGTGCCGAAGCCGGAGGAACTGGTCGCGCATTTCAAGGCAGTTGCCGCGGCCACGTCCCTGCCGATCATGCTCTACAACAATCCCCCAGCCTACCGCGTCAACATCACCAACGAGGTGCTGCGCGAGCTCGAAGGCGTGGCAAACATCAAAGCCGTCAAGGAAAGCGCGCCGGACCCCCGCCGCTTCACCGACCTGATCAATGCCTTTGGCGACCGGTTCGATATCTTCGCCGGGCTTGACGATGTGGCGCTTGAGGGCTTGCTGCTCGGCGCCAAGGGCTGGGTATCAGGCCTTACCAGCGCCTTCCCGCAGGAATCGGTGGCGCTCGTGGCTGCGGCAGCCCGCGGCGATTGGGAGGAGGCCCGCCGCATCTATCGCTGGTTCATGCCGCTTCTGCATCTCGATGCCGAACATGACCTCGTTCAATCGATCAAGCTTGCAGAGCAGATCATGGGCCGCGGGTCGGAACGCGTCCGCATGCCGAGGATGACCTTGGCCGGCGCCCGTCGCGCGGAGGTCACCACCATGGTCGAAAAGGCCGCCGCCACCCGGCCGATACTGGCCAGGAAGGCTGCCTGAAGCCTATTCTCCGGCTCTTCGAAACACCTTCTCCACGGCGGGGAGAAGGTAACTGGACGGGCTACGACCGTCCGGGCTCGCCGCTCTGATCCAGAACCCGGCTGAGGCTGAGCGCTGCGATCGTGCAAATGGCGCCCGAAATCAGATATCCGCCGATGAAGATGATGCCGAAATTGCTGGCAAGGCCGAGCGCCACCAGGGGTGCGAACCCGGCCCCCACCAGCCAGGCAAGGTCTGACGTTAGTGCCGCGCCGGTATAGCGGTAATACTGGCTGAAACGAGAGGAAACGGCGCCGGAGGCCTGGCCGAAGGACAGGCCCAGGATACCGAAGCCGATGATGATGAAGGCATCCTGTCCCTTGCCCCCTGCGTCGAGCAGGAAGGGCGCCGAGAACGAGAAGATCGCGATGATCACCGCGCCCGCCATCAGCTGGCCGCGGCGGCCGATACGGTCGGCAAGCACCCCTGACAGGACGATGCCGATGATCCCGACAGCCGCCCCGGCTACCTGAACCCACAGGAATTCGGCCGCCGACTGGCCGCCGTAAAGCGTCACCCAGCTCAGCGGGAAAATCGTCACCAAGTGAAACATGGCAAAGCTCGCGAGCGGAACGAAGGCGCCGAGCACGACGTCGTGGGCGTGTTTGCCGAGCATTTCGAAGACGGGCCGCGGCTGCAGTTCATTGGCCTCCAGCGCCGAGCCGAACTCCTTGCTCGCCACGATCCGCAACCGGGCAAAAAGCGCCACGACGTTGATCGCGAAAGCGACGAAGAACGGGTAACGCCAGCCCCAGGCCAGGAAGTCGGCTTCCGAAAGATTGGCGACGAAATAGCCGAACAGGATGCTCGCCAGCGCAAAGCCGATGGGCGCTCCAAGTTGCGGGATCATCGCATACCAGCCGCGGTGGTTGGGAGGCGCGTTGAGGTTGAGGAGGGAAGCCAGACCATCCCAGGCGCCGCCAAGCGCAAATCCCTGGCCGAGACGGAAGAGCGCCAGAAGCGCCACCGCCCAATAACCGATGGTTTCATATCCTGGCAGGAAAGCGATCGACGCGGTCGATCCGCCCAGAATAAAGAGCGCAATCGTCAGCTTTGTGCCGCGCCCGTAGTTCCGATCGATCCACATGAACACGAAGGATCCGACCGGCCGCGCCATGAAGGCGAGCGGAAAGATCGCAAACGACATCAGCGTTGCCGTTACCGGATCGGGAGCGAAGGGAAAGATAAGCTTGGGAAAAACGAGGACGGAACCGAGGCCGTAGACGAAAAAATCGAAGAACTCCGACATGCGACCGATGATCACACCGATGGCGATGCTGCCCGCCGATATCGGCTTGTCGTCGTGAATCCGGCGGGCATCCCGTTCCATGCCAGACGATGTGGGATTGACGACCGTGTCCATGCTTTCCTCCTGGCGTGACTCCGCCTCACACGGGAAATGTTGATCAAACCGCCGGCGAGATCAAGAACAGTCGGCGAAAAAGCTTGAAGCGTCTTAAGAGCCGCGGCCTCTAGCCGGAGCGGCATTGCGTCCTAGATGTCGTCAGGCGGGCATCGGCAATTCCTTAGGGTTCGGCCTCAGGAACTGCTGATCAGGCCGAAAGGTTTGGCCGCTGCTTTGCGACAAATTGCTGCACTGCGACGAACGACCTCATTCCCGACCGTGCCTCGTCGCGATTAGTCCAACTAGACAAAACGCAAATTTCGAGCCCGAGATGCAAAGTCTTTCCAAGTTCGTCGGCCGTCTCTTCCTTTTCCTGCCTGTCCTGGCTCTCACCGGATGCAACCTGGTGGTCATGTCGCCTTCGGGCGATATCGCCGCTCAGCAGCGGGACCTGATCGTGGTTTCGACCGTGCTGATGTTGCTGATCATCGTGCCCGTTATCATCCTGACGCTGTTTTTCGCCTGGCGGTACCGCCACTCCAATGAGAGCGCCCCATACGATCCGGAATGGCATCATTCGACACGGCTCGAAGTCGTCATCTGGTCCGCGCCTCTGGCCATCATCATCGCGCTCGGCGCAGTCACCTGGATCAGCACCCACAAGCTCGACCCTTACCGGCCGCTGGATCGGCTTGACGCCGAACGCGCCATACCTGCCGAGACAAAGCCGCTTACGGTCGAGGTCGTAGCGCTCGACTGGAAGTGGCTGTTTTTTTACCCGGACTACGGGATCGCGACGGTCAACGAGATGGCAGCGCCCGTCGACGTGCCGATCAACTTCAAGATCACGGCATCGTCGGTGATGAACTCGTTCTACGTTCCCGCGCTTGCCGGGATGATCTACGCGATGCCGGGCATGCAGACCAGGTTGCACGCCGTCATCAACAAGGAAGGCGCGTACGACGGCCTTTCCAGCAACTATAGCGGCGACGGCTTTTCCCACATGCGCTTCAAGTTTCATGGTCTGCAGCAGGCAGGCTTCGATGAATGGGTCGCGCGGGTAAAGACGCAGGGCACCGCTCTCAGTCGCGATGCCTACCTGAAGCTCGAAAAGCCGAGCGCCAAGGAGCCGGTCCGCTATTTTGCCAGCGTCGAGGATGGGCTCTTCAACGCTATCCTCAACATGTGCGCGCGCCCCGGCCAGATGTGCATGAGCGAGATGATGCATATCGACATGGCGGGCGGCGGCGGTACGGAAAGCCACGACAGCCGCTCCAGGCTCGAATATGACAACCGCCATGCCGGCGAGGTTTCCCATGGAGCGGCAAGCCCAGGCGCCACATTCCCCGCCACCGGCAATCCCGCCCGCAGCCCTGAGCCTGCCGAAGGGGTGGATGCGCCGCATCAGCCGTCACAGACGCCAATCCAGCAGGACATGCATGAAGGCCACACGACGCCAGGCAGCGCTCCGGGCGGACCCGCAGCGCCGCAGATGAACCAATCCGGCGCGACGCAGCCCTGACCGGCGTATCAATCGATTTTGGATAGAACCATGTTCGGCAACAACACTTTGACGGAATTCATCTTGGGGCGGCTCTCATGGCAGGCCATCCCCTATCACGAACCCATCCTCGTCGTGACATTCGCTGTCGTGGCTCTGGGCGGGCTCGCCCTGCTGGGGCTGATTACCAAATACAGGCTCTGGGGCTATCTCTGGACGGAGTGGTTTACCAGCGTCGACCACAAGAAGATCGGCATCATGTACGTGGTCTTGGCGCTGGTCATGCTGCTTCGCGGTTTTGCCGACGCGATCATGATGCGCATCCAGCAGGCGATCGCCTTCAACGGCAGTGAAGGCTACCTGAACCCGCACCACTACGATCAGATCTTCTCGGCCCACGGCGTGATCATGATCTTCTTCATGGCAATGCCCTTCGTGACCGGCCTGATGAATTATATCGTGCCGCTGCAGATCGGCGCCCGCGACGTTTCCTTCCCGTTCCTGAACAATTTCTCGTTCTGGATGACGACGGCCGGTGCGATCATCATCATGCTGTCGCTGTTCGTCGGCGAGTTCGCCCGCACCGGCTGGCTTGCCTATCCGCCGCTTTCAGGCGCCGACTACAGCCCGGGTGTCGGCGTGGATTACTACATCTGGGGATTGCAGGTGGCGGGTGTCGGCACCACACTTTCCGGCATCAACCTCATCGCCACGATCGTCAAGATGCGCGCGCCGGGCATGACATTTATGAAGATGCCGGTCTTCACCTGGACCTCTCTCTGCACCAACGTGCTGATCGTCGCGACCTTTCCGATCCTGACCGCTACTCTCGCGCTCTTGACGCTCGACCGCTACGTCGGCACCAATTTCTTCACCAATGATCTTGGCGGCAATCCGATGATGTATGTGAACCTCATCTGGATCTGGGGGCATCCGGAGGTCTACATCCTGATCCTGCCGGCCTTCGGCATCTTTTCGGAAGTGGTGGCGACATTCTGCGGCAAGCGCCTCTTCGGTTATGCCTCGATGGTCTATGCGACATGCGTCATCATGATCCTGTCGTATATCGTCTGGCTGCACCACTTCTTCACCATGGGCTCTGGGGCGTCGGTGAACGCCTTCTTCGGCATCACCACGATGATCATCTCGATTCCGACCGGGGCCAAGATGTTCAACTGGCTCTTCACCATGTATCGCGGCCGGATCCGCTACGAAGTGCCTATGTTGTGGACGATCGGCTTCATGGTGACCTTCGTCATCGGCGGCATGACAGGTGTCATGCTGGCCGTCCCTCCTGCCGATTTTGTCCTGCACAACTCCCTGTTCCTGATCGCGCATTTTCACAACGTGATCATCGGCGGCGTGGTCTTTGGACTGCTCGCCGGCGTCAACTACTGGTACCCCAAGGCGTTCGGCTACCGGCTGGATCCGTTCTGGGGCAAGATGAGCTTCTGGTTCTGGCTGATCGGCTTTTACGTCGCCTTCATGCCGCTCTACGTGCTCGGCCTGATGGGTATTACCCGTCGTGTCTCCCAGTTCGAGGACCAGTCCCTGCAGATCTGGTTCGTGATCGCCGCCTTCGGAGCCTTCCTGATCGCGCTCGGCATTGCCGCCTTCATCATCCAGCTGGTCGTCAGCTTCCTCAGGCGCGACCAGCTGCGCGATACGACCGGAGATCCCTGGGATGGTCGGACGCTGGAATGGTCGACATCTTCGCCGCCGCCGGACTACAACTTCGCCTTTACGCCGGTCGTGCACGATCATGACAGCTGGTACGATATGAAGCGCCGCGGCTACGAGCGCCCGCTCGCCGGGTTCAAACCCATCCACATGCCGAAGAACACCGGAGCAGGCTTGATCCTGGCTGCCCTCAGCGTCGCCTTTGCCTTCGGCATGATCTGGTACATGTGGTGGCTGGCGGCCCTGTCTTTCGTCGCGATGCTTGCGGTCGCGATCGGCCACACCTTCAACTACAGCCGGGATTTCCACATCCCAGCCGAAACCGTAACTGCAACAGAGGACGCGCGCTCCCAATTGCTCGCGGAGCGGACCTGATATGGCAAGCACTCTCCAGGCGCAAGAAACAGACAAGCCGGAATTCTACCTCACCGAGGACCACCACCCGGAAGGCAGCACCATGCTGGGCTTCTGGCTCTATCTGATGAGCGACTGCCTGATCTTCGCGGTGCTGTTTGCGACCCACGGGGTGCTTGGCCGCTCCTATGCTGCCGGCCCCTCGCCCGCCGATCTGTTCGACCTGCCGCTGGTGGCCGTCAATACGGCCATGCTCTTGCTGTCGTCGATCACCTACGGTTTTGCCATGCTGCAGATGGAGCGCAACGCCAAGGCCGAGACGCTGTTCTGGCTCGGCGTTACCGGCGTGTTCGGCGCGATCTTCCTGGGGCTCGAGCTTTACGAGTTCAATCATCTGATCCATGAGGGCGCCGGTCCCACTCGGTCCGCCTTCCTCTCGTCCTTCTTCACCCTGGTCGGCACGCATGGCCTGCACGTCACCTTCGGCATCATCTGGCTGATAACCCTGATGGTGCAGGTCTCGATGCGGGGATTGATCCCTGAAAACCGGCGCCGGCTGATGTGCCTTTCGATGTTTTGGCACTTCCTCGACGTTGTCTGGATCGGCGTCTTTTCCTTTGTCTATCTGATCGGAGTCCTCGGATGAGCTCGCACGCCCCCGCCCGCGAAAGCGCCTCCGCCACCCATCACGGCCACAGCAACGGCCATGGAGCCGGCCACGGTTCCCTGAAGGGTTATGTCATAGGCTTTCTGCTTTCCGTCATCCTGACCGCCATTCCGTTCTGGCTCGTCATGGGCGGCGTCTTCGATAGCAAGCTCTTGACCGCCTTCCTCGTCATGGGCGTTGGCGTCGTTCAGATCGTCGTCCACATGATCTACTTCCTTCATATGAACCCCCGCTCGGAAGGCGGCTGGACGATCATGGCGCTCATTTTCACGCTGGTGCTCGTCGGCATCGCGCTCGCCGGTTCACTCTGGGTCATGCATCATCTGAACGCCAACATGATGCCGATGTCGCCGGAAATGATGAAGAACATGCCGTAAGGATCCACGACCGTGAATCCGGATGCGGATCGGCTGGGGTCCGGAGAGGAAGAGACTTCCCCGTCTCGCCGGTCCCGGCTGCTCTTCGCGACCGCGATGTTGTTCCTTGTCGCAGTTTTCCTGGGTCTCGGCACATGGCAGGTGCAGCGGCTTTTCTGGAAGCTCGACCTGATCGAGCGGGTGGAGGCCCGGGTGCATGCCGATCCCGCACCGTCTCCGGGACCGGCCGAATGGGCCGGCATTACCGCGGAAAAGGACGAGTACCGCCGCGTCACTGCAAGCGGCACATTCCTCCACGACAGGGAGGTCCTGGTTCAGGCGGTAACGGTGCTTGGATCTGGTTTCTGGGTCGTGACGCCGCTTCAACGGGCCGACGGTACAACGATCCTGGTCAACCGCGGCTTCGTGCCGGAAGACCGCCGCGACCCGGCGTCACGGGCGGATGGAGAAGTCGCGGGCACGGTTGAGGTTGGCGGACTCCTGCGCATCACCGAGCCGGATGGCGCTTTTTTGCGAACCAATGTCCCCCACAATGACCGCTGGTATTCCCGCGACGTGGCAGCGATTGCCGCCGCCAAAGGGCTCACGAACGTCGCTCCCTATTTCATCGATGCCGATTCTGCCCCCAATCCCAGCGGCTTGCCGGTCGGCGGGCTGACGGTCGTGCAGTTCCGCAACAGCCATCTCGTCTACGCCATCACCTGGTATTTCTTGGCAGCCATGAGCGCGGGGGCCGCCTATGCGGTGCTGCGCAGGCGAATCGGCTGAAGTGTCACGCGGCCGGATTTGATCGGCGCGGATGCCAATTTTGGCTGGCCATGGGAACCCATGCAGGTTACCTAGGTTTTGGAGGAGCGATGTCCGCCCGTCGTGCAGACATCTTTGAGAGGAGATATCGGGAGGATTTAGCCAAAACAGGAGAGGCTTGATGACCAGAACCGTTTTGAACGCCGTGGGTAAGAGGCTTTATTATAGTGGCACCTCGACGGCGTGGTTTTCCGCCACCGGCTCCGGGCCGACCTTATCGGGAACTGCCGGCAACGACTCCATGTGGGGCGATAGTTCCGTCAACGTCACCATGAGCGGCGGTACAGGTGATGACATCTATTACCTCTACTCGAGCATCAATCGCGCCTACGAAGCCGCAAATTCCGGCGTCGATACCATCGACACCTGGATGAGCTATACTCTCCCCCTGAATTTCGAAAACCTCCGAGTGACAGGCGACAAACGTTTCGCTTTCGGAAACAGCGTCGACAACATCATCTCCGGCTCGTCCAGCCGGCAGACATTCGACGGCGGCGCGGGCAATGACGTCCTGATCGGCGGCGGTGGCGCGGACACTTTCATCTTTGCCAAGGGAAACGGCAGCGATCTGATTACCGATTTTGGCGCGGACGACACCATCCGGCTGAACAAGTACGGATTCACATCCTTCGAACAGCTCAGCAGCCATTTCATCCAAGAAGGCGCAAACCTGCGCATTGACCTTGGCGGCGGCGAGAGCCTCGTTTTAGCTGGAACGACGGCGGATAAACTCAACCCGGATCAATTCGCCCTGAGCCTCGACCGCTCCGGGCTGACCCAGACCTTTTCGGACGACTTCAATTCGCTGTCTCTCTACAACGGCACAAGCGGCACCTGGGACGCCAAGTTTCCGTGGGCTCCCGCCAAGGGCAGCTCCATGCCAACAAATGGCGAACTGCAGTGGTATATCAATCCGCTCTATGCCCCGACCGCTTCGGCAAACCCCTTCTCCGTCAATAACGGGGTCCTGACGATCACCGCGAAGCCGACCCCGGCGGCGCTCGAGAGCGTGGTGAACGGATATGACTACACGTCGGGCTTGCTCAATACGCACTCCACCTTCTCTCAAACCTACGGCTACTTCGAGATCCGTGCCGATATGCCAAATGACGGAGGCGTCTGGCCCGCCTTCTGGCTGCTTCCCGAGGATGGAAGCTGGCCGCCGGAAATCGACGTGGTGGAGATGCGCGGCCAGGATCCCTACACCATACATGTCTCCGCCCATTCCAACGCCACCGGCACGCAGACAACCCAGAGTTCAGCGGTTAACGTTCCCAGCACCGACGGCTTTCATACCTACGGCATGTTGTGGAATGAAGACGAGATCGTCTGGTATTTCGACGATGTCGCGATAGCGCGGGCCGATACGCCCGCGGATATGCATGAGCCGATGTATATGCTGGTCAATCTGGCGGTCGGCGGCACCGCGGGAACCCCCTCGAGCGGTCTGATCAACGGTTCACAGATGAAGATCGACTACATCCGCGCCTATTCGCTGGAGGACGCGCCGATTGCCGCGGCCGCAGACACGACGAATGATTGGCTGATGTGAGGTCACGTCAGCCCGAGACGCCCGATAGCACTGGCGAGAGCAGGATGGAGCCATCCTGCCCTCGATCATGACCGGCATTCCCCCTGATGAGATGACTCGCGAAATCGGCCGCTCGTGGCGTTCTTGATCTGCCTGTTGTCCTTTATCACCTGTGTGCCGGATCTGGTTCTGCCGCTGGCTCTGGCAGGCGCAACGCAGTCAATGAACGCTGCGGCGGCCGACAACATAGTGGCTGCCGGCCGGAGACGCTCCATTTTGGAACGGGGGCTGTGGGTATTTAGAAAACGCTGATCATGTTTACTAACGGACCTGGAACTATGAAACCGCAGCAATAATATTCCCGGGGCCGTAGAGACCCCCTTGGTTACCCCACCTGCGGCCGGAAGCTTGGCGGCGTGATGCGATAGGCGCCGCCGAGCCTCCGTCATGTGCTCCCGCGGCTGGCTCCGGCTGAATGTTATCTTCCAATCCCAGGGGAAAAAACTATCGGGCATGCCGAATGCCCGCGGCGAACATGGTCGTCACGGTGTCACAAGGGATGGGCAGGCAGTCGGTGTGTTAGATGGGTGTCAGGTTTTCTGCCTGCCCGATCGCTTCGGCTTTTCCGGGGAATATGGCTGCGGAGGGTCCAAATTCCGAAACCACTTCGTCCCGGCGGTTGGCGCCCTGACGGCATTGCCCTGCCTAAAACGACCGCCATCAAGCGCCGGATGCTCCCCGTTGAGGAGACCGGTTCGCGACCCGGCTCCCTGCTCGATGACGCGATCACTATAACCGCGACCGAAAAAGCGGGGATGGAAGGGGGATATTTTTCGCAGTTAGTCGCTGAAACGGGACGGCAATTTCTTCGCTGTCCGTCGAAAACATCCCCACCTCGGGGATATTGTCGCGCGCTTACGAACCGTTCTCCAGCCATCGGATCTGCTCCGGCGAGAGCCGGATATCGAGCGCCGAGAGACTGTCCTCAAGCTCGCCCACGGTTCGCGGTCCTATCAGCGGTATGACGGGGAATGGCTGCGCGATGACATAGGCCAATGCCACGTGGATCGGGTGGCGACCGAGTTTTCCGGCAAGTTCGATTGCCCGGTCGCGGCGTTCGAAGTTCCGCTCCGAATACCAGACGCGCACCAGTTCCTCGTCGTCTTGCTTGTCGCGTCCGGCCCGGTCCGTGAAGAACCCGCGTCCCTGGCTCGACCAGGCGAAATTCGGCATCTGCTTTTCCGTCAGCCATGCCTTCCAATCATCGTCAGATGCGGCAACACATCCTGCCCAGATCGGGTCGAGCATCTCGGCGAGGGAAAAATTGTTGGAGAGCGCCCCTGGCACCGTCTTCCCATTCTTCCGGGCATAGGTGATCGCCGCGTCCATCCGCTCGCGGCTCCAGTTCGAGCCGCCGAAAATGCCGCGGATCCTGCCGCGCCTAACTTCCGCATCCATTGCGTCGACGAATTCGCCGACCGGTATGTCAGGATTGTCCCGGTGCATGAAATAGACGTCGACATAATCGGTCTTGAGCCTGTCAAGCGATTGATCCAGTTGCCTGGCGATGACGTCGGGATAACAAAGCGGCGAATGCGCGCCCTTGCCAATCAGGACAAATTCTTCGCGCGGCACCTGCCGGCTCGTGTGCCAGTCGCCAAAAATTTTCTCTGTCTTGCCGGCGCCATAGACATAGGCGGTATCGAATACATTGCCTCCCGCCTCGTAAAAAGCGTCCATGGTCAATGACGCCGCGGCGAAATTCGGGAAGAACTCGAAGCCGAGGCTGATCGCTGAGGCCTCCTTCGCAACGCCCGGAATCTGCCGCTTCGGAATGCCGCTGCCAAGACGCACCTTTCCGCCGGTTATGTTGGTGGAACGCCTGGCGGCCGTTTCCACGGCGTATTCCAGGCCGACCGAGGCGCGCCATTGGTCAAGAACGCGCAGATTGCCGAGCGAGTCCGCAGCGGTCATCCCCGGCCAGGAAAATTCACCACGCCCCCCGCGGATCGCCTCGCCGACCGCATCGACCTCGAAGGAATAGAGGTACCGTTTCTCCTCAAGTTCGATGGTTTCGCGCTCGTCGCCTTTGATGATCTCGATCCGTCCGGCGCCGCCATGGCGGCCCGAGGCGAACCAGAAGTCCTTAACCTCGATCCGCCCCTTGGAGCCGATGATGCGAAGCGTATTGTCCTGCTGCGCCATGATCGAGCAGGAAACTTCCGCGACGATGCCGTTTTCGAACTTGAGGACCGCCGAAGCCCATTCGTCGACGCCGGATTGGCCGAGATGGGCTGCGCCCGCGACAGTCTTGGGCTCCACGAAATCCCTGCCCTCCACAGCTCCCGCAATCAGCCGGGCCATGGATACGGGATAGCCTCCGACGTCCAGAATGCCGCCGCCCGCCATGTCGCCATTGAAGAGCCGGTGCTCCGGCTTGAAGCTTCCCATGTTGAAGCCGAAGCTCGAGCGGATGATCCTGACGTCTCCGACAACTCCGCTCTTGACCAGCTCCACCAGTTTCGCCGTCTGAGGGTGCAGGCGATACATGTAGCCTTCACCCGCAAACACCCCGGCCTTTTTCGCTTCGTGGAAGATCACGTCGGCGTCGAACGCGGAAAGCGCCATCGGCTTTTCGACCAGCACATGTTTGCCGGCGCGGATTGCCTTGATCGCCCATTCTGCATGTCCGACATGGGGGACTGCGATATAGACTGCGTCGATCTCTGGATCCCTCAGCAGCGCATCATATCCGGCGACGACCTTCGCTCCCGGAAAGGCTTCCGAAAGACCGGGCTTGTCCGGATTGCGGGTGGCGATGGCGGCGAGCCGTCCGGTCTGCGAATGCGCGATACCTTCGGCGAATGCGCGTGCAATAGTGCCCGGACCGATGATGCCCCAGCGGACATGGTTCTCTGCAGTCATGATTTTTCCTTTGATACCCTTTGAAATTGCTTAGCGAAGGCGATTGCCTGTTTGGTCGAAAAGAAAGACGCGGCTCGCCGGCACCCCCACGGTAAGATGCCGGCGGTCACCCCTGTGGCGGCTTTCAGGTTGCTCGATGACGACCGTCTCACCCGCAAGGCTTGCGTGGACGTAGCTGGTATTGCCGAGGTGCTCGGCCACTTCGACAGCCACGGTCAGATCCGCATCACCCTCGCCGGGCGGAGCAAAATGCTCTGGCCGGATGCCGAGCGTGACAGATGCGCCTTCGCTGATCTCGGTCGAGAGCGGGAACGCGAACCGGACTTTCCGGTCAGACGAGAGGGCAACGACCGCTCCGTCCGGCGTCTTTTCCACCACGTCCGCCTTCAGGAAATTCATCTTCGGGGAGCCTACAAAGCCGGCGACAAACTGGTTGGCTGGATCGTCATAGAGATCCAGCGGCGCTCCCACCTGCTCGATATGCCCAGCCCGCAATACGACGATCTTGTCTGCAAGCGTCATGGCCTCGGTCTGATCGTGGGTCACATAGATCATCGTGGTTCCCAGCTGCTTGTGCAACTTGGAGATCTCGACCCGCATCTGGACGCGGAGCTCTGCATCGAGGTTCGAAAGCGGCTCGTCGAAAAGGAATACCTGCGGCTCGCGAACGATCGCTCGTCCGATCGCGACGCGTTGGCGCTGGCCACCCGAAAGCTGGGCAGGACGCCGGTCCATCAGTTCGTTGATCTGCAATATGTTCGCAGCAAGCGAGACCCGGCGGGCGGTATCGGCTTTGGGGTTGCCGTTCATTTCCAACCCGAAGGAAAGGTTCCGCCGGACGCTCATGTGGGGATAGAGCGCGTAGGACTGAAAGACCATTGCGATGCCGCGATCGGAAGGCTCGGTGTCGTTGACCACTTTTCCGCCGATGCTGATCGTGCCGGCGGAAATATCCTCAAGGCCGGCGATCATGCGCAGCAGGGTCGATTTCCCGCATCCGGACGGCCCGACGAACACGGTGAACTCTCCGTCCTCGATCTCCAGGTTTGCTCCGTGAACGACCTGATAGGCCCCGAAGCTCTTAACGACATTTTCGAGTTTGATTTTCGCCATGATCCCTCCCCGACTATTTGACCGCACCGGCCGAAATCCCGGCGATGAAGTGGCGCTGCAGGAAAACGAAGACAACCAGCACCGGGGCCGTCAGCAGCACCGCCCCTACCATGATGCCGCCCCAAGAGACCCTGGTGAGGCCGATCAGGGTTCCGAGCGCCACCGGCGCCGTCATCATGTTCGGCCGCGAATTGATCAGCAGCGGCCAGAGGTAGTTGTTCCAGGAAGACAGGAACAGGATGATCGCAAGCGCTGCCATCGTCGGGCGCGCCAATGGCAGCGCGATGTGCAGAAAGATCCGCCACTCCCGCACTCCTTCCACCCTCGCCGCATCAAAGAGTTCGCCCGGCATCATCGAGAAAGCCTGCCGCATGAACAGGACGCCGAGCGAATTGAACAACGGCGGGACGATCAGCGCGATCCAGGTATTGGCGAGCCTGAACTCACGGGCGACCATGATGAACTGCGGAATGACGACCACGGCGAAAGGCAGCGTGATCGTGCCGAGGATGATCGCCACCACGATGGTGCGGCCGGCAAAACGGTAACGCGCCAGCGCCCAGCCTGCCATCGACGTCAACAGGACGGACAGGATGGTATAGATGATCGCGACAGTGATCGAGATGAACATCGCCCGGATGAAATTCGTGTCCGCCTGCAGATTGCGGAAGTTGGCACCGAATTCCGCCGAGGGCCAGAGCACGATATCAGGGCTGAAGATGCCGTGGTCGGGCATGGTCGAAAAAACGAACATCATCCAGAGCGGGAAGAGCCATATGATCGCGAGCGGGGTCAAAACCATGTGCAGCGCAATCTTCTGCATCGTAAGCGAGCGGGATTTCGATCTCATTTTTTCTTCTCGCCTCCGAGCATGAGGTTGAGCAGAGAAATCGCCACCGCCAGACCGGCGATCGTGTAGGCGATTGCCGAGGCGTAACCGAAGTTCAGCGAGGTGAAGCCTTGGCGGTAAAGCAGCAGGCCCAGGGTCTCGGTTCCTCCGCCCGGCCCTCCCCGGTTGGTGATCAGAAACGGTTCGGTGAAGAGCTGCATGGTGCCGATGACCGAGAGCACGACGCAGAAGCTGATGATCGGCTTCAAGAGCGGCAGGGTGATATGGACGAACTGCTGGAACTTGCTCACTCTGTCTAGTGTCGCTGCTTCATAGACGTCGTCGGGAATCGATTGCAGGCCGGCAAGCAGGATGATGGCGTTGTACCCCGCCCACCGCCAGGTGATCGCGATGATCACCAGCGCCATGGCAGCATTGGCATTGTCGAACCAGGAGACGGGGGACAATCCGACAGAGGTGATCAGCTTGTTGACGATGCCGAAATCGGCGCTGAACATTAATCTAAAGACTGCGGCATAGGCCACCTCGCCGACCACGACAGGCGCAAAGAAGGCGAACCTGTAGAGCGGCCGTGCCTTCAGAAGCGGAGAATTGAGAAGGACCGCCATGACGGTCGCGAGCGCGATCATCACCGGCACCTGGATCACCAGGATGATCAGCGTATTGTAGAGCGCGTTGTAGAAGGCCGGATCGCCGAACAGCCGCCCCCAGTTTGCCGACAGGCTGAACCGCCACGGATTGACGCGCGTGTTCTGGAACGAGATCAGCAGCGAGTTTATGATCGGCCAGAGCCAAAAGGTGACGAAGATCAAAAGGTAGGGGGCAAGGAAGGCATAGGCCGCCCTATTCCTCGAAAGCATCTCGTTCTCCTGTCAGGAATTGCCAAGCGGGAATATCGGGCGGCTTGACGCCGCCCGATAATTCTCATTGCGCAACGGGCAGTCCGGTGGCTGTCGCGATCTGCTTCGCCGCGTCATCAAGAGCAGCCTTCGCGTCCGGGTACCCGCCGGCGAAATACTTCGTCTGTGTCGCCTGGTAGATCGCATCCGCATCGCTCTGGAAGGCCGTGCCCCGGCTTGGAACGATTTGCGGCAGGGTGACGAGGATATCCGACCAAACAGCCTGGCCGCCCCAATAGGATTGCGGCTCCTTCACGAACGGATCCTGCACCGCCGACAGAAGCGATGGAACGAGGCCGAACGCTTTCAGCATCGTGACCTGGCCCTCATTGGTGGTCAGGGCATATTCGATGAATTTCCAGGCGGCTTCCTTGTTCTCGGAAGCGGCGCTAAGGGCCAGGGACGAACCTCCGAGATTGGCTGCCCGAGGGCCGTCGGCCGTCAGGCTCGGCATCCGGTAGACGCCCCATTTACCCGCCAGATCGGGAGAGTTGGAGCGGATAGACCCTTCGAACCACGCGCCATACATCTGGCTCGCGGCCTTGCCCGCGGTATTGGATTGGATTTTCTCATCCCAGATCGCGGCCGTGATCAGGCCGGCATCCTTCATCTCCTTGATCTTCTCAAGTGTCGCGACGCAAGCGGGCTGATTGATGGTGATCGTCTGGCCATCGGTCGAGAAATAGCCGCAACCCTGCTCGTTGGAAATCATCCGGAACCATTCGCTGTCGCCGTTGAAATCGGCTTGTGCCATCACGGTTCCCGGATTGGCAGCCATCACCTTCTTCCCTGCGACAATGAAGTCGTCCCAGGTCTTGATCGTCGCGGGATCGACGCCGGCCTTTTCATAAAAATCGCGGCGATAGAAGAGGGCGACCGGTCCCGAATCCCACGGCACGGCGTAAGGAACGCCGTCCAATTCAAGCTCGGTCCGCTTGAATTCGGGGAAGAGTGCCTGGATTTCCGGCGTATAGCCAACCTCACTGAGGTCGGCGAAACAATCGGGGAAGCGGTTCCAGAAGACTTCCGCTTCGAAGTTTTCAACCGAGACGATATCCGGCAGGCCTTCGCCTCCCGCCGCGCAGGCTGCAAGCGTCTTGTCGTAGACCTGGTCGTTGCCGAGATCCTCCACCGTCACCTTGATGTCGGGATATTTCTTGTTGAATCCTTCGAGCGTCGCCTTGAGAGACGAGGCTGCGACGTTCCAGCTCCAGATGGTGATTTGGCCGGACTCTGCGAATGCCGTGCTCGATGCAAGCAGTACGACCGCGGCCGTCGGGCCCGCGAGTTTGAAGCGCATTGAAAACCTCCCTTTTCCAATTGCTGTCCCTTCGGAACGTGCCTAAATTATCGCCTGCGAAACATCTGTCTCCGAAAAAGGGAACATGGATTTGGCGGAAAGTAAGGTAGTCAGCAAAGCGATCTACCACCCGGGCGCAAGCAGCATAGAAGGCCTGCCGACTGCCTTGCAGATGTTTTTCAACCACCCGCCGATCATGCTGATGCCGCACTGGCACGCGCAGGTGGAGGTGAATTACGTGATCCGCGGCGCGGTCCGCTATCGTATGGGCGAGCACGATATCCGGCTTAGCGCCGGCCAGATGTGCCTCTTCTGGGGTGGCCAACCGCACCGGATGGACGAATCCTCCGACGATTCTCTTTATGCCGGCGCGCATCTCCCGCTGGTGCATTTCTTTCGCCTGCGGCTGCCGGGCGACCTCTCAAGCAAGCTCATGCATGGGGCCACTTTGCTGACATCGGCCACAGATGCGGCGGACAAGGAGAACTTCGCGCGCTGGTTCGAATATGTAACGTCGGGCAATTCCCTCAAACGCCAGCATGCCGTGGACGAATTGCTGCTTCGGATCGAGCGCATCGTTCTCGATTCCTATTGTCTGATACCGGAGGTTCCCTCTGGCGCTGACACCGCCGGCCCGGACCAGCCCTATGCGCAGTCGGCCAAAAGCGTCGCCCGCATGTGCGACTTCATCGCCGCCAATTTCATGCAGGATATCGACACGATCGACATCGCCCGCGCCGCCGACCTTCATCCGAAATACGCGATGAATATTTTCCGGCGGTCAACCGGAATGACGCTCAGCAAATACGTCAACCTCCTGCGGCTCTCCCGTGCCCAGGCGCTCCTGATGCAGGACGGAGCCAATGTGCTACAGGTCGCCATGGATAGCGGCTTCGGTTCGATCAGCGCGTTCAACAAGTCCTTCCGGCATATTTCGGGCATGTCGCCCTCCGATTTCCGGCGGGATAGCCGCTTTGCCGCCCACGCAATGTCCTAAGCGGAAATGCCGTGTCCGGCAGAGACCAACCCTATCTCATCTTGCCGATGCTGGCATACATGCCGGTGGTCCGAAACTCGGTGGGGGTAATTCCGTAGACGCGGCGAAATACCTTGGCGAAATAATTCGGGTCGTCGAAACCGCACATGATCGACACTTCCTTGACGGGCAGAAAGTCGCCTTTGGTCAGAAGTTTCGCCGCCCGCTGCAGCCGTTGCTGCAGCACGTATTCTGCGGGTGGAACCCCTTCGCTCTCGGCAAAGCTTCGAGAAAAATGCGCGCGGCTGAGCCCGACGATTTCAGCCAGTTCGCCGACAGGAAGCGGCTTATCCAGATTGGCATTGATATGGTCGATGACGGGCTGCATCGCACTTTGCTCCGCGGCAAAGGCAGGCGAGCCAAAGACATCGTCGTAAAGCGCCATTGCCGCTTCATAGGCAATGGCGGACGCCACGCCTGGCGTGGTGGCGCCCTTGACCAGCCGCAAGCTGCAGTCGGCTAGGTGATCGATCGTCGAGGGCTGCAGCTTGAGCACGGGGCCGGCGAGTGCCAGGACCATCTTGTGGATCCGCAGTGTCTCTTCGCCATGCATCGAGATCCAGAAATATTCCCAGCGCTCGTTCTTCTCGAGCCAATAGCGATGGTTGTGCGGCACGAGCAGGAGGAAGGTGTCGCCGGCCTGCAGCCGATAGTTCCGGTTCTGATAGCGCAGCCGGCCGGAACCGCTGATCGTATGTTGCAGCACCGTGAAAGGAACCTGCCCGCGCTTTCTGCCGTCCCAGTCATAGACCTCGTTCTGGCGCACTTCATAACCGGCGCTGGTCGGCATGGCGTGCAGCCGCTGGCGGCCCCGGGGGAAGGAAACCGTTCTCATCGACTGTCCGTGGGCGATCAAATCCTGCAGCACAAATTTACCCTCGAAAGCATAATACTTCTCTGGCGACCCCTACCGAATTGCGCATAATCCACCGCATCGGAGGAAGGGGACCGCGGCCGGACGTCAAGCCGGGAGGACTAAATGCACGAAACCAGGCATTTCCGGGCCGCGTGCGTGAGCATGCCGTCTATCCACCTCTGCGCCACTCCAATCTAGCATTTCTCAGACCAGGGTGAAGGACATGAGTTTCAAAATCGCTATCATCGGAGCAGGCAGTGTCGGCTTCACCAAGAAGCTGTTCACCGACATTCTCTGCGTGCCGGAATTCCAGGACGTGGAATTCGCCCTGACCGATATCAGCGAACATAATCTGGAGATGATCAAGGCGATCCTCGACCGGATCGTCGAGTCCAATCGGCTGCCAACGAGGGTTACCGCGACAACCGATCGCCGCCGCGCGCTGGAGGGTGCCCGCTACGTCATCAGCTGCGTGCGCGTCGGAGGCCTGGAAGCCTACGCGGAAGATATCCGCATCCCTCTCAAATACGGCGTCGACCAGTGCGTCGGCGATACGATCTGCGCGGGAGGCATCCTCTATGGCCAGCGCAATATTCCGGTCATTCTCGACTTCTGCAAGGATATCCGCGAAGTCGCCGCCCCTGATGCCAAGTTCCTGAACTATGCGAACCCCATGGCGATGAACACCTGGGCTGCCATCGAATACGGGAGGGTCGAGACGATCGGTCTATGCCACGGCGTGCAGCATGGCGCCGAGCAGATTGCCGAGGTGCTTGGAGCCAAATCTCTGAGCGAGCTCGACTACATCTGCTCCGGCATCAACCATCAGACATGGTTTGTCGATCTGCGCCTCAACGGCCGTAGAATAGGCAAGGATGAGCTGGTCGCTGCCTTCGAGGCACATCCGGTCTTTTCCCAGCAGGAGAAGCTGCGCATAGACGTACTGAAACGCTTCGGGGTCTATTCCACCGAAAGCAACGGCCACCTCTCGGAATACCTGCCCTGGTACCGCAAACGCCCGGACGAGATTGCCAGGTGGATCGACATGTCCGACTGGATCCATGGCGAGACGGGGGGCTATCTGCGCCACTCGACCGAAACCCGAAACTGGTTCGAGACCGAATTCCCGCAGTTTCTCGCTTCCGCCGAAAAACCGCTCGATCCGGCCAAACGTTCGAATGAGCATGCCAGCCACATTCTCGAGGCTTTGGAAACGGGCCGGGTCTATCGCGGTCACTTCAACGTCAAGAACATTGGTGTGATCACCAACCTGCCCGCTGATGCGATCATCGAGTCGCCGGGCTTTGTCGATCGCTTCGGCATCAACATGGTTGCCGGCATCACCCTGCCGGAAGCCTGTGCGGCGACCTGCATTTCGTCCATCAACGTCCAGCGCATGTCGGTTCATGCGGCCATCAGCGGCGATATCGATCTCCTGAAACTCGCTGTCCTGCATGATCCGCTGGTCGGTGCGGTCTGCACGCCGGAGGAAGTCTGGCAGATGGTCGATGAGATGGTCGTGACGCAGGCCCGCTGGCTGCCGCAATATGCCGATGCCGTCCCGGCGGCAAAGGAGCGGCTCGCCCGCAGTACGGTGAGGACGCGCGATTGGGCGGGTGCGGCACGCCGCAACGTGCGCTCCATCGATGAACTGCGCGCGGAAAAGGAGACGCTGAAACAGGCTGTGTGAAAATGCTTCGGCAAAGCCGGCTAGGACCGGATCTTCGGGAGGAAGGTTGTCGCCCGGAATTGGCTTTACGATCGTTCGAGGAGAAACGGAGACGCTGCGGCGCTCCGAACAGGAGGGAGAGGCGATGAGCAATTTCAAAACTGCCGGCATGCTTGCCGGACTGGCGCTCGGTGTCTCGGTCGGGGCGATGAGCGCCCATGCATCCGAGCCGACAACGCCGCCGGTTCCGCCGCAATTTCCGGCGGAAGGCAAGATCAAATACGTATCGCGCGACTCCATCGTGGAGTTCAAGGCGCTGTCCGAATATCACGAACCGGATTGGCTAACGAAGAAGTTCGTCTCCGCCGGGAAGCTGCCTCCGGTCAAGGATCGTCTGCCGAAGGAGCCGCTGGTCTTCACGACGGAGAACATGCCGGACGGCGCGGGTATCTATGGCGACACATTGCGCCACGTCATCGGCGGACGGCCGGAAGGCTGGAACTACGGCGCCGGTCAGACCCAGGGCTGGGGCGGCATCGACATCGGCCTGTCGGAATGCCTGACGCGTACGGCGCCCTTGTTCCAGGTCGAGGCGAAGGATACCGAGCCGCTGCCCAATCTCGCTAAAGGCTGGGAATGGTCCGCCGACGGCCACAAGCTCACCATGCATCTCGTGGAAGGCGCCAAATGGTCCGACGGCGATCCCTTCGACGCAGACGACATCATGTTCTATTGGGAAGACGAGGTCATCGACCCGAACGTCTCGCCGCTCGGCGGCGGCGCATCCCCGGAGGCCTTCGGCGAGGGAACGACCCTCAAGAAAATTGACGCATATACCGTGGAGTGGACCTTCAAGGAGGCCTTCCCGAAGCAATATCTCTACACCATGGCCTATCCCAACTTCTGCCCGGGGCCGTCGCATCTTCTCAAACCGCAGCATCCGAAATATTCCAAAAACACATACGACCAGTCCAAGAACGCCTTCCCGCCAGAATTCCTGAACATGCCGGTGATGGGCGGCTGGGTGCCGGTCGAATACCGGCCGGACGACATCATCGTGATGCGGCGCAACCCCTACTACTGGAAGGTCGACGAGAAGGGAAACCAGCTGCCCTATCTCAATGAGCTGCACTACAAGCTTTCGACATGGGCGGATCGGGATGTGCAGGCAGTCGCCGGCTCCGCCGATATTTCAAATCTTGAACAGCCCGAAAACTTCGTGGCTTCGCTGAAACGCGCTGCCGAAAAGACCGCGCCTGCCCGCCTTGCCTTCGGACCCCGGCTGATCGGCTATAACATGCGCATGAACTTCTCGGGCAACGGTTGGGGGGATCCCGACGAGCGCGGCCAGGCAATTCGCGAGCTCAACCGCAACGAGGACTTTCGCAAGGCGATCACCATGGCGGTCGACCGCAAGGCGATCGGCGATTCCCTCGTCAAAGGTCCGTTTACCGCCATCTATCCGGGCGGCATTTCCTCCGGCACGAGTTTTTACGACCGCAACTCGACTGTCTATTATCCCTACGATCTTGAGGGCGCCAAGGCACTGCTCGCCAAGGTCGGGCTCAAGGATACCAATGGCGACGGCATCGTGAATTTTCCGTCCGGCACGGCCGCTGGCAGGAATGTCGAGATCGTTCTTCTGGTCAACAACGGCTACGCGACCGACAAGAGCCTGGCGGAAGGTGTCGTCGGCCAGATGGAAAGGCTGGGCATCAAGGTCATCCTCAACGCGCTCGACGGACCCAAGCGCGACGATGCCCATTATAGCGGACGCTTCGACTGGGCAATCCAGAGAAGCACGCCGGAACTCGCTTCGGTCGTGCAGAATACCGAGCAGCTTGCCCCTGTCGGCCCGCGCACGAGCTGGCATCACCGTGCAGGCAAGGACGGCACGCTCGATCTCATGCCTTACGAGAAGCAGCTCATCGAAATCGTCAGCAAATTCCAGACCAGCCAGAACAGCGATGAGCGCGTCAACCTGATGAAGCAATATCAGAAAACGGCGACGGAGCATGTCGATACCATCGGCCTTACCGAATATCCGGGCGCACTGATCATCAACAAGCGTTTCTCGAATGTCCCGCAGGGCACGCCGATCTTCATGTTCAACTGGGCCGAAGATTCCGTCATCCGCGAACGGCTTTGGGTCGCGGCGGACAAACAGGGCAAATACGAGCTTTTTCCCGAGCAATTGCCTGGAAAACCCGGCGACAAAGGCCCGATGAATTAACCGAGTCCCCCTCCCAGTGAAGCAACCGGCCGCGCGTCGTGACGCGCGGCCGGAAAGATCCCGACAACAGGCCGGCTGCGGCCATCAGGAGAAGCGAACCGTCCGATGCTACGATTCCTGCTCGTGCGTATAGGCTCGGCGATCCCCGTCCTCGTCATCCTGAGCGTGGTGACCTTCGCGATCATCCAGGCGCCACCCGGTGACTATGCCGACTATATCCGTTCGCAGCTCATCAATCAGAGCGGCGCCTCCTTTGCCCAGGCGGAGGCCCAGGCTCAGGCATACCGTGCCGAGCACGGACTCGATAAGCCCTTAATTATGCAATACCTTAACTGGATCAAGGGCATCGTCACCGAGGGCGATTTCGGTCACAGCATGTATTACAATAGGCCCGTCGCGGATGTTGTCGGAGAACGTCTGCCACGCACGCTGGCGCTGGCGCTTGTCTGCCACCTCCTCGCCTCGCTGCTCGGTATCGGCTTTGGAATCTGGGCAGCAACCCGGCAGTATAGCTGGATCGACAATCTGCTTTCGGGCATTTCCTTCCTCGGCATGACGGTGCCCCGCTTCCTGATGGCGCTGATCATCGTTTACCTGCTCGTCTTCCAGTTCGAAGTCTCGGAGATCGGCAGCTTCTTTTCACCCCAGTATGGCGGAGCGCCGTGGTCCTGGGCGAAATTCGTCGATCTCGTCAGCCATGTTTGGCCAGTCGTGGCGATAGCCACCTTCGGCGGGCTTGCCTATAATATGCGGGTCATGCGAGGCAATCTGCTCGACACGCTGAATGCTCAATACGTGGAAACGGCGCGCGCGAAGGGCTTGTCCGGCGGTGCGGTCATCATGAAGCATGCCGTCCCGAACGCACTGCATCCGCTCGTCATGTATCAGGGGGTTGCCCTCCCCTACATGCTCACCGGCGAGATCGAGACGGCCATCATCTTTGCCCTGCCGACTGTCGGTCCCGCCATAGTCGGCTCGATGGCGATCGGAGATGTCTATGTCACGGCAACCTTTATGATGGTGCTGTCGGCGACGCTCATCGTCGGCAATATTATCGCCGACCTGCTGCTCGTCATGCTGGACCCGCGTGTCCGCCAGTTCGCGGGGGCCTGATATGCTCGCTTTCGATACCGCACCGACATCGACGCAAGAGGAAACAGTGAAGCACGGGCCGGACGGCAACGAGAGCTACACGGCACTTGTCTGGCGCCGGCTGAGGCGCTCCTGGACAGGCTTGATGGGTCTCGTCCTCGTCGCCCTGCTGATCGTGATGGCCGTCTTTGCGGATTTCTTTGCGCCGATGGACCCCAAGGCCACCCATGTGGGCTTTGCGCCGCCACAGATGATCAGTTTCCATGACAAGGACGGTAACCTCGCCTTTCCGCCGCGGGTCTACGCGCTGGCTGAATCGGACGAGCTGGACCCGGTCACCTTCCAACCCGTCCTCGGACCGGACTACGACAATCCGCGCCTGCTCGGCTTCTTCGTAAAGGGTGCCGAATACAGGCTCTTCGGCCTCATACCTCTCGACCGGCATTTCTTCGGCACGGTCGACGGGCAACCGGTGCACTTCCTCGGTACCGACAAGTTCGGCCGCGACGTGTTATCGCGGGCGATCGTCGGCTCGCGCATTTCCTTGATGATCGCGCTCGTCGTCGTTGGCATCGTGACCGTTATCGGCACCACGGTAGGCCTGGTATCCGGCTATTTCGGTGGGACTTTCGACGTCTGGGTGCAGCGGTTTGTCGAGCTGGTACTCGCCTTCCCGCAACTGCCCCTCTATCTGGCCCTGACTTCGCTCATCCCGATCACCGCCCCAACCAATGTCTTTCTGGGCTTCGTGATCATGGTGATGTCGGCACTGGGCTGGGCGCAAATGTCGCGCGAGGTGCGCGGCAAGACCATGGCGCTGGCGCGCGTGGACTATGTGCGGGCGGCGATCGCCGTCGGCGCAACCGACCGGCGGATCATCTTCCAGCACATCCTGCCGAACGTGATGAGCCACGTGATCGTCGCGGTCACGCTGCACATTCCGAGCGTGGTCCTGCTGGAATCCTTCCTCGGTTTCCTCGGCTTTGCGGTGAAGCCGCCGCTGATTTCCTGGGGCCTGATGCTGCAGGATACGGCAAACTATTCCGTCATCGGAACCTATCCGTGGATCCTGGCGCCTGTTTTCTTCGTGCTGGTAACCGTCTTCGCATTCAACGCGCTGGGCGACGGACTGCGCGACGCAGTCGATCCTTATTGAGGTGATGACAATGGCTCTTTCGCTTGTGAATTCCCTCGCCCCGCCGCTCCGGCACGATCACGATCAACGCATCGACAGACCGATCATGGACGCCCGCAATATCGGGGTGAGCTTCAAGGTCGAGCACGGGAATGTCCAAGCGGTGAAGGACATCTCCTTCCAGCTCTATCGCGGAGAGACGATTGCCATCGTCGGCGAATCCGGCTCGGGAAAATCGGTGACGGCGCGCACTGTGATGGGACTGTTATCCAAACGGGCCGTTGTTTTGCCGACATCGAGCATCGACTACGACGGCTGCAACATATTGAAGCTTTCGGAACGAGCCCGCCGCAAACTGCGGGGCAACCGCATCTCCATGATCTTCCAGGAGCCGATGAGTTCGCTCAATCCCATCTATTCGATCGGGAGCCAGCTGGTCGAGGCGATCCGCGTCCACCAAAAGACGAACCGAAGGCAGGCCGAAGCGCGTGCGCTGGAGCTTTTGAAACAGGTCCAGATTCCCGATCCCGAGGCGCGGCTGAAACAATATCCGCATCAGCTTTCCGGCGGCCAACGCCAGCGCGTGATGATCGCCATGGCGCTTGCCAATGAACCGGACGTGCTGATTGCGGACGAACCGACGACCGCGCTCGACGTGACGGTGCAGGCGCAGATCCTCAATCTCATTCGCGCTCTTCAGGAAAAGTTGCGGATGGCGGTGATCCTCATCACCCATGACCTGACGGTGGTGCGCAAGTTCGCCGACTACATCTATGTGATGCAGCATGGCGAAATCCGCGAGCACAATACCAAGGAACATCTCTTCGCCAATCCGCAGCACCCCTACACGAAGCATCTGCTCGCATCCGAGCCCCGAGGCCGCGCCAATCCGCTTCCGGAAGGCTCTGACGTGGTTTTGAACGCGAAGGGCGTGCGGGTGTCCTTCATGCTGCGTCACGGCGGCTTTTTGAAGCCCGACCTGCGTGAGCTGGTGGCCGTCGACAGCCTGAACCTGGCGCTGTGCCGGCACGAAACGCTCGGCCTCGTCGGAGAATCCGGTTCAGGCAAGACCACTTTCGGACAGGCACTGGTGCGGCTCAACACGCCGCAAGCAGGCGAGATCACCTTCGACGGGCAGCCGATCCACCAGCTCTCGCGGGCCGGAATGCGCCCGTTGCGCTCGCGCATGCAGATCGTCTTTCAGGACCCCTTTGCCTCGCTCAATCCGCGCATGACGATTGGCCAGATCATCGAGGAGGGCCTGGTCGTCAACGGGCTTGGCGTCACCAAGGCCGAGCGCCTCGATCGCGTGCGGGCCGCGCTTTCGGCCGCCGGCATGCCGGGCAATATCCTCTCGCGCTTCCCGCACGAATTTTCAGGCGGCCAGCGCCAGCGTGTCGCGATTGCCCGCGCCATCGCACTGGAGCCCGAATTCATCCTGCTCGACGAGCCGACCTCGGCGCTCGATCTCTCCGTTCAGGCGCAGATTATCGAGCTGCTGCGCAAGCTGCAGGACGAGCGCGGCTTGAGCTATCTCTTCATCTCACATGATCTGAAGGTCGTGCGCGCCCTCTGCCACCGGGTGATCGTCATGCAGCACGGCAAGATCGTGGAAGAAGGTCCCGTCGACGAGGTTCTCACCCATCCCAAGACCGCATACACCGAACGGCTGGTCAAAGCCGCTTTCGATGTCGCCTAACTGCCGAATGCCGGAGGTTTACATGGCAGCTCATCCCAAGATCGCCTTCATCGGAGCCGGATCGACCGTCTTCATGAAAAATATCGTCGGTGACGTTCTTCAGCGTCCCGCGCTGTCGGGCGCAACCATCGCGCTGATGGACATCAACCCGCAACGGCTGGAGGAAAGCGCCGTCGTCGTCAACAAATTGATCTCGACGCTTGGCGTCCAGGCAAAGGCAGAGA
Organism: Neorhizobium sp. R1-B; assembly: GCF_004368875.1. NCBI lineage: Bacteria > Pseudomonadati > Pseudomonadota > Alphaproteobacteria > Hyphomicrobiales > Rhizobiaceae > Neorhizobium > Neorhizobium sp. R1-B. The sequence goes on from NZ_SOEM01000009.1 coordinate 39,128, forward strand.
CCTATTCCGATCAGAAAAAGGCGCTGGCGAACGCGGATTTCGTGGTTGTCGCCTTCCAGATCGGCGGCTATGAGCCCTGCACCGTCACGGATTTCGAGGTGCCGAAGAAATACGGCCTGCGGCAGACGATCGCCGATACGCTCGGGGTCGGCGGCATCATGCGCGGGCTTCGCACCGTGCCTCATCTGTGGAAGATCTGCGAGGACATGCGCGCTGTCTGCCCGAATGCGATCATGCTGCAATATGTGAACCCGATGGCGATCAATACCTGGGCGATCGCGGAGAAATATCCCGACATAAAACAGGTCGGCCTCTGCCACTCGGTTCAGGGAACCGCGATGGAACTGGCGCATGACCTCGATATTCCCTACGAGGAGATCCGCTACCGTTCGGCCGGCATCAACCACATGGCCTTTTTCCTGACCTTCGAGCACCGCCAGAAGGACGGCTCCTACAGGAACCTCTACCCGGACCTTCATCGTGCCTATCGCGAAGGCCGAGCGCCAAAGCCCGGCTGGAACCCGCGCTGCCCGAACAAGGTGCGCTATGAGATGCTGAAGCGGCTTGGCTATTTCGTCACCGAAAGTTCGGAACATTTCGCCGAATACACGCCCTATTTCATCAAAGAGGGCCGCGAGGACCTGATCGAAAAGTTCGGAATCCCTCTTGATGAATACCCGAAGCGCTGCATCGAACAGATCGAGCGCTGGAAGGGACAAGCGGAAGCCTATCGCAGCGCCGACAAGATCGAGGTGGAGGCATCGAAGGAATATGCGTCCTCCATCATCAATTCGGTCTGGACGGGCGAACCGTCGGTGATCTACGGCAATCTGCGGAACAACGGCTGCATCACCTCGCTGCCGGAAAATTGCGCGGCAGAGGTACCCTGCCTTGTCGACGCTTCCGGTATCCAGCCGACTTTCATCGGCGATCTGCCGCCGCAGCTCACCGCGCTGATGCGAACCAACATCAACGTGCAGGAACTGACGGTGCAGGCGCTGATGACCGAAAATCGGGAACACATCTATCACGCCGCGATGATGGATCCTCACACGGCAGCCGAACTTGATCTCGACCAGATCTGGTCCCTCGTCGACGACCTGCTGGATGCTCATGACACCTGGCTACCGGATTGGGCGCGCTCCACCCGGAAGGCTCGGGTTGCCTGAGCCGGAAACCACGCCACGTCGAGGCCGGAAAGTCGATACCTCCAGTAAGCGCGCAGAACACATGCACTCTCCCTTGTAACAGGGAGAGTGCATGTGAAGTGGTTCGATGGTTTTCGCTATCGTCACGCAGGCCGTTCGGAAGCGCTTGGCCGCCATTTGATGAGATGCTTTTCGGCGATGTCCAGCATGCTGTCGATAATCAGGACAAAGATCGCGAGGATCAGGATGCCTGCGAAGACACCGACCGCATCGAAATTGCCTTCCGCCTGAGCGATCAGATAGCCAAGCCCGGCGGAGGAGCCGAGATATTCCCCGATGATCGCTCCGACGACGGCAAAGCCGACCGAAGTGCGCAGCGAAGACAGGATCCAGCTTGCCGCCGCGGGGAAATAGACGTGACGAAGCAGATCCGATCGCTTGGCTCCCAGAATGCGGGCGTTCGACAGCACCACCGGGTTCACTTCACGGACGCCCTGCATAGCGTTGAAGAAGGTGACGAAAAACACCAGCGTCACGGCGAGCGCCACCTTGGACCAGAGACCGAGGCCGAGCCAGAGGACGAAGATCGGCGCAAGCACGACGCGCGGGATCGCGTTCAAGCCCTTGATGAAAGGGTCCAGAATGCGCGCGGCTGAACGGCTGAGGCCGAGCCAGACGCCTGCCGCCACGCCAAGTGCCGTTCCGACCAGGTAACCGAGCACGGTTTCCGTCAGCGTTATTGCCACATGGCTATAGAAGCTGGCGTCCATTATCCAGGATACCACCTGATTGAAGATGTCGACCGGAGCCGGGAAGAAGAAGACATCGATGACCCCGATGGTGACACCGAGTTGCCAGCCGCCAAGAATTGTTATCAGCAGCGCGACCTGAATGAGACGTTCAGTCATGGCGTTCATAGCTTTTCTCCACTTCGCCGCGCAGCGACGACCAGATGTTGCGGTAAAGATCCATGAAGCGCGGATCGAGCTTGATTTCAGCGACATCGCGCGGACGTTCGAGATCGACGGGGAAGCTGTCGATCACGCGCGAGCGTGGCCCGGCGGCAAGCACCACGACCCGATCTCCGAGCGCGATTGCCTCCTCAAGGTCGTGCGTGATCATCACCACGGCGCGGCGCTCTTCCTGCCAGAGACGCAGGAGTTCGTTCTGCATCAGGTGCCGGGTATGGATATCGAGCGCCGAGAAAGGCTCGTCCATCAGGATGACCTTGGGGCCGGTGATCAGCGCCTGCGCCATCTGTACGCGCTTGCGCTGCCCGCCTGACAACTGATGCGGATAGCGGTGCTCGAAGCCCTTCAGTCCGACTTTCGCCAACCATTTCATCGACTGCTCGCGTCGCTCCGCCGTGCCCACACCTTTGAACATCGGACCGAGTTCGACGTTCTCCAGCGCGGTCTTCCAGGGAAGCAGGGCATCCTGCTGGAACAGATAGCCGATATCGTTCTGAACCCCGCGCACCGGCTGACTGTCGATCGCAACGGTACCACTGGAGGGTTTCAGCAGCCCCGCGATTGCGTTGAGGATCGTGCTTTTGCCACAGCCGGTCGGTCCCACGATGGCGAGAAACTCGCCATCGGCAACGCTCAGGTTCACATCCTGCACGGCCACATAGGAGCCGAAGGACATGGTGACCGCGTCGATTGAGACCATCGGCTTTGCCTGATGCGGACTTTCCGTCGGGGGCGTGGGTTTTAGTACGGCCAATGCCATCTTCTCCTCCTGTCAGTTGGCGGCGACGTTGCCGACCTTGCCGACGAACTCGTTCGTGTAGGTTTTCGTAAGGTCGATTTCAGCCGCGGCGACTTTTTCGTTGAAGCTCTTCAGGACGGCGAGCGGAGTCTTGATGTCTTCCTCGTCCATGCGCCCGTCCTTCGAAAAGATCGCCTTCGCATTCTCGACCGCCTTGATGTAGGTGTCACGATCGCCGGAGATGAACTCCTTCGGCAGCTTATCGACGATCTCTTCGGCAGAGTGGCTATTCATCCACTCGAGCGCCTTGACCGTCGCATTCGTGACCTTCTGGACGGTTTCCGGATTGTCTTCGATATAGCTCTGTGTGGCATAGAGGACCGAAGTCGGATAAATCCCGCCATAGATCGCCTTGGCACCTTCGTCGCTGCGCCCGTCGATCAGGATCTTGCCGACGCCCTTGGCTTCGATGAAGGTCGCGGCCGGATCGTAATTGACGAGCAGGTCGACCTTGCCTTGTTCGAGCGCCGCCACCGCTGCGGAGCCAGAGCCGACGCCGATCAGCGACACGTCGTTTGCGGACAAATTGTTGCGCTGCAGGTAATAACGAACGAAGAAGTCGGAAGACGAACCCGGCGAAGTGATGCCGATTTTCGCTCCCTTGATCGTTTCCGGTTTTGCCGGGTCGAACTTGCTGTCCTTGCCGCCCGCCAGCACGAGCCCGGAGTTGCGAGCGAGTTGCACGAAAGCGACAACTGCCTTGTTCTGGGACTGCATCTGGATGGTATGGTCGTAAAAGCCGACTGCGATATCCGTCGAGCCGGCCACAAGCGCCTGAAGCGTCTTCGAGCCGCCCGATGCGAAGTTCTCGACTGTCACCTCCAGGCCTTCCTTTTCGTAAAGGCCGAGCCCCTGGGCGACCGGAAAAGGCAGATTGTTGAGGTTGTAAGAGCCGACACTGATGCGGACGGGGTCCGCAAAGGCGGACCCGGCAAAAGCGACGGTTGCCGCGAGGGCGAGCATGAATTTGCGCATGATATTCTCCTCCTGATGGTGGCGCCCTCCTGGCGGCCACGGTTATTATGCCGCACAACCCAGTTGCGTGACAGGTTTTGCGAAGACTTGTCCGTCGAACAGCCGCCTGGCTGTTCGAAGAATCCCGGCAACGACTTTGCCGTCTCGTTCATAAAGCTTGACGTCCAGGTGGCCGCTCGGGTGTTCGATCGAGAGCACCAGCGGCGGCTTCTGCGTGCCGACGAGGAGCGAGGCAATGGTGCCCTCTTTGATGCACGCGGTCGCGATCCCCACCGCCCCTGTGGTCGCCAGCGACGGGTGACATTGATGCGGCATGAAATAGCGCACGTTGATTTTTCCTCCGGAGTTCGGCCTCGATATGAGGACCGGCTTCGGCGTCACCTGACTGCGCACGTCGCCAAGGCCCATCCGTTCGCCGGCTGCGATGCGCAGTCTCTCCAGCCGTGCCAGCAATTCCCTGTCAGCATTGAGTTCAACCGCTGTCTCGAAGCCGGTCGCGCCGACGGAGACTGCTTCGATCAACATCATCGGCATTGCGCAGTCGATGCAGGTGACAGCCACACCATCGATCAAGTCCACTGGCTTGCCGGTGGGAAAGAGCTGTCCGGTGCGAGCCCCGGCCGCGTCCATGAAAGTCAATGCGATCGGCGCTGCACGGCCGGGCACGCCGTCGATCGCAGCATCACCGAGATAGGAGACGCTGCCGTTTGGAGTAGGAACCTCGGCGTCGATCAGCTTGCCGGTGTTGACGTTATGGATCCGGACGAGTGTCGTTTCTCCACGAACGGGGACAAGTCCGGCTTCGATTGCGAACGGGCCGACCGCAGCCAGCATATTGCCGCAATTCGGCGAGGTGTCGACGATCTGTTGATCGACACGCACCTGCGCAAAGAGATAGTCGACATCGGCGCTTGGAATACTCGATGGCCCGACGATCGCCACCTTGCTCGTGACGGGGTTACCGCCGCCAATGCCATCGATCTGCAGCGGGTGACCCGAACCCATCACGGAGAGCAGGATTCGGTCGCGTTCACGAGTATCGGCCGGAAGATCGCGGGCCAGGAAGAATGGCCCCTTTGAGGTGCCGCCTCTCATTAGTACGCAAGGGATCGCGAGCAGATCGTTCATCGCTTGTGCTTCCATTGGAATTATGTCATCGCCGTATCAATCGACGCTCTTTGATCCAATTATCGGAAGAGGCGTTTATTTGTGAAATGCGAAGAATCGGAGGATTGATGCAGGATGAGCATTAATTGCGAGATACTTGATCTTCGAGCCTTCCTGAGCGTCGTGGAATTGGAGAGCTTTCATCGCGCGGCCGACGCTCTGCATCTGTCACAGCCGGCGTTGAGCCGCCGCATTCAAAAACTGGAGCAGGTTATCGGAGCACCTCTCCTGGAACGGACGACCAGGCATGTGTCCGCCACAGCTCTCGGTACGGAGCTCGTGCCGCTCGTCCGGCGCATGCTGGAGGAGTTCGACGGTTCTCTGTTTGCGGTCCGTGACGTCGGACCCAATCGAGGCGGGCTGGTGACGATCGCATGCCTTCCCACGGCGGCATTCTACTTCCTGCCGACCGTCATCCGACAGTTCAACGAAGAGTATCCGAACATTCGCTTTCGTATCCTCGATCTGCCGGCGACCGACGGTCTTCAAGCCGTGGCACGCGGGGAGGTGGAGTTCGGCATTAACCTCATGGGCACGTCGGATCCCGATCTGACCTTCGAGCGGCTTGTCGAAGACCCTTTCGTGCTGGCAGCGCGCAGGGATCATCCCCTCGCGGCCAAGCCTACGGTCGGGTGGGCGGACCTGGAACCCTATCATCTGATCACGGTTCATCGATCGAGCGGCAACAGAACGCTGCTCGACGCGGCACTGGCAAAATCAAACATCAAGCTTCGCTGGTTCTACGAGGTGACCCATCTGTCCACCTCCCTCGGATTGGTGGAGGCGGGCCTCGGGATTTCGGTGCTGCCACAAATGGCAACCCCGCGAGAAGACCATCCGTTTCTGATCACCCGGCCCATCCGCAATCCCGAGATATCCCGTACGATCGGCGTGGTTCGCCGTCGCGGCGGCACCTTGTCGCCGGCGGCAGAGCGATTTCTCAAGATGCTGATGGGTGTTTGGGGCACTGTTTAAAAAGCGCGAGGAACGCGACAGCCGCAAACCAGAAGTCTCTTGCGACCATAGCCTCTTTTTCCGCAAGCCGCGAAAAAAGCAAAGCGGATGAAAAAAACCGGTTCGCCGATCGTCTTTGGGTCTGGAACGCATGCCGCGCATGCGCCGGAACCGGGATGATCGAGAACGAGGTCGCGCCATGAAATCTCATCTTCATGCACTGCAGGGCAGGCCAATTCTGCCGCGCTCCTTCTCCGGCCCGGCCCCATCCGCACGAAATCAGCAGCAGTTCGAAGTCTCCATTCTTCGACCGGAAGCCAACAGCGCCAAAACCCGGCAACCGGATCACTGTCGGCACGAGCCCGACTGAAGGACGGCAGGTCGCGGGCTGTCAGTTGGGCAAAGCCAAAACGGAGCGCCGTTGGCGTAATCGCTCTCTCGCGCAACGGGAATGGAGAAGCATGCAATCGTCAAGGCAAGCGGCGGAAACGGCGACATTCCAGAGTTTCGCGAACTGCTATCTTCGCGAAGTGAGCCCCGGCACGCCGGTCGTGCATCGCACGGCCACCGGGACGGTCGACGGCGTGGAATGGTCGCTGCCGCGTCAGCACATGCTATTGCGCGCGGAGATCGTGTCGGCGTCGATCTGCGGGCCTCAATATTTCGGCAGGCTTTGGTCGCGGGCGGTTTCCGAAACCTCCTGGCGTCAGATCGAACCTCTGCCAGCTCTCACGGCTCTCATTCACGAAGCCTACCGCCGGATCGACGGGGGCGAGCGCGATGAGCTGCGTAGGTTCGAAGTGGAGCTTTTGGCGCGGGTTTTGGACAGCTATCAGCAGATGCACAACTATATCGAGAGAGCAGAACGGGGATATCGAGAAGAGGATCATTTCATAAACGCCGAACAGTCGCTCGTGTTCGGCCACTGGCAGCACCCGACGCCAAAGAGCCGGCAGGGCATGACCTATTGGCAGCAGGAGAGTTATGCGCCGGAACTGCGCGGGGACTTTCGGCTCCACTATTTCGCCGCCAAGGCAGATCTTGTGCGCCAGGCTTCCGCAGGTGTTCTGCAGGCCGACGCAATAGTGCGAGGCCTGCTCGGGCCGTCGAGCGACAGCCTTCATATTAGTGCTGATGAATGCCTCATCCCCATGCATCCGCTTCAGGCCGAAGCGCTGCTCCTCCAACCCGAAATCCAGGCGCTGGAACAGAGCGGCAAGCTGAGGTCCCTAGGTCCTCTGGGACTCCGGTTCACGGCGACTTCCTCGGTACGGACCGTCTACAGCGACGGCGCCGACTGGATGGCGAAATTCTCGCTTCCCGTGCGGATTACCAATTCCGTCCGCATCAACCGCCGCCAGGAGCTCGATGCCGGTGTCGCCATGGCGCGGCTCATGCAGCGCATCCGCCTTGCAGAACGGGTCACCGACTTCCGCGTCATCCACGATTCCGCCTATATCACGCTCGACCTGCCGGATCGCGAGGAAAGTGGCTTTGAGGTCATCCTTCGCGAAAACCCCTTCCGGGGCAAGAAGGGACTGGGCGTCGTCACCGTAGCCGCGCTGACCGCCGATCCCCTCCCCGGGAGGCTTTCGCGACTGGAGCGGATCATCCGCGAACTGGCGGTCCGGGGCGCCAGCGGGGTCTCCAACATTGCGCTCGCATGGTTCAATCGCTACCTCGCCTGCGCCGTCGAGCCGCTGATCCGGCTCTATGATGATCACGGTGTGGCGCTCGAAGCCCACCAGCAGAACAGCCTTCTGGATATTTCGTCAGGCTACCCTTCGGTCAGCTATTATCGCGACAATCAGGGCTTCTATCTATCCGAGCGTCATCGCGGCCAGCTTGCAGGCCTTGTCCCGGAAACGGAGACGATCGCCTCTCTCTATTTCGCCGATGGCGAAATCCGCGACCGCTTCGCCTATTACCTGATCGTCAACCAGGTGTTTTCCGTCATTAGCCGCATGGGGCATGACGGTCTCTGCGACGAGGGCACGCTTCTTTGCGTGCTGCGCGCGCATCTCGAAGAGTACGCACGAACCATGCGCGGTGTCGGCGGGGAGTTTGCAAGGCATGTCCTCGATCTTCCGACCATCACCTCCAAGGCCAATCTGACGACCAGGATGCTCGACGTGGACGAACTGCAATCCAGCGGCGGCACCTCTCTCTATCGCCCCATCCCGAACCCGCTGAGGGTTCCAGCCGCGCTCGCCGCATCGAGGGTTGACCATGCCATTGCCTCTTGAAGAACCGGGCCAGGCCCGCGACCGGGTCATCCGCCAGCTCGTCGCTGCGCTGCTCTTTGAAGGCCTTCTCGAAGCGCGCACCAGCATCAGCAATGGTGAAATGCAATTCGACTGGTCGCTTGGTGGGAAGAGGTTCCGCTGCCGCGGCGAGATCGGGGCGTTCGGACGTCTTCGCATCGCGCCGGGTTCCGTTAAGATGTTGGGCTCCGGCAATCACTGGGAACCCGCCTCGCTTTCCGCAATCGTTCCGGATCTGCCAGGAACAGGCGTCACGCGCGGCAGACTGTTCAGGGAACTGGAACAGACGGTCATCTTTTCCGATTGGAACCATGACCATATTCCTCCGAAGGATCGGCGCGGAATGTCCTTTGCGGCGCTGGAAGGCGCGTTGGACGAAGGACATCCCTACCACCCGTGCTTCCGTGCGCGGCTGGGGTTTTCGCTCGCGGACCACGCGGCCTACAGTCCGGAAGCGGGGCAACCTTTTCAACTTGTCTGGCTGCTGATTGCCCGAAAACATCTCTGCGTTGCGCTTCCGGAACGTGAAGAGGACTTCTGGCGCCGGGAGCTCGGTGAGGAGACATGGGCGGATGTCGAGGCAAAACGGCGGGCGTTACCTTTCCCCGCCGAAGATTTCGGCATCGTGCCGCTGCATCCATGGCAATGGAAGGATCTCGGTGAAGCCATAGCTGCGGGTTGGATCGCCGCTGGCGAGGCCCATTATCTCGGTGCAATCGGCGATCGGTATACGGCAACCCAATCGGTTCGCTCACTCATCAATCTCGATCGACCGGGGGCGGCGAGCATCAAGCTGCCGCTTAACATCGTCAACACCTCCTCGCGCCGCACGCTCGAACCGCATTCGGTCTGCACGGCGCCGGTGCTGTCAAGTTGGGTCGCCGAGATCGTCACCGGTGACCCGGCGTTTCAGGAACGATACCCGCTTACCATCCTGCAGGAATATGCCGGCCTCATTGCGCATGCTAATGGCCCCCTCGCCGGCCAGATCGGCGCAATCTGGCGGCAGAATGCTGAAGCGACCTTGCAGCCTGGTGAAGCCGTCATCCCCTTCAACGCCTTGATGATGATCGAAGGCGACGGCAGGCCGTTCGCTGACGAGTGGATCACGCGTTTCGGCCTGATGCCCTGGATGAACCGGCTCCAGGAGGTCGCCATCCTGCCCGTATGGCATCTGCTCGTCCGGCATGGCATAGCAGTGGAGGCGCATGGCCAGAACATGCTGCTGGTGCATCGCGACGGTTGGCCGGTGCGGCTCATCCTGCGCGACTTTCATGAAAGCGTCGAATTTTCCTCAAGCTTCCTGCGGGAGCCGGACAAGGCGCCGGACTTCCCCTCATTGAACCCGGCCTATCGGGACGCCGAACCGGACCAATATTACTGGACGGACAATCTTGATTCGCTGCGAGAACTCGTCATGGATACGCTTTTCGTGTTCAACCTCAGCGAAATCTCGCATCTCCTCGACGTCTGCTACGGCCTGGCGGAGTTTCGCTTCTGGGAAAGGGTCGAAAAGCTGCTGGCAGCTTACGCGGAGGATTGGCCGGTCCAGAACCGCCTGGCTGAACTCAGACATGACCGCCCGTTCATCCGAACCGAATCCCTGATTACCCGAAAGCTTCTGGCGCAAAAGCCGGAATATCACCACGAAATTCCGAATGCCCTGGCCGCGGGAATAACCGAACGAAGGAGAAAGCCATGATCCAGATCGATGGACGGCTCTACGACCGTGCCTATTTCGAGGAAGCAGGAGATCGGATCGGCAGGCAGGTCGGCCTTAATGGGGGAAAAGCCGGTCGCTATGCCGTCTGCTTCGGCAACACGGCCGAATGGCTCTCCTTTTTCTTCGCCATCCGCAAGGCGGAAGCCAGTGTGCTGCCGATCCATCCCGGCACGCCTTATCCGGCCGCGCGCAAGCTCGCGATGACCGCAAATTGCGATCGGCTTTTTTACAACAGCCTAACGGCGGAAGTGCTGGAGGCGCAGGAAGAAGCGCCAGGACCTGGCCGGCTGCTGCATATGAGCTCCGGTACGACAGGGGCTGCGAAATGCATCGCCAGAAGCTGGAACGACATCGACCGGGAGGTTGAAAGCTATGTTTCAACCTTCCGCGAGCCGGAAGGCATGACGCCGGTGATCGCCTGCCCGACGACCCATTCCTATGGCCTGATCTGCGGTATCCTTGTTGCCCTCAAACGCGGGCAGGTTCCCGTCGTGGTGGAGACGGGAAACCCGAAACATCTCCTCAAGGTGTTGCGTGAAATCGATCGGCCGCTGCTCTATTCGTCGCCGGCGATCCTTCATACGCTCTCCCGGCTGCTGCCGGAGGGGGAAAGACTTTATGCCGCCATGACATCCGGTACGCTGCTGCCCGACCCATGGTTCACGCAGATCCGCGCGAGGAGCGAGCATCTCTTCCAGCAATACGGCTGCTCGGAATCCGGATGCATCGCGATCAACCCGGACATGCACGCCGCCGCAGACATGGGCTTCGTCCTGCCGCACCTTGAAATCTCCACGGGGACAAGCGCCGAAGACGCCGGAGAGATCGTTGTTCAAAGCGACGGCGGCGCGGCGATCCACACCCGCGACCTCGGTTATCGGCGCAAAAACGGCATGCTGGTTTTCATGTCGCGCATGGACGACATGATCAACGTGTCTGGCCTTAACGTTTATCCCGGTGACGTGGAGGACGCGGTGATGGCGATGCCTGATGTCACGGACGCCGTTGCCTTCCGCAAGACCGACCGTTTCGCCGGCGAGCGGGTCGCCCTCCTCTACAGCGCCAGCCGGCCCGTTTCGTCGCGGGACATCCGCGAATGGTGCAGCCGCCATCTCGCAAGCCACCAGTTGCCCATGGAGATGGTTCAGGTCGGCGAGATTCCCCGCCAAGCCAACGGCAAGATCAGTCGCCGCGACGTCGCGACCCGCCATGCTGCCGGCGAGTTCACCGGACCTGAAAGAGGAGTTGCCTCATGACGCGTGACGAAATTCTGGAGGCCTTCCGCACGGTGCTGTCCGAGCACATGGCTCATCCGCATATGCAGGGCTTTGCCCCGGAAGCCCGCCTCAACGAGGATCTCTATCTGGATTCCGTGCTGATCCTGCAGATCTTCCTCAATCTCGAGCTGGAATACGGGCTTGCCATGCCGGAAGAGGCAATCGCCCGACAGGAACTCGCCACGGTGGCCGATCTTGTCGCGCTCTATACGCCGAAAACCGCCATTCCGTCATTTCCGATGACCGGTGGATCAACGGATGAAGGCGTCCATGGCGAGGCCTATTATGACATCAAGGTTCATTGCTTCGTCAGTTGTGTCTGCGACGGGCTGAAGCGCAACGGCCTCGATCACAGGCCGTTTTACTTTGGCGTCTGGGACGCAAAGTTCACGGTCAGCGATGGCTTCGAGCTTCTCTACCATTCGCCGGAAATCACCCAGGATTTCTTCCGCGACTGGTTCACCCAACTTTACCGGGTTCCGATCCGTGAATGGTACGATCCGGGGGTATCCAAGCTCGAAAATCTCGCGACCCTCATCGAACTCGTCGAAACCCGTCCTGACACCGGCTCGGTCATGGTGATGCTCGACATGTTCCATCTTCCGGAACGCGAGAACAAGTTCAACCAGAACCCCTTCCCTCACTACCTGATGCTGCAGAAGACCGCGGATCCGGAAAAATGGTTCGTGCACGATCCTGACTATCGTTGGGAAGGCGAGATCGAGAGGGAGAAGGTGATCCACGCGATCATGCAGCCGACCGTAGGCGGCGGATACGTTTTCGACAACGCGCTCGCCCGGCAGCCGGAGCCAGAGGATCTGAAGGCTTATTTCGAGGCTTGTTTTGTCGCCCACCGCAACCCGCTCGCCGATGCGGTTCGCGCCATCGTCACCGCGCATCTTGCAGGCCGCGATGGACTGAGGCTCGCGGAACTGGCCTCGGCGGTTCGGGAATTGCCGGTGATTACCATCCGGAAATATGCCTATGAGCACGGCTTCGCGTTTTTCTGGCGCGCCCTGAAACTTCCCGCCACCGAATTCGAAACCTGGTGCGAGGAGATCGAGGCGCTCGTCCAGGCTCTGAAGAGCCTGCACTATGCCTGCATGAAGCTTGCTCAGACGGAGGACCGAGCCCAGTCCGATGCTGTCTTCGAGCGGATTGCCGAGGCTGACCGGCTGGAACGCAAGCTGAAAGATCGTCTGGGGGAGGTCTTTGCAATGTGGTGCGATCAGCAGGAAGCAGAAACTGCCCCGGGCCTGAAGAGGGCAATGGCATGAAACTGTCCATCTGCAGCATCAGCTTTCGCCATCACCTGATGTCGATCGGTGAAATGGCCGCCTGGGCGCGATCAGCCGGCTTCCAGGGCATCGAACTTTGGGGCGTGCATGCCCGCAATCTTGCCGCTCATCCCGAGCGGAATGGCGCCTGGCTTGAGGACTACGGCCTGTCGGTGCCGATGATCAGCGACTACCTGCCGCTCGATGCGGATGCGCGCTCGGTGCGGCAAAAGACGAACGAACTTTGCCAATTGGCCCGAAATTGGGGAACTTCGAAGATAAGGACCTTTGCGGGCAGCACGGCAAGCAACTTGGCTTGCGCCGAAGAACGAAGCCTGATTGCGGACCGGCTGCGCGACGTTTGCGACGTCACGGCGAATTACGGGATTTATCTGCTTGTGGAAACCCACCCGAATACGCTCGCGGATACCGCTGCCTCGACGCTGCAACTGATCTACGAGGTGGACCATCCGTTCTTTGCCATCAACTTTGACGCGCTGCATGTCTGGGAGGGCGGAGACGATCCGGTTGCCATACGCCAGCGGATGGGGGCCGCCATACGCCACTACCATCTGAAAAACGTCCGTCATCGCAAGGATCTGCGCGTTTTCGAGCCTGCCAACGTCTACGCGCCAGGCGGCGATCGCCGCGGGATGACGTCGCTGTTCGAAGGCGCTCTCGACTATTCTCGCTTTCTCTCCGATCTTATAGGGGATCCAGGTGCCGAAGCCTCGTTGGAATGGTTCGGAGACGACTGCCTGGAAATGCTGTGCGACGACTTGACGAAGGTACGGCAACTGGCAAGCAGGCAACCCAAGAGCGCCTCGAACCACCATCGTCTTGAGCCAAGCCTTCTGAATCTCTGATCCCGTCGTGCTACCCAGAAGCGCACCGCTTTGGCGATCTCAGGACGTTACATAATATGACTATTGTTATCATGTTTTTGATGCTAGATGGGACCGCGAGCGCGATACGGCGTGCTCGCGGCGCAGGCTCAGATACATCCGAAGCTGCGTCCGGTCTTCTAAGGGGCACCTGACAAGCCGATCAATGACGCTGAAAATTGACGATCGACATAGTCTTTATCTAACCCACCGCTCCGCGCTGGTCGACTATGCAGCACGCATTCTCGGCTCACGCGAGGCAGCAGAGGATATTGTCCAGGAGGCTTACCTGCGATTGGCGCCCGGTAAGATGACGGGCGAATCTGCGCGGCAGACGATTGCCTATCTCTATCGTATCGTTCGCAATCTTTCCTTCGACGTCTTGAAACGCCGTAAGATCGAATATCGGGGGCAAGCCAACGAGGCGCCGTTCTGGACAGTGCCGCAGCCTGTCCAAACACCGGAACAGACGGTCATGTTCTGCGACGAAGTTCGCATTGCGTCCGAGGTGCTCAACTCGCTGCCGAGTGAGATTCGCACTGCGGTGGAGATGTATCGCTTCGGCGGCCATACGCTTGATGGTATAGCACAACATCTCGGCATCTCGGTGGCGACCGCACACCGGCATGTGCGCACAGCCATGATGAGGATCGCCACGGCGCTCGACAGAAAAACTATCTGAAACCCACATTGCGCGAAAAATCCGGACCGATCGATCGTTCCTACGAAAGGAAAGAAATTTCGGGTACAAACAGCGAGATATCCGAAGCAGGTACGACTTGACGCGGCACGACGAGACAGACGAGAGCATTCTAGAAGAAGCCATGGACTGGTTCCTGCGCCTGCGCAAGCCGTCTCGTTCACCCGCTGACCAGCGCGATTTCGATGCCTGGTTCGACCGGTCTCCGGCGCATCGCAATGCCTGGATGAAAGCGTGCAAGACCTGGTCGCTGATGGGCGCGACCAAGCCTGCCGACGAAAGGCGCTCGCAGCCGACGAGCCGAACGACAGTGCCTCTCCCCCGCCGGCGAAGTGCTCGGGGGACCAGAGCGGCGCTCGCACTGGCGGCCTGTCTTGTGCTGGCTTTCGCCGGCCCCCCGCTTCTCCTTCACTACCGGGCGGATTTCACGACAGGCACAGCCGAGCTGCGCAAGATAACGCTGGAGGACGGCACGGTGGTCCAACTCGGCCCGAGGAGTGCGATCGATACGGCCTTCACCAAAGGTACACGTAGCGTGACGTTGCTCGCGGGCGAGGCCTTTTTCGACGTCAAGCACGATCCGGCGCGGCCTTTCACAGTCGATGCCACAGGCGTCAAGGTCGCGGTGCTGGGCACGGCATTCGACGTCAACATGAAACCGGGAGATACGACCGTCGAGCTCATGCGAGGCGTGGTCGGTCTCACGGTCAAAGGAGCCGCACATCCGTTCGAGCTGTCGCCCGGCGATTCCGTCACGGTCGGTCATCGAGAAGGCCGGATATCGCGCAGCCGGATTGCACCCGAGGACATGGCGGCCTGGCGAAACGGCCGCCTGTTCGTTAACGACGTGAGCATCGCGTCGGTGGTCGAGGAATTGCAGCGGTACCATTCCGCGTGGATCAGCATTCCAAGCGCAGAGCTCGCCGATCGCCGCGTGACAGGACTCTACGATCTCTCGGACCCGGACCGGGCGCTCGAAGCGCTCGTCCAGCCGTTCGGCGGCAAGATGCACCGTATTTCGCCCTACCTGCGCGTGCTTGCCCTCTTCTAGGCCGTTAAACTTTCATAAAAATTTTCGCAAGCGGTGAAAAAACCGCCGTCTGCAGTCGTCTCTACCCTGAAACGCTGGCCGGGGGGCTTAGCGAATAGTTTATAACAGGAGACGGGGCGGATGGGCTTTCCGGCAAGTAGGGTTTTGCGTGGAGCGGAGACCAGGGGCAGGAACAGGGCGTTCGCAGTGCGCTTGTTGGCAACGGTCGCCACCGCAGCGATTGCCGCAAGCTCGATCATCGTCAGCCCTGTCCTGGCACAGACAGCGACGCGCAGTTTCGATATCCCGGCCCAGCCGCTGGCCTCGGCTGTCAATGCTTTCGGCCGTCAATCAGGGCTGCAGGTTACGCTCGCCGCCTCGACCTCGCGCGGCATCAATGCCCAGGCGGTCAGCGGCAACCTCACTCCGGATCAAGCGCTGGCCCGCATGCTGGCCGGTACCGGGGTCAACTATCGGATTGCCAACGGGACTGCCGTGATCGGCGCTCAGGCGTCTTCTGGCGGCGACCTCCCGGTCGAAGGCGCAACCACGCTCCGGCCAATCGTTCTGCAAGGACAGACGGGTGCGGAAGGCGACGTGGGCGAAACGGTCATCGGTCCGGAGCAGCTGGAACGGATCAATCCGATCGACATTGCCGATGTTTTCCGTGAAGAGCCCGGCGTGCAGGTGGGCAGCTCGCTGCCCATGTCCCAGAAGGTCTATGTCCATGGTGTTGAGGAAACCAATCTCGCGGTCAGCATCGACGGCGCGCGCCAGAACAACAAGGTCTTCCACCACAATGCCACCAATCTGATCGACCCCTCGATCCTCAAGGCGGTCGACGTCGATGCCGGCATCGCGCCGGCCGATGCCGGCCCCGGCGCGCTTGCCGGCTCAATCAACTACGAGACCAAGGATGCGATCGACCTTTTGGCGCCTGACCAATCGCTCGGCGGCTTCGTCACCTCCACCTACAATTTCAACAGCGACACCGTCACGACGGGCCTTTCCGCCTATGGCAAACACGAAGGCTTTGAGTTCCTGGGCTATTTCACCTTCGGCAAGGGTGATGATTTCGTTGCCGGCAACGGGCATGAAGTGGGCGGCACGAAGACTGATATCCTGAGCGGCCTTGGCAAGATCGCCTATGAAACCGAGGACGGCCACCGCTTCGAATTGAGCCACGATCGGGTCGTTGACGACGCACCGCGTCCGTTCCGCCCCAACGCAGGCTTTGTCGATACCGGCCGTCCATGGGAGCCTCGTGTTCGCGACTTCAAGATGGATCGGCAAAATACGGTCCTGACCTATACCACGACCCAACCTGACGGCTGGTGGGATCCGACCTTTATGCTGTCCTACAGCAAGACCGAGGTGGACACGACGGCATATGCCTGCCCGCGCGGTTGCCCGCCTCCGTCCATTCCGGTCACTTATCCATCGATCGGCGAGACGTCGAGCTTCAACGGAAAGTTCCAGAACAAGTTTGCGTTCGATATCGGCAACGTTGTCGCCGGCATCGACTTCTACTCCGATCGCGCAGAACTCGATGCCGAAAGCACAGTTCTTCGCTTTTCCGACTCCGGACGCGAGAAGGCGACAAATGTGGGTATCTATGCGCAGGCGCGGCTTGAACCTTGGGATCGAACACGCCTTTCATTCGGTGCTCGCGCAGATCATCAATGGTTCACCGGTGTGACCGGCGCGGAGTTCGACAATGGCGGCCTCAGTGCCAACATTTCGGGTGAATACGATCTGACCGACTTCCTGACCGCCAAGGCAGGTTATTCTCACGTGTGGGCAGGTATTCCTTTGACGGAAAACTTCGTCATCAATCCCGCATGGGACTACGGCGCAGATGGTCCTGAACCGGTTACGGCCGACAATTTCATGATTGGCCTCGAGGCCCATAACGGAGGGTTCAGCGCGGAAGTCAGCCTCTTTCGAACGGAAATCGACAACGCCCGCGTGCCTCTCTATGCGTATTCCGGCGCGGTGCCGGCACCTTTCCCAGGTGCTCTTGCAGCCAATCGCGCGCGCGACATGGTTTCAGAAGGGGTCGAAATCGGAGCCGGGTACGAATGGGCAGATAGCGCCGTAAAAGTCAAATATGCCCATATCGATGTGAAGGTCGATGGAAAGGACGCAGATTCCGATCTAGGTAACTATCTCGCCACGCCGGTGGGCGACATTTTCACTCTTACGGCGCAGCACACCTTTAGAGACTGGAATCTTACGATCGGTGGCGACCTCGAATATGCTCCCCAGTACAAGACCTACGACGAATACAAAGTCGTAAACCTGTTTGCGGAATGGAAGCCGGAGCAATGGGAGAACTTCTCGTTCCGCGCTGAACTCAGAAACGTCTTCGATGAGAATTACTCGAACCGCGCCACTTATGGGCAGGAATTCGGCAATGTCACGCCGCTCTACGAGCCGGGACGCAGCTTCCTGCTGACTGCGAAGGCGACATTCTAAGCGGGTGACCCCGTTCACGTCGACGTGTAGCGGCGGCCTTTCCGGTTGCCGCCATATGCGCTTCGCGATAAGTGGAAGATAATACTCATATTAAGGAGCGACCGTTGGTACAGGCAATCGCAGAATGGCAGACAGAACACGGCGCGAAATATCTCGTCCAGCTCTGCAAACATTTCGCCCACAAAATCGAGACCACCTATTCCGAAACCCATGGCGAATGCCGCTTTTCCTGCGGAACCGCTGTCTTGGACGCCGATCCCGACAGGCTGAAGATCGTGGCGATCGCGGCGGACGACGAGCAGCTCTCGGAAACGGAATCGGTGATCGAGCGGCATCTGGTTCGCTTTGCATTCCGGGAAAACCTGGAAGCGTTGCAATGGCAGGTTCAGGATAACGGCTGAGACGCCAGGAACGACGGGTACATGGTGAGGCGATGAATCTCGGGATGATCGCGGCGGCGGCCGCTTTTGCTTTTTCTGCGCTGTCGGCGCATGCGGCCGATATCAACACTGCCAAAGGTCCTGTTACCATCGCGAGGACACCGGAAAGGATCGCGGTCTTCGATATCGCCGCCATCGACACGCTTGACCGGATCGGCATCAAGCCGGCCGGCGTGCCGGAAAATCTCTATCTTTCGCCGTTGAAGCCTCTCAAGCAGGATGCGGAAGTCGTCGGCGACCTCTTCGAGCCGGATCTCGAGGCTCTGAGCGTGCTTTCGCCCGACCTCATCATCGTCGGTGGACGATCCTCTACAAAAGCGGATGCTGCTGCCAGGGTGGCGCAGACCATCGACATGACGATGGATGGCGACGATCTGGTGGCCGAGGCCAAGGAGCGGCTGGCCGCCTATGGCGCGCTTTTCGGCAAGCAAGTGGAAGCCGAAAAGGCTGCAGGCGAGCTGGACGAACAGATCAAGGCCGCAAAGGCAGCCGTCGCCGGCAAGGGCAAGGGGCTCATCATCATGACCAATGGACCGAAGGTGACGGCCTATGGTCCCGGCTCGCGCTTCGGCTGGGTGCATGCCGCGCTCGACCTGCCGCCGGCCGTTACCGACGTGAAGGCGGCGAACCACGGGGAAGCGGTATCCTTCGAATTCATCGCCAAGGCCAATCCCGACTGGCTGCTGGTTCTGGATCGCGCCGCGGCGATAGGCTCAGGCGAACAGGCCGCAAAAGCGACGCTTGACAACGAACTGGTCGCACAGACGGCCGCATGGAAGAAGGGACAGGTCGTCTATCTGCCGGCCGCAGAATTCTACATCGCCGCCGGCGGGATCCAGTCGATGCAGCGCGTGCTGGCAGCCATCGCCGAGGCCTTTGCCGCCGTCAGATGAATACAGCCGCTCGCCAGAAGCCGTCACCTATCGGATTGGCCGCGGGTTTCGTACTTGCGGTTCTCGTCATGTTGAGCCTGTTCGTCGGCGTCATCGACATGCCCTTTCGGCGGGTGTTTTCCGACGCCGGGGCGCTAGAACTGCTGCTGATCAGCCGCCTGCCGCGAACGCTGGCGGCTCTGCTTGCCGGATCGGGTCTGGCGATCGGCGGCCTCATCATGCAGACGCTCGCCCGCAACAGTTACGTCGAGCCCTCGACAGCCGGTACCGCACAGAGCGCCGAACTTGGCGTGCTTCTCGTCACGCTGCTGTGGCCTTCGGCAAACCTTTTGATAAAAAGCATCGTCGCGACCACGACCGCACTTTTCGGTACGTCGGTCTTCCTGATGACGGCGCATCGGCTGCCGCCGACCCAACCCTTTCTGGTTCCCCTGTTCGGCACCGTTTATGGCGGCGTCATCGGGGCAGCGGTTACCTTCGTCGCCTGGCAGGCGGACCTGCTGCAGTATCTCTCAGTCTGGACCAACGGAGATTTCTCCGGGGTGCTGCGCGGGCGGTATGAACTATTGTGGGTCGGCGCGGCCATGCTGGTGGTTGCATGGATGATCGCCGACCGGCTGACGATCATGGCGATGGGCCGCGACGCCAGTATCGGGCTTGGCATCGATTATCCCCGCATGCTGCAACTCGGTCTCGTCATCGTCTCCGTCATCTCGGCCCTTAGCACCGTGATCGTCGGAATGATCCCCTTCGTCGGCCTCGTCGTACCAAATATCGTATCCCGGCTGATGGGCGACAACCTGCGTGGTACGCTGCCCGTCGTCGCCATGAGCGGCGCGATCCTGGTGCTTGGCTGCGACATCCTCGGCCGGCTGATCCGCTACCCCTATGAAATTCCGGTCGGTACGGTGATGGGCTGCGTCGGCGGCGTGGTTTTTCTCTGGCTTCTCTTTCGGCGGCCGGCCCATGCCTGACCGTCGGCTCCTTTGTCTCGGCGCGGCAGCGATTGTCTGCATCGCCGCCTATATGACAATCGGACTGCGCGGCAATATCGGCTTCGTGCTCTTACTGCGCGCAACGAAACTCGCGGCCCTGCTGCAAGTCAGCCTATCCATCGCCCTGTCGACGGTGATTTTCCAGACGGTGACCAACAACCGCATCCTGACGCCCTCGATCATGGGGCTCGACGCGCTCTATCTGTTCGGGCAAATGCTGCTCGTGTTTCTGCTGGGCGGTCTCGGCTACTCGGCG
Organism: Neorhizobium sp. R1-B; assembly: GCF_004368875.1. Taxonomy (NCBI): domain Bacteria; kingdom Pseudomonadati; phylum Pseudomonadota; class Alphaproteobacteria; order Hyphomicrobiales; family Rhizobiaceae; genus Neorhizobium; species Neorhizobium sp. R1-B. The sequence goes on from NZ_SOEM01000009.1 coordinate 59,359, forward strand.
CTCGATCCCCAGCTGAAATTCGCCGGCGAAGTGATGCTGCTCATGGGCCTGGCGACCGCTCTCCTGCTGCCGATGCTGAGGCGCCGCACGGATATGGGGCTGATGCTGCTTGCGGGCGTCATCTTCGGCATCCTTTTCCGCAGCCTGCAATCACTCTTGGCCCGCCTTGTCGATCCCAATGACTTCGCCGTGGCACAGAGCGCGAGCTTCGCCAACTTCAACGATGTCCGCACCGACGTGCTGATCTTTGCAACAATTCTGACCGCCGTGGCCGCGGTGATCGCCTGGCGGGCGCGGCATCTCCTGGACATCGTGGCGCTCGGCGCCGACAGCGCGACCGGACTTGGGGTCGCCTGGGCGAGAACGGTCGCCGGCCTTCTACTGCTCGTCTCGTCGCTGGTAGCCGTATCAACCGCACTGGTCGGGCCGATCGCCTTCTTTGGTCTCCTGGTCGTCGCCATCGCGGAGCGGGTTGTCGATACCCGGCGCCATAGCATGCTGATGCCTGCAGCGGCCTTCACCGCCGTGATCATCCTCGTCGGCGGCCAGACATTCTTCCAGCATGGGCTCGACAACAGTTCCACGCTCGGTGTCGTCATCGAATTCGCCGGCGGCCTTGCCTTCCTCATTCTCCTCTTCCTCGGGAGCCGCAGATGATCCGGGTGGAAAAAGTCTCGCTGAAACACGGTTCGACGAGGATCCTGCACGATATCTCGCTCGAGATCCCGAAAGGCGGCATCACCGCGCTGATCGGTCCAAATGGGGCGGGCAAGTCCTCACTCCTCTCGCTGATCGCGCGGCTTCAACCGCTGCAGACAGGAAAGATCAGCATCGAGGGCTTTCCGGTCGACACGACACCGAACCGGGATCTCGCGAAGATCATCGCGATCCTGCGTCAGGACTCGATCGTGACAAGCCGGCTGCGTGTCCGCGAACTCGTCGGCTTCGGCCGTTTCCCGCACGGACGCGGCCGGTTGACGGAGGAGGACCAGAGGATCATCAATCAGTCGCTGCAGCAATTCGACCTGACCGATCTTGCGGGCCGGTTCATCGAGACGCTCTCCGGCGGGCAACGTCAACGGGCCCTCGTTGCCATGGCTTTCGCGCAAGGTACCGACTATCTGCTCCTCGACGAACCGCTTAACAATCTCGACATGTATTTTGCCCGTGAGCTGATGCGGTCGCTGCGCAAGATCGCCGATGGCAAGGGCAAAACCGTCGTCATCGTGCTGCACGATATCAACCAGGCGGGGGTCTATGCGGACCGCATCGTGGCGATGAAATCCGGCCGCATCATTGCCGATGGCCCGCCCTCAGGACTGCTCACCCCGGAAACGCTGCATACCATCTTTGGATTCGGGATGCGGGTGGAAACGATCGACGGCATTCCGATCGTGGTGCATCTTCGTTAAGCAGCCATTCCCGAAGCCTGACAATTCCACCGGCCTGGGACGCGTTCAAGATACTGATGCTAATCGGGAGTCGCTTTCAGATCTTCGCTGGCTCCGGCTACTCTCAGATGTCCTTTGCAAGCCGCAGCGCATCGTAGATGGCAGCATGCGTGTTGCGGGCCGCCACCGCATCGCCGATGCGGAAAAGCTGATAGGAGCCAGCCGGATTGCGTTCGATCGTCTGCGGTGCCCCGGAAAGCAGTTCATCATAGGAGACTTCCCCGAGGTTTTTCGAACCTGGCTTCAGCTCGAAGTATAGATCGTCCAGCGGGATGGTCCCGTGATTGACGACGATCTGGTCAACCATTCGCTGCTTGGCAACCCCGCCATAGTCGCTGCCGACATGGGCGACGATCTGGTTGCCGCTCCTCTCCACTGCTTCCAACCGGTAGGTGACCGTGAAGGTTACGTCGAGCTTCTGCAGCGCCCGCATGTAGGGCACGAGGTTCATCGCCATGACCTCCGGCGCGAAGGAACGGTCCGGCGTCATGATCTCGACCTTGCCGCCCGCCTTGGCGATAAATTCCGCGGCCTGCAGCCCTGCATGGTCACCCGCGTCGTCGAAAACCAGCACGTTGGTGCCGGGCCTCACGTCGCCCGAAATGATATCCCAGGAAGAAACGATGAGTTCGTTGCCCTTCGAAAGCACCTCGGTATGCGGCAGTCCGCCGGTCGCGATGATGACAACGTCTGGATTTTCCGCCGCAATCGTGTCCGCTTCCGCCCAGGTGTTGAAATGGAAGGTGACGCCAAGCTTTTCGCATTGGCTCATCCGCCAGTCGATGATGCTGATCATTTCCCGCCGACGTTCGCTCTGCGCCGTCAACCGTATCTGGCCGCCAGGATCGTTCGCCGCCTCGAAAACCACGACGTGATGGCCACGTTCGGCCGAAACGCGTGCGGCCTCCAAGCCTGCCGGCCCTGCCCCGACGATCACCACCTTCTTGCGCAGGGCGGCTTTTGGAATGGTGTGCGGCATGGACTCCTCGCGACCTGTCGCGGCATTATGGATGCAGAAGGCCATGCCGCCCTGATAGATGCGGTCGAGACAGTAATTCGCGCCAACGCAGGGACGGATGTCGTCTTCCCGCTTCTCGATGATCTTTCGCACGATATGCGGGTCGGTCATGTGCGCACGCGTCATGCCAACCATGTCGACCTTGCCCGCCGCAATGGCATGACGCGCTGTGGCGACGTCGGGGATCTTCGCGGCATGAAAGGTCGGGAAGTTCGTGGCCGCGCGGATCTCGCCGGCGAAATCGAGGTGCGGAGAGTTCGCCATTCCCTGGATCGGTATAACGTCGGTCAAGCCGGGATCCGTATCGATATGGCCGCGGATGACGTTCAGGTAGTCGATCAGCCCGCTGTCCTTCAGGCGTCTCGAAATCTCGATGCCTTCAGCTTGTCCGGTGCCGCCGGGAAGACATTCGTCGGCGGTGTAGCGGACACCGAGAATGAAATCATCGCCTACCCTCTCTCGCATCGCCTTGAAGACTTCGAGACAGAAACGCATCCGGTTTTCAAGGGATCCACCATAAGGTGCCTCAAGCTCATTTGTGAGCGGGGAAACGAACTGATCGATCAGGTGGCCATAGGCCTCCAGCTCCACGCCGTCCATCCCGCCTGCCTTCATGCGCTCGGCCGCATCAGCGAAGTCCTTGACGATGCGCTCGATATCCCAATCTTCGAGCTTCTTCGGGAAGGCGCGGTGCGCAGCCTCGCGATGATGGGAGGGGGCGACAACGGGCAGCCAGTCACCCTTGTCCCAGCGCGTGCGGCGGCCGAGATGGGTGAGCTGGATCATGATCGCTGCCCCCTCCTCGTGCACGGCATCGGTCATCTGCCGGATCCACGGTACGATTTCGTCCTTGTAGGCGAGCAGATTGTTGAAGACCGGGGGACTATCCTTCGACACAGCGGCGGAACCGGCCGTCATGGTCAATGCCACGCCGCCCTTCGCCCGCTCGACCGTATAGGCCCGGTAGCGCTCCTTCGGCATGCCGTCCTCCGGATAGGCCGGCTCGTGCGATGTCACGATGATACGGTTGCGCAAGGTCAGATGCTTCAGCTTATAGGGCTGAAGGAGTGGATCGTTCGACATGCGCGGGCTCCGGCCTAGGGATGTTCACGCAAAGTTAGGTGGGAATGTACATATATGTCAACGATGAAAACAGTCATGTCTTCTACCTGGGCAGATATGTACATTCGGCTTGTAGCTCTCGCTTGGATTTGTTAGGAGAATTTATGGATCAAGCGACAGGTGACAGCGGCTGGCGGGGCTCCTACGAGGGATGGCTCGAAGCTGCCTACGTTTCGCTGCTCGAGTCCGGTGTGGATTCGGTGAAGATCCTGCCGCTTGCAAAACGGCTCAATCTTTCCCGGACGAGCTTCTATTGGTTCTTCAAGGATCGCGAAGAGCTGCTGTCCGCGCTGATCTCGCGCTGGCGAGAGAAGAACACCGGCAACCTTGTGAAGCAATCCGAGGCCTATGCGGAGACGCTCGCCGAAGCGATGCTGAACGTCTTCGACTGCTGGCTGAACAAGGAGCTTTTCGATTCCCAATTCGAATTTGCCGTTCGCAGCTGGGCGCTTCAATCGCCCGAGATCCTGGCTGACGTGCAGCAGGCCGACCAGGTGAGAATGGAGGCGCTCAGCCGAATGTTCATGCGGTTCGGTTGCGACGAGGGGTCCGCGGATGTTCGCGCGAGAACGACCTATCTGGTACAGATCGGGTATATCTCGATGCAATCCAGGGAGGACATCGCCCTGCGCATGAAACGCATCCCCCGATACGTCGCGATCTATACCGGCCAGGCGCCCCAGCAGCGGGAACTCGACCGCTTTTTCGCCCGGCATGGCTACAGACAATAGCCTCCACGCCGTAAGCGGACGTCAAGACGACCGATCAAAGCGGGAGATGCAATCGTCGTTCATGATCCCGATGCGGCGGCAGCGTATTCCTTCTGCAGTTCCAGCTGCACCGCATTCATGAAGAGGCTCGCCTGATGGGAGATTTCTTCCACAGATGCGCCTTGCGCTGAGAGTTCCGCGGAAAAAAGCACCATTTCCGATCGCCAGAAAAGGTTTGCTTCTTGGCCATGGAGTGTCCGAAGAGCTTGCGCGCAACGTCTCACTTCGGCCGCCCGCCGGTCGGCGGGAAATTGCATTAGGGTCATGCCGTCTCCGTCATTGCCAAACGAATCGCTTGGTGTGGCAGAAGACTGGCCGCCAGTCCTTCACAAAAAGTGAACCTGCCCATCGGTCACGATTGTAAATGTCGTGGCGATCCAGAAAACCGGAAAGGTCGACGACTCCTTCTTGGATCGGCCATTGTGGAGAAGTACCGCAAGCCCGACGCGGTGTCCTATTCATACCAACGAACCGGTGGGAGCCGTAAAACGGCTCCGTGACACTTTGATACAATTTTGGTGCACCGCGGCATAGCTGTGCGACAAATGAGGGTTATTCCTTTCTCGTACCCCAGAGGTACGGCTAACGAGAAAGGAAACACATGTTCAGACATCTCATCATCGCACTTACCGCAGGTCTATCTTTCGCCAGCGCAACGCTCGCAGAAGACGGCAAAAACCGGCTGGACCGGACCCAGACGAATAGCATCAGCGTCGAAAGCGACAGCTATCGCAGCTCCGAGCAAACGCCTTTCGGCTCTCGCACCAGCCGCGACGACCGCCGCATCTTCGACAGCGGTGACTATTACGACGGTGCGTTTCGGCCCAACTAACCCCCGCAGCTCATTCAAGACCCCGATTGCCGCACGGTCGCAAACTCAAGCGCAATCAAAGCACAAGGATTTATACCAATGATCAAGACCACCAGCATCACTTTCTTGCTTGTATCCGCAGCTCTAGCCACCCCGGCCCTTGCCGAAGGTGATTATTACGAGGGCGTTCAGCGCCAGTCGCCGGTAGAGGCTGTCTCGCCGGGACGCAATTCTCTTGGCGATCACAGCAAGACCTTCTACTTTCCGAAGTCGGACGCCGGCTCATTCGCATGGAACACCACCCGCGACGACCGGAAAATCGGCGACAGCAGCGACAGTAGCGGCGACCAAGGAGGCCTCTCGCGCTAGAACCGAATGACACGGCCTCAACCCCGCACGCTGTTGTGAGGTTACCGGCCGAAGCGTCCCAGCAGTCACTCTGCGCCACCTCACGCAGAGGGCTGGTGGGACGGCGGTTTTTGGTGAGGAAAAGCCGTGCTCGTGATTATGTAAATGGGCTGTCCTTTTCCGGTCAAATTTGATGGCGGGGGCGATCGAATTGAATCTCGTGGGAATTGCAATGGAGACTTCGCCGCATATCGCCGTCGTGGATGACCATCATGACATCCGGGATCTGGTTGGCCAGTACCTGACAAGACATGGCTACAGGGTTAGTCTGGCCGAAAGCGGCGAGACGCTGCGTGAGATCTTGGCGCGCGAGGCCATCGACCTCATCGTGCTCGATATCATGATGCCCGGCGAGGATGGCATCAGCATATGCCGGCAGCTTCGCGCATCCATGGCAACCCCCATCATTTTCCTCACCGCGATGTCGGAAGACACCGATCGCATCGTCGGTCTAGAAATCGGTGCGGACGATTATCTTGTCAAACCCTTCAATCCTCGCGAACTGCTTGCACGGGTCCGTGCTGTCCTGCGTCGCGTCCAGGGGACGGCAGCGCGACAGAGTGAACCGATCAAGGGAAGCACTATTCGTTTTGATCACTGGACCTTGGACTTCGCCCGGCAGGAACTTACCGACAGCGATGGTATAGGTGTAGCATTGAGCACGGTCGAATTCCGGTTGCTCAAAGCGTTTCTCGATCATCCCGGAATGGTCCTCAGCCGGGACCAACTCCTTGATCTTACCTCCGGAAGAACCGCCGACCCCTTCGACCGCAGCATCGATAATCAGGTCAGCCGCCTGCGCAAGAAAGTCGAAGCAGATCCCAAAAATCCGGCCATCATCAAAACCCATTGGGGCGGCGGCTACAGCCTTTCGGCAAGCGTGGTGAAGTCATGATCGCGTGGTGGAAACGAAGTCTGGCCAGACAATTCATAGGCTTTATTCTTTTAGCGCTCGTCGTCTCGCAAGTGCTTTCGTTTCTCATCTCGTGGGATGAGCAGGGCAAGGCGCTGAAGGCGGCCTCCAAAAGCGAGTTTTTCACACGGACGGGTTCGATTACCCGACTCATGGAGGTCATTCCTACCGAACTTCGCGAAGAGGTACTGCAAGCCAGCGAGACATCCACCACTCGTTTTTGGCTGACAACTGGTCCACCGGCAGATCTTGTTGCCTGGCGGCGCAGCGCGACCTCGCACCTCGTCCGCCCGATCCGCAACGCTGTGGCCCTGCCTCCTGAATGGGGTCTTGGCTCTGCTTCGGGACAATTGGAAGCGGCACGAAGCGTAGAGACCGAAATCAGCGCCACCGCCGGGATGCCTGAATGGATTCAGGCTGGCGGCACGCTCTGGCCCTTGGATCAGCCCGCCAGATACACCGATCTCGTGACGTCGAACGGCAGCGGCTCGGGAATGGGAATGGCCGTCCAGCTCAAGAGCGGACTTTGGCTCAATACAGCCTATTTCAAGACAGCCGGAACACCCTGGTGGCGCTCGCCGTCGCTCTATTCCTTCGCATTAAGCGTCGTGATCCTCTGCGTGATCGTGATCCTTGCAACGGCCCGCATCACTCGTCCCATGCGCCAGCTTGCCATAGCTGCCGACGCTTTGGGGCGCGGCGAGAACATTTCGCCTATTCCCGAAAGCGGGCCCGACGACATCCGCTTGACAGCCGTGTCCTTCAATCGAATGCAGCAGCGGCTGCACCGCTATGTCGAGGACAGGGTCAGGATGCTTGCGGCGATCGGTCACGATTTGCGAACGCCTTTGACTTCACTGCGGCTGCGGGCTGAATTCGTATCGGATCCCGATGTCCAGCATCGAATGCTCGATACCATCGATGAAATTCAGGCGATGACGGAAGCGACCATAGCCTTTGCCAAGGGCGAGGCATCCACCGAGGAAACGCGGACGATCGATCTGTGTGCGCTGGTTGAAAGCCTCTGTCACGACCTGGGCGATCTGGGCCACAAAGTGGAATTCACGGAAAGCAAGAAGACCCACTATCGCTGCCGTCCCGGGGCATTGCGCCGCGCCATACGCAATCTCGTGGAGAATGCAGTCAGGTATGGTGGCAGTGCGAGCGTATCGATCGTCGAAACCGCGACCGGCTTCGACATTCTCGTCAAGGATCATGGTCCTGGCATTCCGGAGGAAATGCGGGACAAAGTGTTTTCGCCCTTCTTCCGGATGGAGAAGTCACGCAATCGGGAAACCGGCGGTATCGGCCTCGGAATGTCGATCGCCCGGGCGATCGTGCGGCACCACGGAGGGGATATAGAACTGTCGTCCAACAATCCGGGCCTGATGGTATGCGTGCACCTACCGAAAATGGACCGTGCAAACATCCGACATCGACAGGATGCGATGGCGGCACAATGGACATTATAGGTTGCCATGGCCGGCAATGGTCAACGAAGTTCAACGTTTCCAGCTCGCCGCCCGTGCCTCCCAGCGCTGGATGATTCCGTGCTCGGCGACCAGCATGACAGCGACGAACGAAAGTGAGTAGACGAGTACGTGGGCGGTCTGGAACTGCTGGAAATACAGGTGGATACGGAAACCGACCCCATTGGACCGGCCAAGAAATTCGACGACGAGCACGATCTTCCAGATGATAGCAATGCCGTTGCGTGCGGCCACTGCCAGCCAGGGTGCCAGTTGCGGCAGGACCAGGTGCCGAAGACGCTCCCCGCGCGAAAGCCGGGCCACCAATGCCAGATCATCGAGCGCCGGATCGAAGGACCGTACGCCTTGGCGGATGGTGACCATGACCATCGCCGTCTTGTTGAGCGTCACCGCGACGATCGCCGCAAGCTCGTTGAGCCCGATCCAAAGGTAACAGAGCACGATCAACACCAGCGCCGGCAGGTTCATGAAGATCGTCACCCAAGGATCAGCCCAGCGGTTGAGAATCCGGTGGCGCCCGAGCAGGAAACCGAGCAGGCAACCCGCCGCCATGGCAAGTCCGAATGAGACGACGACGCGCAGAAGTGTCGCGAACAGTTCTCTCGGCAATCGACCGGCCGCGGCCTCCGACCAAAATACCTGCGCGACGTCGACCGGCCCGGGAAGGACGGTCGGGTCCGCTTTCAAGGCGGCGAGGACGGCCCAGAATAGCCCGAACAGGCTGAGGGAAAGAAGGAACACGCCCCCTTGCAACCGGTCTTCGAGGCTCTTCTGCGACATCTGAATTCTCCCGAACCAACTATAGCGGCCGAACCGCATGTCCGATCCGCGACCTTGGTCGTATGGCGACCTCTCGCGCGCTGCATAGAAATCTGGCTGGGAGGATTGCGCCATGGGAAGACGCCTGGCCCTACTGAGCTTTTTTGTTTTCTGCATGCTTTTCTCCGGCCGCGCGGCCGGTGCGCCGCTCAGCCGTGAGGCGCTCGCAAACCTGATCGTACCGCCTTACGCGCTTGGCGAGCAGCTGAATGAAAACGGCGTCTGGACACTGCTGAATTCCGGCGGAGCGCAGGCAGGCTATGCCTTCGAGACCGGTCCGCTCGCTCCCCTTCCCGGGTTTTCCGGAGCTCCGATCAACATGCTGGTGCTGATCGACAGGGAGGGCCGCTTCCTCGATGTGCGGCTCATCGCCCACAACGAGCCAATCTTCGTATCCGGCCTTGGGGAAGCACCGTTGCGCGCTTTTCTCGAACAATATCGCGGGCACTCGATCCGGGAGGCGCTCGTCGTCGGCACACCCTATGGCGAGGCCGGGGGCGGCTCCAGTCTCGTCTATCTCGATGGGGTAACCAAAGCCACGGCTTCCGTCCGCATCGCCCATGAAACCATCCTGGCCGCAACGCTCGCGGTCGCGCGGGAGAAGATGCAGGGCGTGACAAGTGGCCCGCCCGTGCATCCCGATCCGTCGGTCGATGAGAAACTCGAATGGACGACGCTCGTCGAACGAGGCCTGGCTCGACATCTCAAGGTGACGAATGCCAAGCTCGATGAGGCCTTCGCGGGCACGAAATGGGCGGATGATAACCCGGAGGCAGCCACTGATCCGGAGGGGCTCTTCCTTGATCTTTGGGTGGTGGATATCGGCCCTCCCGCAATTGCCCGGGCCGTTTTGAGCAAGGAAAGTTTTGCCGATCTTCAACGCCTGCTGCGCGTGAGCCCGGACGACGAGCCCGTGCTGGTCATCGACGCCGGCCGCCATGGCCTCGTTTCGGCGGATTTCGTGCGCAACACGGCGCCCGACCGGCTTTCGGCTGCTCAGGATGGTCTGCCTGTTGCCCTACGTGATGCCGACATGACGGCCGAAACCGGACCGGGCGTGCCGCACGGCACGACGATGATCCTGAGGATCGACCGCCGCCTCGGCTTCGACCCGACGCGGGACTGGATACTCTCCGCCCAAGCCGTGCGCGCCCATGGCATGCTGAAGCCGGAGATGGGTTCGGCCCAGTTCCTGATCACTCTCAAGGCTGATCCCGCCTTTTTCGTCCGGCCGGAAACGTCCAGCGTGAGACCACCCTGGCAGGCGGCAATCGTAGACCGGAAATGGGACCTCGCGGCGCTTGGCATTCTACTTGCGGGCGTGTTCGGCGCAGTCGGCCCCGGCATGCACCAACTCGCCGCGCCGACGGTGCTGCGTCCGGCGCGGCTTGCTCTTCTGGCAGTTGTTGTGGGGTTCGTCGGCTGGTGGGGCCAAGGCCAATTGTCGATCGTCACGCCGCTCGCCGCTCTCCGGGCGATAAGCGGCGGCGGTAACCTGGCGGTTCTGCTCTACGATCCCTTTTCGCTCATGGTCTGGGGGGCTGCCATCCTTGGATTTGTGCTATGGGGACGCGGCCTCTTCTGCGGCTGGCTCTGTCCGTTCGGCGCCATGCAGGAATTCGCTCATCATGCAGGCCGCTTGCTCCGGCTGCCGCAATGGAACCCCTCGCCGATCTGGGACAGACGATTAAAGGCCGGTCCATGGCTCTCGCTGGCAGGTCTGGTCGCGGTCACCTTCTTCGCGCCCGAAAAGGCGGAAACCGCAGCGGAGATCGAGCCCTTCAAGACGGCCGTCACAACCTTCTTCCACCGCGAATGGTACTATGTCGCCTATGCCGCTTTCTGGCTATTTCTCGCCGCAGTGACCTTCAAGGGTTTCTGTCGCTATATCTGCCCCCTTGGCGCGATCATGGCTCTCGGCGGGCTGCTTCGCACGCGGAACTGGATACCTCGCCGCCTTGAATGCGGTTCTCCTTGCCAACTCTGCCACGTGCGCTGCCCGTACGGCGCGATCCGAAAGACCGGCCGCGTTGCCTATTCCGAGTGTTTTCAATGCCTCGATTGCGTGACCATCCATGACGATGCGACGCAATGCGTGCCGCGGGTGCTGGCGCATCGAAAGCGCGCGGCCAATCCGGTGACCAGGGTGGGGATCCCGGCATGAACCGCCGCCGCTTCCTGTTCATCGCCGCAGCCGTTGCCTTCCCCGGCCCTGCGCGCGCAGAGGTGACGACCTGGCAGGCAGACATGCTCGGCGGTACGGTGCGCGTGGATCTGCGCGGCCCTCGCGGTCTTTCCCGGCATGTCGCAGACCTGATCGGAACGACGATTGCCGAGGTCGAGGCGGCAGCGAGCCTGTTCAAGCCGGATTCGGCCCTCAACCGATTGAACGCCATTGGCCATCTCGATAGCGCGCCTCAGGCACTTTTCGATCTTCTCCGTCTTGCCGATCAGGTCCACCAGGCAACGGGCGGGCGGTTCGACCCGTCGGTCCAGCCGCTTTGGCGCGCTCTCGCCGAGGGCCGGGACATCGCGCAGGCGCGTGCCACGATAGGTTGGGAACGGGTGCGCTTCGATCCGTCCATTCGGTTGGGCAAAGGCCAGGCATTGACATTCAACGGCATCGCCCAGGGTTACGCCGCCGACCGGGTGCGTCATCTCCTGGGGAAGGCAGGTTACGCACAGGCCCTTGTGGAGATGGGAGAGTTTGCCGCTCTCGGCGGACCGTTCAGCGTCTCCATCGAGGATCCCGTTTTGGGCCAGGTCGCCATACGCCGGCTCACAGGCACCGCCATCGCAACCTCAAGTCCATCCGCCATGAGGCTCGGCAATGTCTTTCATATCCTCGGTCCCCATGGCGAGCGGCCCTGCTGGTCGACGATCTCGGTGGAAACGGAAGATGCCGCGATGGCAGACGGTTTCTCGACGGCCTTCTGCCTGATGACCGCCGATGAAATCCGCACAACGCTTGGCCGGATCGGCGGGTTGATGCGCGTGACGGCGGTGGATGCCGCCGGCGACGTCTCCACCTTCTAACGCTAACGCTGCGGCGGTGTGAAGGTCAGGCCATAATGGCTAAAGATGCGGCTGATTTGCCCGTCAGCGAGCGCCTTATCGATAGCATCATCGACCGCGTAGGCGAGATCCTTGTGCTGGTAGTTCACGCCAATGCCTATCGTCCAGTTCCCTCGCGCAAAACCCACGAGCGGGGGCGAATGCACCTTCAGCCCGCCGTCCGGATGACGGGTAAGCCCCGCCTCCAGTTCGGCGCGCGGTCCCATCGCCGCCTTGGTATCTCCTGCAGCGAGTCCATCCATGGCGGCCGCGGTAGACCGATATCGGTTGATCTTGCCTGCGGGACCAATCAGCGACGTGAGATAAAAATCGGCGATCGAGTCGTTTTCGACGGCAACCGGATCGAACCGGAAGAAGGGCGGGGTCGGCGCCTTCTCCTCGTAATCGGTGCCTCGATAGGCGATTGCTATGTTTTCGGTCGCATATTGTCCGGTAAAGGTCACCTGCTCGATGCGGCAGACAAGCTCGCTGTCATAAGGCACATGCAGCATGACATCGCTGACGCGACCGCCGATGGCTGCACCCTTCCAGACATAATTCATCAGGTCGGCTTCAAGATTTTCCCCAGCCGTAACGAGACGGAATTTTGCTTCCACCCCCAAGGCCTTTGCGATCAACCGTCCGACATCGACGTCCACGCCGGCCGCCTTCCCCTTCTCCTCGTAGGACCAGGGCGCATAGTCCGCATAGACTGCGAACTCGATCCAGCCCTCTTCTATGATCCGGTCGAATTCGCGGCCGACATCCTGTGCGAATGTGTTCTGCGGCTTGGCCTGAGGCACATAGCCCTCGCAGCGGGCAAGGGCGCCGCCCGGAAGGGCGACGCCGATTGCCAGAGCCAAAAAGGCGCAGCGCATCATGGCGGCTACTGGGTGGCCGAAAGGCCGACCGTCAGCACCTCCGCGGCCTTCTTCCAGCTTTCAGGCTTGTCGGAGAGGATACGCGCCGCCTCGTAGGTGACACTGTCGGCGACCGGCGCTCCGGAGGCCGTCTTCACGTCGGTGGCGATCGTCTCTAGTTCCTTCTTGAGCGCCGCGGTATCGGCGACCTTGCCGCTGCCAAGCTCGTCACGGATTTCGTGGAGGCGCTTTGCATGGGGATCCAACGCCCCATCCTCTGGGCGGGTCTCCACATAGGTGCGGATGGCCCAGGCCGCCTTCTGGCCAAGGATATCGCCAAAGGCCGGCATCTTGGTCGTGCCATCCTGGGTGTAGCCGTGACGGAAGCGCTCGATGAACCATTCGTCACCGTATTCCTCTGCTTCGAGGAGGCGCAGATCGGGCGCAAGGCCGCCAGAAACCGCGCCGAGTCCATGACAGCGTGCACAATTCTGGTTGAAGCCGGATGCCCCGATCTCGACCGCCTTCAGCCACACCTCGTGGCCGGCTTTTGCCTCGCGATAGGGGTTTTCGGTCAGCCACTCCTCGCCCACCTCCGGCAACGCGTCCGTGTTGACCGGCTGCGGCGCGACATCGCCGTGAGCGATAACCAGGCCGGTCGTCGCCATGAGGATGAAAACGGCGATCCCGCCGCGAATGCTATTGGCCGTCATGCGGTCCTCCCTCGCATTTCCAACTCGGCATTTTGTAAGGCAGCGCGGGTGCGGCGCGATATGCGACCTAGGTCGCGACATCCCATGACACCAAGGTCGTATTTCGAGCATCCCCGCATGCCGCCATGCTGGCGCAGGGAGGATGTGACATGGCGGAAAGCTTCAGGGATCGGAAAGGTTTGTGGCTCGCGGCCGCGATCTTCTGCTGGGCTTCCTCTGCCACGGCCGAAATCGCAGTACCCATGATTTACATGAGGCAGGAGATCCAGCCGCCGCCGGTCCTTTCCAATCTCGATCCAATCCCGGAGGACCGAGGCATTGCAGGAGCGGAGGTCGCGCTGGCGGACACGAAAACGACCGGCCGCTTCATGGGGCACGATTACAGCCTCGCACTCGTCTCGGTCGAGCCCGGCGGCGATTTCCTCGCGGCGGCCCGCAAGGCGCTTACCTCGTCGAAAATCCTGTTTCTCGACGCGCCGCCGGAAGGCATTCTGGCGGTGGCCGACCTGGCCGAAGCCAAAGGTGCCCTTCTCTTCAACGTTTCCTCCGGCGCAAAGCAACTACGCGATGCGGACTGCCGCGTGAATATGCTTCACACCGTGGCGGAAGACGCGATGCGCACCGATGCGCTGATGCAGGCGCTGAAAGCGCGGCGCTGGACCCGTACGGTGCTGATCGTCGGTCCCAAGCCCGAGGACCGGGCGTTTGCCGACATATTACGCACCTCAGCGCAGAAATTCGGCATCGACATCCTTGTCGAGAAAGACTGGACCTTCAACACCGACTTGCGGCGCGCCGCCGGTCGCGAGATTCCGCTGTTCACCCAGGACTTTCCCGATCACGACGTCCTGTTGATTGCCGATGAGGCTGACGATTTCGGGCGCTACGTGCAGGACAACACATGGCTGCCACGTCCGGTCGCCGGTTCGGAGGGTCTGCGGGGCGAAGGATGGGCGCCGGTGCTTGAGCAGTGGGCCGCAGTGCAGCTCCAGAACCGCTTCGAAAAGGCAGCGGGCCGTGAAATGGGCTCGCGCGACTATGCCGCCTGGGCGGCGGTTCGCACCATCGGCGAGGCTGTCACCCGGACTAATTCCGGCGATCCGGTCGTTCTGCGCAAGTTCATCCTGTCGGCCAAATTCGCCCTCGACGGCTTCAAGGGCCGCAGCCTCAGTTATCGCGACTGGGACGGCCAACTCCGCCAACCGATGGCCGTCGTTAATGCCCGCGCGCTGGTCGAACTCGCACCGCTCGACGGCTACCTGCACCAGACCAACGAAATGGACACGCTGGGCCTCGACCGGCCCGAAAGCGCCTGCACCGCCTTTGAGGGATGAGATGAGATTTCCGGCTCTGCTGATTGCACCTCTGCTGGTCGCCATGCCTCTTCAGGCGGGCGCGGGGGAGATCTGGGTAACGAACGAAAAGGACGATACCATTTCCGTCATCGATACGGTGCGCCTGGAAGTCGTACGCACCATCCCGACCGGCGAAAGGCCACGTGGGATCACGTTCAATTCCGACCGCAGCCGCGTCTATATCTGTGCATCCGACAGTGACACGGTTCAGGTGATGGATCCCGCCACCGGAAAGATCCTGCACGATCTGCCCTCCGGCGAGGACCCGGAGCAATTTGTACTCGCGCCCGACGACAGGCATCTGTGGATCGCCAATGAGGATGACGCGGTGACGACGGTCGTCGATGTCGAGACCCGTCAGGTGGTGGCCCAGGTCAATGTTGGCATCGAGCCGGAGGGCATGGCCGTTTCGCCGGACGGCAAGATCGTCATCACCACATCGGAAACGACCAATATGGCGCATTGGATCGACACCGAAACCAAGAAGATCTTTGCCAACACGCTTGTCGATGCCCGTCCGCGTCATGCCGAGTTCGCCAAGGGTGGAGCAGAACTGTGGGTCTCGTCGGAAATCGGCGGCACGATCACCGTCTTTGACGTCGCAACACAGGCCGAGAAGGCCAAGATCCGCTTTGAGATTACGGGCATCAAAGCCGACCTTGTCCAGCCCGTGGGTTTCGAATTCACCCCGGACGGCAAAACCGCCTTCGTGGCGCTAGGCCCCGCCAATCACGTGGCAGTGATCGATGCCGATACGTTCCAGGTAAGGACCTATGTCCTTGTCGGGCGCCGGGTTTGGCATCTCGCTTTCTCGCCCGACCACAAACAGCTTTTCTCCACCAACGGCGTCTCCGGCGATGTGACCATCATCGACGTCGCGTCGCTGGAGCCTGTGAAATCCATCAAGGTTGGGCGCTTCCCCTGGGGCGCGGCTGCCCGGCGATAACGATCGAGAGAGGACATGATGAAGAACGCAATTCTGGCAGCCCTGGCGCTTGCCGCCATGCCCTTCGCAGCGCTGGCGGGCGACGATGACGACAACAAGGGCAAGGCAGGCATGGGTCTTGCCGGCGTCCTTTCAAAATCCAATCGCGAAGCGCTGCCGAAGCTTACGCTCTCGGCAGGCCAGCCGGTTGCCAAGGGTTCGCTGAGGCTGAAGTCCGGCAGATATTACACGCTGGAAATCAAGGCGGACGGCAGCCAGGAGCTGGCGCTCGAGGGAGCCGGCTTCTTCCGCGCCATCTGGGTCAACGAGATCGTCATCGAGGGGATCGAAATCCGGCCGCTCGGCGTCGATTCCATTGAATTCGACGAGGCAGGCGAGGCGGAAATCAGTTTTGTCGCCATCAAACCGGGCAGCTACCATCTCAAGGTGCACGGCAGCAAGGGCGATACGCAACAGGTCTCGATCACCATTGAATGAGCAGGACATGAGCGGCTTGACAGTGGAAGACATCAGCCACGACTGGGGCGCCCGGCGCGCGCTTGATGGCTTGTCCTTTTCCGTTGAACCTGGCCGCTTCTGTGCTCTGCTTGGGCCGAATGGAGCGGGAAAATCGACGCTGTTCGGCGTGCTCACGCGGCTTTTTGCGCCACGAGCAGGCCGCATCGTCATCGCCGGTCATGACATGAATCGCGAGCCAAGCGCGGCACTCGCTCGTATGGGGGTCGTGTTCCAGGCCTCGACGCTTGATCTTGACCTGAGCGTCAAGCGCAATCTGCTCTATTTCGCGGCCCTTCACGGACTTTCCGGGCGGGAGGCGGAAACCCGAACCATGGCGGCACTCGATAGGCTCGGCATGGCGGAGCGTGCGGGAGAGAAAGCCGCGAAACTCAATGGAGGTCATCGCCGGCGCATGGAGATCGCCCGTGCACTCGTTCACCGACCGAAGGTGCTGCTGCTCGATGAGCCGACGGTCGGGCTCGATGCAGCCTCGCGCGCCGCCATCACGCAGCACGTGCACGATCTTGCGGCAGAGGGGCTGACGGTGCTCTGGTCAACCCATCTCGTGGATGAGGTACGAGCTCAGGACCGCCTCGTCATCCTCCATCGCGGCCGAGTGCTGGCGGACGGCGAGGCTGGCGACATCGGCGGCGACGATCTGAACCAACGCTTCCTCGCGCTTACAGGAGATCAGGCATGACGGTCGAGGCGTTTCCTGTGGCGGGGTCTGAAACCGTCGGCTTCCTCAAGCCGCATCCCTTCATGGCATTGCGGGCGATCGTTCACCGGGAGACGCTGCGGTTCCTTAGTCAGCGGGGGCGGCTGATCGCGTCGCTCGTGAGGCCACTCGTCTGGCTCTTCGTCTTCGCTGCCGGCTTTCGGGCCGCGCTCGGGCTGTCGATCACGCCGCCCTACCAGACCTACATAACCTACGAGATCTATATCGTGCCGGGACTGGTCGGGATGATCTTGTTGTTCAGCGGCATGCAGTCGTCCCTCAGCCTCGTCTATGACCGGGAGATGGGATCGATGCGGCTGTTGCTGACGGCACCTTTGCCGCGCTGGTGGCTGCTTGGCTGCCGGCTTTTGGCCGGCAGCCTGATCGCCGTGCTGCAGGCCTATGCTTTCCTGGCGATCGCGGCACTCTACGGCATCCGCTTTCCCTGGCTCGGCTACCTGTTGGCAGCCCCGGCGATGGCAGCCGCCGCGATGATGCTTGGCGCGCTCGGTCTGCTGCTCTCCTCCTTCATCCGACAGTTGGAGAACTTCGCCGGCGTGATGAACTTCGTCATCTTCCCGATGTTCTTCCTCTCGTCCGCCCTTTACCCGCTATGGAAGATGGCCGAGGCTTCTCCCCGGCTGAGAGACCTCTGCGCGCTCAACCCCTTCACCCATGCCGTCGAACTCATCCGCTTTGCCCTCTATGCCAAGGGCAATGCAACGGCGCTTGCCGTCACGCTCGCCGCCTTCGTCGTATTTGGCCTTGTCGCCGTCTGGGGCTACGATCCTGCACGCGGGATGACCGCGCGAAAGACATGACGCGCTGAGCGCTCGACACCGCCTTGGAGGAGAAGTGTCTGCGCCTCGTCGCCGCCCGACAATGCGGGGCGGCGACTACGATCTCGACATCGTCCCGCCGGCCGCCGACAGCCGAAAACACGCACCGGCCTTCTGATTCTCCTCGACGATCCTTGCCGGGCGACCCTCCATCCGGAGAATGCGTCCGGCAAGCCGCTCTGCCTCCGCGCGCACATGGGTGACCAGAAGCGTTGCACAGGGACGGTCGGCGATCAGACGTTCGAGCAGGTCCATCATCTCCGAGGCAAGCGACGGATCGAGGCTGACGAAGGGTTCGTCCATCAGCAGCAGGTCCGGTGCGCAGGCAAAGGCTCGCGCCAGCGACAACCGTCGCTGCTGCCCGAGGGAAAGCATGCCCGGGAAGCGATCTCCCAGTCCCGCCAACCCCACATCCTCCAGCCAGCGCCCGGCTTCCTCATGGGAAATCCGGGCGACGACCTTGAGATTTTCAATGGCCGTACGCCATGGCAGGAGGACAGGCTCCTGAAAGACCATGGCCAGCCGGGCCGTCACCCGACGACGTCCGGTAAAGCTGCGGTCGAGACCGGCGATGATGCGCAGCAACGATGTCTTGCCGATGCCTGACGGGCCGGTCAGCGCCACCGTCTCTCCCGGCGCCAGCGAAAGCGCGATCGGGTCGAGCACACCGCCCGGCCCGCCGCTTTGAAGATCGAGCCTGAGGACAGGCTCAGCTGCCGGGGTGGTGGAAGACGCCATTGGGCAGCTCTTTCAGATCACCGACCAGATCGGTACCACCAAGTTCGGTCATCAGCGCCAGCATCCGCGCCGCAGCCCGTTCGTCGACCGCTCCCTGCTTCGGCGTGCCCGCCAGGAAGCCCGCTTTCAGCGCCTCGAACTCCGCATCGGTCTCCGCCCGCATCATCGGCCGGATGCGGTCCCAAGCCGACGGATCGGCGGAAAGCTTCTCTTTTGCCTGGCGAGAGGCGGCCGCAATGGCCTCGCCGAGTTTGGGATGAGCCTTCAGGGCCTCGCCACGCACCACATAACCGACGAGCGGCGTTTCGGGATCGAGGCCGAGAGCCACGGCGGCCTCGTTTACCCCAAGCAGCGTGCGCATGCCCGCCGCCTGCATCCGGGCGCCGAAATTCCAGAAGTTCAAGGCGCCCTGCACCTCGCCGTCGAGCGCCGCCTTGTAGACGAGCGGCGGAGCACCGAAGACCTGCTCGGTGGTGCCGGCAAGGTCGAAGTGCTCCACTTTCTGCGCATAGGCGCGCAGGATGAGCCAGCTTTTGTCGACCGGGCCGCCGGCGACGCCAATCTTCTGCCCTTTCAGGTCGGCAAGGCTCTTGGCCTGGCTGTCAGCCGGCACCATCAGCCCGCCAACGGCGCGCGAATAGGGAATGAAGACAAAATCGCGGCCGGCGGCCCGCTCGCGCGCCACCCAAAGCCAGTCGGAAACAATCATGTCCACCTCGCCGCCGATGAGCGCGATCTGGGCCGCGGGGGCGCCGGCGATATCGGTGACTTCCATCGAGAACCCGTTCGCCTTGTCGAAACCGTAGTGACGGATGGTGGCGGCTTCCCAGTTCACGGTGCCCGAAAGCTGAAGTGCCGCCCTCACCACGGGCGTTTCGGCAAATGCCGGCATGCTGGAAAGAAGCGCGGCGACTGCGGCGCCGGCAAGTGATTTCAGGAATGTCATGGCTCTCCTCCCCTTGACTAGGCGAATGGTAGCCCCCGCCCATCCCCCTCGATATACGACCTATTGGGGGGGCCGATTGGGGCCGGGAACACCGACATTACGACCAAGGTCCAATTCATCGCCGTGGCGAGTAGGCAGATGATCCGCGCTGTGGAGCCCGCATCCTTTGTGGGCATGGAGGGAGGATGTCATGAGGAGTTTCGTTCTGGCCGCGGTTGCGGCCATCGCCTGCGCAAGTGCGGTGCAGGCCGGCGTAACGGAAGAGGATCTTGCAAAGGACGCCGAAACCGTCGGCGACGTCTTGACCAATGGCATGGGGCGCGGCTTGCAGCGCTTTTCGCCGATGGAAACGCTGAACACCAAGAACGTCAAGAACCTGGTGCCGGCCTGGGCGTTCTCGCTCGGCGGCGAAAAGCAGCGCGGCCAGGAAAGCCAGCCGATCGTCTACGACGGCATCATGTACATCACTGGCTCCTACAGCCGCCTCTATGCCATCAACATCAAGACCGGCAAGGAAGTCTGGCAATATGATGCGCGCCTTCCGGAAGGCATTCTGCCCTGTTGCGACGTGGTCAACCGCGGCGCGGCGATCTTCGGCGACAACATCTATTTCGGCACGCTCGATGCCCGTCTCGTGGCATTGAACCGCAAGACCGGCGATGTCGTCTGGAACAAGAAAATCGCGGACTACAAGGAAGGTTACAGCTATACGGCCGCACCGCTGATCGTGAACGGCCTCGTCGTCACGGGCAATTCCGGCGGCGAATTCGGCGTTGTCGGCGAAGTACAGGCCCGCAATGCGGAGACCGGCGAACTTGTCTGGACCCGGCCGGTGATCGAAGGCCACATGGGAACCTTCAAGGGCAAGGAAAGCACCATGACCGGGACGCTCAATGCGACCTGGCCTGGCGACTTGTGGAAGACCGGGGGCGGGGCGACCTGGCTCGGCGGCTCCTATGACGAAGACACGAAAACGCTCGTCTTCGGCGCCGGCAACCCCGCTCCGTGGAACAGCCATCTTCGCAACGCCGGCAAACCCGTGGAGGGCAACAAGGGCGACAACCTTTATGCCGCCTCCCGTCTCGGTATCGATCCGCAAAACGGCGAGATCAAGTGGCACTTCCAGACCACGCCGCGTGAGGGCTGGGACTTCGACGGCGTCAATGAGGTTGTGCCTTTCGTCGACAAGGACGGCAAAAAGCGCTTTGCGACGGCCGACCGCAACGGCTTCTTCTATGTGCTGAACCGTGAAGACGGCAAATTCGTCTCCGCTCACCCTTTCGTGAAGAACATCACCTGGGCGAAGGGTATCGATAAAACGGGCCGTCCGATCTACAACGAGGACAACCGCCCAGGCGATGCCGCAGCGGCGGCCAATGGCTCGAAGGGCCAGCAGGTCTTCGCCGTTCCCTCGTTCCTCGGCGGCAAAAACTGGATGCCGATGGCCTACAGCCCGAAGACCGGCCTGTTCTATGTTCCCTCCAACGAATGGGGCATGGACATCTGGAACGAGCCGATCAGCTACAAGAAGGGTGCCGCCTACCTCGGTGCCGGCTTTACCATCAAGCCGCTCTTCGAAGACCATATCGGCAGCCTGAAGGCGATCGATCCCAACACCGGCGAGATCAAGTGGGAGTATAAAAACGGCGCTCCGCTCTGGGGTGGAGCGATGGCTACCGCCGGCGGTCTCGTTTTCTTCGGAACGCCTGAAGGCGATTTCATCGCTCTCGACAACCAGACCGGCGAGGAGCTCTGGAAATTCCAGACCGGTTCCGGGATCGTCGGACAGCCGGTCACTTGGGAACAGGACGGCGAGCAATATGTCTCGGTGATTTCGGGCTGGGGCGGAGCTGTGCCGCTCTGGGGCGGCGAAGTGGCCAAGAAGGTCAACTACCTCAATCAGGGTGGCATGATCTGGACCTTCCGTCTGCCCAAACAGCTCGCATCGCTGAACTGAAGGAGCCGGGCGGAAACGCCCGGCTTCATCCTTTTCACCCGGGCCGGACAAGGCCGATGAAGACGGACCAAATCCATGTTAAGCTATCGCCAGCCCTTTCGGGAATTTCGCATGATGCCAGTTCCAGTACTTGAGAAACCCGTGCGCACGCTGAAATCGGCGCTGATCGTCGACGATCACCCGCTGTTTTGCGATGCGCTGGCGATGACCCTGACAGGCCCGGTCGGCATTCCCGACGTCGAGGCAGTCGGCACTTTGGAGGCGGCGCTCACCCGATTGGAAACGGGCCCTCTGCCTGACGTCGTGGTGCTCGACCTCAACCTGCCCGATGTCAACGGGCTCGATGGGGTGGTGCGCCTTCGCCGCGCCGTGTCGGAAACGCCGATCGTCGTGGTCTCGTCGCTCGATGAGATCCGGGTGGTGCGGGCCGCGCTGAAAGCCGGCGTGAACGCCTTCGTACCGAAGCATGCCTCGCGCGAAGAGTTCCGCGAGGCCTTCGCCGTCATCGCGCGAGGCGAAATCCACGCGAGCCGAATGGCACTCGAAGCCTCGGCGCCGACGCCGTCCGAAGAAGCGGTGAAGCGGCTGGCACTGCTGACGCGCCAGCAGGCGCGTATCCTGCAGCTCGTCTGCGCCGGCCGGATGAACAAGCACATCGCCTATGAGCTTTCCATCGCCGAAACCACGGTGAAGGCGCATATCACCGCCATCATGCGAAAGCTCGGCGTACAGACGCGCATGCAAGCCGTACTCTTCGCGCAGGAGGCGAGTTTCAGCACGATGGTAAGCGACGTCTGAAAACAGTCTGGCCAAGCTGAACTTCGCGCTGGCGCATAGTCTCGGCGGATGCTTTAAACTTGATGACGGGGGAAAGGCGGAGGAGGCCATCGCGCGTGGATGAGCAGTTCGTCGCGCGTGCGCTCGTTTCAGCGCACGACACCTGTCCGGTCGAGCGCCTGGCGGAAAGCCTTGGCCCTGGCCCGTTTTCACTCGTCCTGATCTTCGTCTCGCCCGAGGCCGATGTGCCAGCCATCGTTTCCGATGCGGCACAAGCCTGGCCAGGCGCACGGATCGCCGGCTGCACTACGGCCGGAGAGATTTCCGGTGCGGGCTATGATGAGGCGAGCATCGTGGCGGTCGGGTTCCATTCTCGCTATTTTGCCGCCGAGACGCTGCTCGTCCCGGATCTCTCGAAGCTTGTGG
The DNA here is from genome assembly GCF_004368875.1 of Neorhizobium sp. R1-B. NCBI lineage: Bacteria > Pseudomonadati > Pseudomonadota > Alphaproteobacteria > Hyphomicrobiales > Rhizobiaceae > Neorhizobium > Neorhizobium sp. R1-B. Next base: position 81,988 of record NZ_SOEM01000009.1, read on the forward strand.
CGAGCGAGCTTTCCGATGCGCTGCTTCATCTTCGCCAAACGCTTGCTCGTGACCACGGGCACTTTCCGGAAGAATTCGCCTTGCTTCTGGTCGACGGCCTCTCGACCCGAGAGGACGAACTGGCCTCGGCGCTTGCTGCGGGCACAGGGGCAATGCCGCTGATTGGCGGATCGGCGGGCGATGGCGCGTGCTTCCGCGAGACCTTCGTCTTCGACGGCAAACGGCTTCTTGCAAACGCCGCCGTGATATCCGTCATGCGTGGCGCCTGTCCGCTGCGCGCTTTCAAGATGGATCATATCAAGCCGACGGAACGCCGGATGGTGGTGACTGAGGCGGATCCGGCCGCCCGTATCGTGCGGCGTATCAATGCCGAGCCCGCCGTGCGCGAATATGCCCGCCTCATCGGTATGCAGCCGGAGAGCGTCAATACACTCACCTTCGCAATCCACCCCCTTACCGTCTGCATGGGTGAACGCCACCATGTCCGCGCGATTCAGCGCGTCCTGCCCTCGGGAGAACTTCTGTTTTTTTCCGCAATCGATGAAGGCATGGTTCTGACGATCGCAGAGCCACAGGATCTCGTCGGTCACCTGGCAAGCGAACTGCAAGCTCTCAAGAAACCGGGCGATCCGGTCGCCGTTCTCGCTTTCGATTGCGTTCTGCGGCGTGTCGAAGCTCAGGAAAAGCAAATGACGGGGCAGGTTTCAGCGCTGTTGCGGGAACATGGCGTCATTGGCTTCTCGACCTATGGCGAGCAGATCGGCCCCATGCATATCAACCACACGATGACCGGGCTCGCCTTCTATCCGCCCGGCACGGTCGTCTCGGAAAGCGCCCCATGAACAAACGCATCTCCGATGGTCTGCTCGATCCCGCAGATGGCGAGGCGCGCAATCTCGAAAAGATGCTCGACATCGCGGACGCCCTGATGCGCCATGTCGAGCAGAGCTCCGGAGACAGGGGAGCCGCCTTCGAGCAGTTTCGCCGTGCGGCCATACTCGAAGAGCGGGTCCGCCAACGCACGCGCGACCTGGAAGCGACGCTGAAGCAGCTCAACGACGCCAACAGCGCCACCGAGCGGGCAAGACGCGATCTCTCGCAGGCGATCGAGGCGATCGAAGAAGGCTTTGCCCTTTTCGATTCCGCCGAGGTGCTCGTTCTTTGCAACTCGCGCTTCTGCCGCGATCTTGGCGACGTGCGCCTGAAACTCGCTCCCGGAATAGCCTTTGCCGATTATGTCCAGGCCGTCAGCCGTTCAGCCCTCCTGGCTCTTCCCGAGGGCGTAACACCGAATGCATGGGCGGCAGAACGCATGCGGTTGCACCGGGCCCGGCAGGTTTTCAACGTCGGCTTGAGCGGCGACCGCTGGCTCCAAGTCAGCGAACAGCGCACTGCGGACGGCGGCACGGTCGTCCTTCAGACCGACATCACCGACATCATTCGCATGGAACGTTCCGAACGCGGCAAGCTGCTGGACGATCAGGCGCGCATGATCCGCGCCACGCTGGAGCACATCAACCAGGGCGTGGGCATCTTCGACGCCAACCGCCGATTAGCTGGATGGAACAGCCGGTTCGCCCAGCTTCTAGACATTCCCCTGCGGCTGTTGCGGCGGGGAACGCCCTTCAAATTGCTGGCTGACCGCATCGCCCGTACCGCGACCCTCGGCGACGGCTTTCCCGCCGACATCCTGGCTCGCTGGGTTGATGGCACGCTGCCGCGCGGGCCGCTTTCCTTCGAACTCCAGCATTCCTCGGGAATCATACTGGATGTGTTTGCGCAGGAGATGCCCGGGCGAGGATTTGTCATGTCGTTCGCCGATGTCACGCGCGAGCGTCACGCGATACAGGCCATGATCCGCGCCAATGCCACGCTCGAAGCGCGCGTGGCGTCCCGCACTGGAGACTTGGCGGCGGCGCTCGCCGAGGCCGAGCGGGCCAATTCGGCCCGTGTCCGCTTTGTCGCGGCGGCGAGCCACGATCTGCTGCAGCCGCTTTCCGCCGCAAAACTGTTCGTCGCGGCGGCACGGGACGATGCGGAAGCGACGCCGATGCGCGGCACCCTGGAAAAAGCGCACAATGCGCTTGTCAGCGTGGAAGGGATACTCGGAGCCTTGCTCGACATCTCACGACTTGAGGCCGGCGGCGCTGCAGTGGACGTCGGGCCGGTTCCTCTTTCGGTCCTGCTGAAACAGCTTACCGACGAATTTGCTCCCATTGCCGCCCGAAAGGGGCTGAGACTTGACATCCTGCCCTGCAGTCTGACCGTATCGAGCGACCCGACCTATCTGCGCCGCATCCTGCAGAACCTGATCAGCAATGCCATCCGCTATACGAGCAGCGGTCGCGTTCTCGTCGGGCCTCGCCGGACGAAAGGTCATGTGCGCATCGAAGTCCACGATACCGGACCTGGCATCGCTGCGGATCAGCAGCAATCCATCTTCCGCGAATTTCATCGCATCCAGGGCTCGGCCTCGGCGTCCGAGGGAATGGGCCTGGGCCTCGCGATCGTGGAAAGGGCCTGTGGCCTGCTCGATCACCGGCTGGCGCTTCGCTCGGCGCCGGGACGCGGCACCTGTTTCTCGGTCGATCTGGCCGTCGTCGCGCATCACGCGAAACCTGCCTATCGGGAGGCGACGCCGACGATCCCGGAGGAACCGGGCGACAACAGCGATCGTATCGCGCTTCTGGTTGAAAACGATCTGGACCTGCGCCGGGCCATCGCGCTGCTGCTGGAGCGGCGCGGAGTGAGCGTGCTTGAGGCGACAAGCGGCGAAGAAGCGCTCTCTCTGCTGGAAGAGATCGGAATCGTGCCCGATGTCTACCTGGTCGACCAGCAGTTGGACGGAACGCTCACCGGGATAGAGACCGTGCAAGCCCTACATGCGGAATATGGCGAACGCCCGACCCGCATCCTCACTGCCAACCGCACCCCACAGACACGTCTTGCCGCGGACGCCGCCGGCATCGAAATCATGTACAAGCCGATCGCAGCCGAGGCGCTTGAGGCCTTCGTGCTGCATGCCGGCTGATCGGCACCAAGGTCGCATTGCGGCAGGTACCACCCTATGGGACATCCCTTCCACCCGAATTGGAGGAGGAAGGACATGAAGAAACTATTGGCGGCATCTGCCCTGATGATCCTTGCGGCCGGTGCGGTCCATGCGGCCGAACACACCGTCAAGATGATGAACAAGGGCGAAAGCGGCAACATGGTCTTCGAACCGGCCGCCGTCGTCGCGGCCCCCGGCGATACGATCCGCTTCGTTCCGACGGACAAGAGCCACAATGTCGAGGCCATCAAGGGAATGCTCCCCGAAGGGGTCCAGCCCTTCAAGAGCGAGGTGAGCCAGGAATACGTGCTGACGGTCAGCGAACCCGGCTACTACGGGGTGAAATGTTCTCCGCATTTCAGCATGGGCATGGTCGCCCTCATCCGCGTCGGAGACCCGCCCGCCAATCTGGATCTGGTAAAGGCGGTGAAGTTGCCTAAAAAAGCAGATGAACGGATGAACGCTGCTTTTGAAGCTTTGGCGTCAAAGTAGGTAATCCTGTTGTGCGCGAGGCGATAAAGAAGGCTGGAGCGCGGCGCGCAATTGCCTTGCATTACACGCTGCCCGAGCCTGGGCACGGGCAGCGGTTATCGGTTCAAAGTTTGCTGGAAACGTAGCCAATGCTCTGGCGCACGGCGGCTTCCGGATGGGCCAGCGCATGCACTTCCTCGGCGAAAGGCTCGAAACTGTAGGGGCCGTCGAAGCCTGCGGCGATGAGCGCCCTGATCTGCGGAACATTCTCCAACCGGTCGGAAGCGTCGACCATCACACGATGCGCGTCGAGCATATCTTCGACAGCGACAGCCGGATCCACAACGCCGGAAATGTGCACCAGTCCGGTCCGATCCGGGAAGAGTTCCGTTTCACCGGCAAGGTGATGGTGGAAGGTGTCGTGCACCAGTTTGTAGACGGCGCCGCCCTCGGCCGCATCGATGGCGCGAACTGCTTCCTTCTTGGTCCGCAGCGACGAAACCGGAAAGCCAAGCGGCTCGACAAGCCCCGTCAGTCCACGCTCCTCAAGAATGGGCTTCATGGCCCTCAGCGCCGCGACAAGATCGTCGAACGACACCTTGGTGCCGTCGTTGAGCGGGCACATGACGAGCGCGTTGGCTCCGCTCGCTGCCGCATAATCCGCAAGCGCCACCGCCTTCGACGGCAGATCGCCTGACCAGACGTTGAAGGGGTAGAGCGCGTTGATCGAGACGATCGTCACGCCTGACTTTTCGGCGGCAGCCTTGACTGCTTCGGGTTTGACCGTCCCGACGATATCGGGAAGATCGTTGCGGATCTCGACTTCTGTCAGGCCCAGACTACGGGCTGTCGCGAAGAATTGCTCGAGCGAAAGTTTGGGCGCGGTGATGTGATTGATGGCGAAACGCATCGAAGACCTCAGTTGTAGAGCGCCGGACGCGGCGGCAGATTGATTGCGACGGGCCGTCCCTCGGCCTCCTGGGCAAGAACACAGGCATCCGACGTGATCGCGGCCACATAGCCATCCCAGCAGTTCGGGCCCGCAGCGGTGCCCTTGGCAGCCACGTTGATGAAATCCTGGAGTTCGACGTCGTAGCTGGCGATGAAACGATCCTTCCAATCGGTAAGAATATCGTTTTGGAGTTTGGCGCCAAGGCGTGTTTGTATGGCCATCGGTTCGGGCAGGCTGGCGATGCCGTCTTCGCCCACCACTTCGCACTGGATGTCATAACCATAGTGGCAATTGACGAAGATCTCGACGTCGATGATCGTCCCCTTGGCCGTCTCAAGGATGACAATCTGGGGGTCCCTGAGCTTCGCGTGACTGCGTGCCGCTGAACGGGGGAAGATCACTCTTGCCGAAACGTAGTCGTCGTCAAGCAGCCAGCGCAGCACATCGATCTCATGGATCATCGTGTCATGGATTGCCATCGGCGTTACATATTGTTCCGGAACGGCCGGATTGCGGTGGGCAGCGTGAACCATGATCGGCGCGCCGATCTTGGTGTCGACCGCCTGTTTCAGCGCAACATAACCGGCGTCGTATCTGCGCATGAAACCGACCTGCACCAGCCGCTTTCCGTGAGCCGTTTCCGCATCCACGATGCGCTTTGCTCCCGCGGCGGTCGTTGCCAGAGGTTTTTCGCAAAAGCAGGGCTTGCCGGCGGCAATCGCCGCAAGCACGTATTGCTCGTGGGTGGCACCCCAGGATGTGACCAGCACGGCGTCGACATTGGGTGACGCGATCAGTTCTTCCCCGGTGCGTAAAACCACGGCATCTGGCGCTATGTCTCTTTTTACCGCTTCGGCAGAGGCGAGATTCAGGTCGCTCAGAGCGACGATCTTCGCACCCCCAAGAACCTGATTGATCCGGCGCGCATGGTCGCGCCCAATTGCGCCGGTGCCGATGACACCAATTCCGACAGTCATTTGAAAAGCCTCACTTTTGATACTTTTGAATGTAGTTGTTCATCTCGGCGCACATGAAGCGGCCGGAGTGGTCTGCCTTGTCCTCCCAGGCGAAGACGCAGGAGGTCATGATGCCGTCGAAACCGATCTCGGCGAGCGTCCCGAAAAAGTCGTCCCACGGCACTTCACCCTGACCGATGTTGAGGTGCTGGTGCACGCGCGCCTGGGTGCCGGGCGGATTGAGAATGTAGCGCAGACCGGAAGACGCCTTATGATTGAACGTGTCGCCAACATGCACATGGGCCAACACGTCCTTCGCCTCGCGCAGCATCGCCCTCGTGTCGTCCCCGAAATAGAAGGTATGCGGCGCGCAGTAGAGGAACTTGACATTTTTCGAGTTCACCGTGCGGATGATGTCGAGGGCCGGCTGCAGCGTTTCGCACCAGTCCTCCGGATGCGGCTCCACATGCAGGTTGATGCCTTCCCGCTCGAAGATCGGAACGAGCTCTTCCATCGAGCGCCACCAGGCGTCCTCGCAGGCTTCGATCATCAAGCCGGTATGGCAGCAGTAACACGACCCCTTGTCCGGGTGGGGGCCACGGCCGAACTCCGAATTCATCGTGTCGACTTCCATCTCAACGGCGATCTCGATCGCTCTCTTCCAGTGCTTGACGGCCGCCTGCCGCTCGGTTTCATCGTTCGAAGCCCAGCGGTACATGGGCAGGAGCGAGGCGATCTTCACGTTCTCGGCGGCCAGCGCCTTCTTGAACGATTTGATCCGCTCCGGGAAAACCCGCGGCGCCTTGAACCACTCGAGAAAGTCGGACCGTGGGCTGAGTTCGATCCACTCGTAGCCAAGCTCACGCACCTTCCGCGGCAGCTCCTCAAGGCTAAGATGTCGATGCATGAACGGGTCGAGGGCGATACGCATGATGCTCCTTGCCTCCTTGCTGGAAATGAAGCCTGAGGGCGGTTTAGGACAACAGAAATTCACTGACGAGGATCGGTGATCTTCATCATCATCGTTCGGGTCAGGACTTGAGTTATCCAGGTGGAGCTGCCTCCTGTCGCCACCACCGGACAGAACATTTTCCGAGTGAAGGGCCGTCGTCAACGTCTCTTGACGATCACAGGCTATCAGCGCTGATAGAAACAACAGGATGACGTATGATAGAATCTATCAAACCATCAAAGGCTTTCAGGAAGCCAAAGCTGTGCGGGGAGGAAGCGTTGTCCCGGGGTCTCTGCCATGCCTTGTTCGATCGTATGAACCATGGTGGCAATCAGGTCGGCGCATAATTCACGCAGCGGCGTCTGGAACACGCCTGAGATACGCCGTTCAAGCAGAGCCTGTCGTGATTGCGGCGTCAACTCGTTGACGAGGCAGCCGATCTTTTCGCTCTTGTTGGTTTCCCGCATAGCTTCGATTGCGCCCTCCATACCGCCCCCGATGCAGTAGACTCCGACTAGATCGTCATGGCGAGAAATCGCGTCCATCAGCAATTCGTAGGTCAGGCGCCGTGTTTCAAGGTTGATGAGCGCATCCAGCACCTCGAACGTCGGAGCGTATTCCCGCATATAGCTGCGAAATCCGGTCTCGCGGAGCGAGTGCCCATGAAATCGGTGGCCGCCCAGCAGGAGCAGCAGTTTTCCCGGTGAATGCGATAGCCTGGACAACAGCCACGCTGCAGTCCGTCCCACTTTCATGTTGTTCGTGCCGAGATAGGCCTCCCGTACGCCTTGCGCAAAGTCGGAAAGCAGCGAGAAGGTCGGAATCCCGTGAGATTTGAGGGCGCTGACTGCCGAGGTGACATCGTAATGGTCCGGGCCGGTAGCACCAACAGCCTGCACCTTGCCTTTCATGCCGAGCAACAGGTCTGAAAGCTCGCCGGGCTCGCCGGACCTTGCAAACCGGACGTGCACCTGAAGGCGTCGGTCCTTGACCGCATGTGCGGCAGCCTGCAATTCCTCAGCGAAGGCCTGATAGAACGCGTGACGCTCCTTGCGCAATACAAAGCCGAGATCGTACGAAGGCAAATCTGCCAGCATTCGCTGCCGAATTATATTTGTACCGTGAAATCCGATCTGCTCGGCAGCAGAGAACACCCTCCTTGATGTTTCCTCCCGCACCGGCAATCGGGCATTCAAGACGCGATCGACAGTTGCAACACTGACGCCGGCCGCTAATGCGACATCGGCAATGGTGGGACGCTTCATTGATGCCACCTCTAAGGATCGGAATTCTTCGCAAGGCTGACGTAAACTGTCATGAAGATTGAAGGAAACCAATCAGCAATTCGATGGTTTGTCGAGCATAGCAAGCGGGTCACGCGGACCTGTCTCATGCATCCGCAACGCAGTCGCTACAGCTTTCCCGCCCCCAAGATTTTCGTAAAATACATGACTATCGCAGTCAATATTTGCGCTGGCACAAAGAGCGCTCGTGTCGCGATTGATAATCGTTCGCAACTGGCGTCTCACATCTCCACGTGAGGCGCCAGGATGATGCCAAGCGCCATTTTCATCTCCGAAGCGATCAGACGAAGGATATTGCCATGAACATGAGTAAGCCGGCCCTGGCCATGATGCTTACGTCCTCCCTGCTGCTGCCATGCGGTGCCGTCGCGGCGGACGACGCGGAGAGCCGGGGCCTCGCGAATGTCAAGCAATTCACGCTCGATCACAGCCGTCTCCTGATCGCCCAGGCTGAACTTCTGGAGGCTGCTCTTGTCGACTATGCTGGAACGATATCCGCATATCGCGGCGACTATGCATCAGCCTGGTCTGCAGAAGGCCCGCGGCTTGCAAAACAGATAGCATCAATCCGTAGCCTTTGGCTGGAAGCCTCGAACCATTACGAGACCATCGAGGGTATCGTTGCCGGCATTCCGGCTACCGCGAAATACGACCTCATCCTCGACGCCGGCAATCCGGGAACGGAAGGCGAGGACGTTGCCGAATACGATTTGAAGCTTCCCGACGGTACCGTTCTCAAACGTCCGGGCAACCTGTTCCACGGTGTCACGGAGCCGCTCTTCTGGGGGATGAGCGAGGCCGGCATCAAACTCTCCGCTGACCTTAACGGCGATGGCAAGACCACCCGAGGAGAGATTCTTTTCGACGCCAATCTCGGTCTCGGCGCCGCCAGAGCGTTGGCTTTCTGGGCAAAAGCGCTGGAAGCGGACATGAGCGCCTGGACACCCAATCGCGAGGATGCCTTCACCTCCGTCATCGTCATGACTCCGACCGTTGGGGACTATTTCGGCGAATGGAAGGAATCGCAGTTCATTTCCGGCGAAATCGGCGCCTTTGTCGCTCAAAGCCGTCTCGCCGATGTACAGGGCATCATGGGTGGTTGCCGGAAGATGTATGCCGAGGCGCTCTCTCCGGTGGTAGCCGCCGGCGATGCCGATCTCGACAGCCGCATCAAGGCAGGTTTTGAGGAACTGCTTGCACTCGTGGACGACACGTATGCCAGGGAAGCGTCCGGTGCGGAATTCGGTGTCGAGGAGGCGGACGCGCTAGGCAACGACGCGCAGGACACCGCAGACCGTATCGTTGCCCTCGTGCTTCAAGCGGCCGCCAAGGCCGGTGTCCGGATCCGCGGCTGAGGTTTCTCGACTGAGCGGCCGCCTCCACGGGCCGACTACAGGAAGCGATGAGATGGAACACATCCGCCTCACTCCCCCGCCGGCCTGTCGGCAGCTCCTGGCCGATTACGGCCCGCGCAGACCGGGGCTTCGGCGGGCGTTGACGCTATGCCTGCTGTTTGCATTTCTGTTCGGCACGGGGTTGCATGTCGAATTTCTTGCGGCGCGCAACTGGAACGCAGGTGAGGTGGTGCTGTTGCTCCACATCATCCTTGGTCTGGTCTTTGCAGCCGTTTTCCTGTCCTGGATCGCCGGGCATGTACTGCGCGGCCTGCCGAAGAGCCAACGGCCAGGTTTCACCTGGCTCAGTTGGATCCTGCTCGCAAAATATGCGGTCATCCTCGTGACGGGCCTGATGATGGTGTTGCCAACGTTGATCCATTTCGGTGGTGGCCTCTGGTTCTGGCGCTTCGAGGCGACTTATGTGCTGACCTTTCTGCATCTCTGGAGCGCAGTTGCCGCAGCTGCGGGCCTTATTGTCCATCTCACGCTGCGGCACTGGGCGCCACCACCGGCCGGAAAGAGACGGCGTGCGTCATGAAGTACCAGTTCAAGGCCCATCTTCCCCCGCTTGCGCTCGGGATGCTTTCCGCTCTGGTCTTTCTAGCTGGGGCGGAACTGTTGCGTCCTGAAATCCCGGAGCCGGGAGTCGAAGTCGCAGACATCCCGTTCTATCAGTTGCCGTTCGGTCCGGATGAAGCGGGGCGTGAGCGTCCCTTCTGGCCGTCGCGCGTGCAGACGGAGAATGGCAAGATGGCGGATCCCAGCCAAATCCGGTCAGCAGCGGAGTGCGCGGCCTGCCACAGGCGCGAGTTCGATGAATGGGCGCCGTCCCTGCACGCCATCGCCGGCCGGGATACGGTCTATGAAAGAGCCGTTGAAGCCAACGAGGACCTCCATAAGGATGGCGTGGAGAAGGCACGGTTCTGTGAGGGCTGTCATGCGCCGGGCGAGGTGCTGGCCGGACGCACCAATCGTTTCAAATCCGTCATGCCGTCTGATGCGGAAACCGAGGGCATCACCTGCGTCATGTGTCATACGGCGATCCACGCCGATCCCGAGGAGGGCAACGGAGCACTGACGCTTGCGGTGAATACCGGGGTAGACCAGTTGTCCGATCCAATGATCCTGGCTGCGCCGCGTGATCACGCTCGCGCCTACGGTGCAGCAGAGACCAACGCGTTGATCGCCAGCGGGGATTTCTGCGGCGCGTGCCACACCGAGGCCTATGACGGCTCCATGTCGAAGGCGCAGAGCCGGCAGCATGTGCAGACGACCTTCAGCGAATGGCGCGACAGCTGGTACGGCCGCAACAATGTCACCTGCCAGGATTGCCACATGGCGCCGGATCCGGCTGCCTATGTCCGGCAGATCCGAGCCGGTGATCTCAGCAAGCCGATCCGCTATGCCCACAATTTCGTCGGCTCGAACTACTTGATGTTCGATACCAGCCTCGGATCCAAGCTCACCTTTCTGCGGGGAGGAATCCTGCCTGGTCTTTCGGATGCAAGAAACACCGAACTTGTTGCCCGGCAGGGCGAGGCTACACGGGCGCTGTTGCGCTCGGCCGCAGGACTTGCGCTGCGCAAGAGTGAAGTCGCCGAGGGGAATCTGCGTTTTGCAGTGGCCGTACAAAATCTCGGCGCCGGGCACAATCTGCCGACCGGGGTGATTGATCAGAAATATATGTGGCTGGAAGTCATCGTCCGGGATTCGACCGGCGCCGAGATCTATCATTCGGGTGCCTTCGACGCGGAACGCGGCGAGACCGATCCGGAGGCCGTGATCTGGCGGGAAGACTTCCTCGACGCAGAGGGCAAGCGCATTCCCGACCATCTCACGTTCGTTACGGCCACCGTCTCGCATGTACGTCGCGGTGTGCCGCCGAAGGGAGAGGACGCTGTCATCTTCGAGACGCAGCTTCCCCCGGATGCCAGGGGGCCATTCAGGCTGGAGGCGCGGCTCTGGTACCGCGTCGCCACCCAGGAATTTACCTATAACACGTTGAAGACGGACCTCGTCATTCCGCCCTTCGAGCTGGCGGCCGCTACATTCAGCCTTCCCGATACCGAAAAGGTCCGACCATGATCAGAAATGCCTGCCGCGCCGCCGTGCTCGTGTTTGTTCTCATACTGGGATCGGCGGCGCAGGCGCAGGTGGTTCCCTGGCAGGACGCCGAAGTGGTGAGGACGGAAAGTGCGCAGATACAGCGCCGATTGTTCCGGACGCCGGACGCCGCCCTTCGCAAAGAGGTCGAAGAGCGGCTGGAGCGGGTCAACCATCTGTGGAGCAACCGGCTCGAGGCAGCCTATCAACGGATGGGACCCAATGAGGCCCATCATGTGGCCGAATCCGTTGCGGCATTTGCCGAGGCTGTTTCCCGGTGGGATTCGGTGAACGCCGCCGCCGCGCGTGCACAAATTTGGACAGCCATGCTCGACGGCGCCTTTCGCGCGACCCTGGCATGCCTGGAGCAAGGTCGCATGGAGGATGCCGCTGCCTGGCTCAACATTCGTGAATATGCGCGCACATCCCGCGATACGGCTGCCAGCATCGCCATGCGCGAAGCGCTGGCGGGCCGCCTTGAAGCGGAGCGTGCTCGCGAGGTCATCGAGGCGGAGCTGCTTGGCATCTATGCCGGTGAATTGCGCAGGGCAATCGCCGAAGCGCGGTCGCACCTAGCCACAGGCTATGGAGTGCAGTTATCCGCAGCTCTGTCTCGCGCAATCGGTCTTTACGCACTGCTATCCGACAATATTGCGAGCCGGCTCGAATCCGATGACGGCAGGATTCTCGGCGACGCCTTCGCGCGGCTCGCCCAGGCGTCGCCGACCGACGGGCAGGCCCTTCACTCGTTGGTCGCGCAGATCCAGGCGACCCTTGCCACCTATGCGCCGACCGGCTTGTCCTCAGATGAACTCGACCGACGTGTTCGGCTACTGGCGCGCTTCATCGGCCTCGTTCCGGTGGAATACGAAAAGGGGGTAAGGGACGGCGAGATCACCATTCCTTTCGAATACTTCGAGGCCGGCCTGTTTCGCGACCGTGCGGAGATGCTGTTCGGTGACCTCGGCTACGACCTTGCCGCCCGGTCTCCCGGGTCGTTCGAGCGCTTTACTGCAATTCTCGCTCAGATGAAGACCCTGGTCGCGGACAAGGGTGACGAGACAGTTGTGCGATCTCTCGCGGACGAGGCGGGTAGCCTTCTTGCGGATCTCTATGGGACGAAGCTGAACGAAGGCGGCCATGAGGCCGCTCTGTCGCTGCTGCCGGATATTCTCAACGAAATTCTGCTGGTATCTCAGGCTGGCGACTGGGAGGAAGCCGAACTGAAACGGCTGGAAGCCTATGCGCTGTTCGATCCCGACATCGAGCAACGCCTGATGCCGCGCGCCCCGAGCCTGGCGCTGAAGATGGAGGCGGGCTTCTGGGAGGGCAGCGTCGCTGAACCGGGTCTGGGGCGCATCATTGCCGACCGCAGTCCGGAGTTGCTGAAGCAAACCATTGCCCGGATGAAGAGCGCGACGGAGGAGGCGAAAGAGGTGCTGAATACCCAGCTTTCATCATCCGGCGCCTTCCTGCAATCCCTTGCCATCCTGCTGCGAGAAGGATTGGAAGCCGTGCTGGTTCTTGCGTGCATGGTCGGTGCCCTGAAAGCGAACCGCATGCCGGCCGCCGGGAGAGGAGGCTGGCGCTGGCCGTTGAGCTGCGGCGTAGCAATTGCGCTCGTCGGTTCCCTCGTACTCTGGCTCGTCGTCGGCAGATTGTTTGCAATGAGCACCCTGCAACGTGAACTCCTCGAGGGCGCTACCGCACTGATCGCGGCGGCGGTTCTTGTCTACGTGACCCATTGGATATTCCGCAAAGCCTATGTCGGGGATTGGGTGGCCGAAATACGCAGGAAGACTGCAGCCGCCGCCCAGGCCAGGACCGGGGAAAAAGTGAGGCATTTCGCTTGGTTCCCGCTGTTCGCACTGTCCTTCCTCGTCGTTTTCCGGGAAGGGTTCGAGACGGTTTTGTTCTACGAGGCCTTGCTGTTCGATGCCCCAGCCCTACCAGTGCTTGCGGGACTTGCAATCGGCGGACTGCTCGCCGCGACAGTTGCCTATGCCGTCCTCGGCCTGGAGGCGAAGTTGCCGGTCGCGGCCTTCTTTCGGCTAACGGGATGCCTGCTCGCTCTCCTCAGCATCGTCCTCATCGGAAGTGGGGTCCGTGGCCTGCAGACCGCAGCCCTCCTCTCCGCGACGCCGGTGGCTTGGTTCCCCGATCGCCCCTGGATGCAGCTCTATTTCGGCCTCTATCCTGTCGCCGAAGCATTGCTGGCACAGGCTGGTATGGCGGCTCTGTTGCTGCTGTCGGTAATCTGGCTGCTGCTGACAAAGGCGTTGGAGACGCGCGCCAGCAACACGCCGGTAGCGCCTCGGGAGCCGGTCTAGGGCTTGAGCATGAGAACTGCCGTGCTGTCACGCATAGCGCCGTCCGATCGCCATGCGGACCTGACATATCGATTTGCAAACACGTCAAGGGAGGCGTGGCTCATGGCTCGATCAGAGGCCGGCCGTCGGCAACTTGATCGGCGCGTGGCGAGCTCTGTCCGGGGGCCTATACCTACCGCCATCTACTCGCGGATGAATACGAGGCATTCGATGAGAGCTCCGGCCGAAAACTGCGCCTTCGCGCGCATATCTTCGTTCCTTTCGTGCTCCGCGAGATCCAGATAGGCATCGAGGATGAGTTCGCAGAGCGGGACAAGCCGTGTGCCGGCGCCTTGCGAGGCATTGTCCAGCACGCTGGTCCTGCCGTAGGGCTTGGCGAGAATATCTCCGCTACGTGCCCGCGACGCCACCGCCAACATGCGCAATCTTTCCGCTTCGTCCCGTGTAACCTCGTTGGCTTTTGCTTCAAGGTGATCTGCAAGGCGCAGTTCCAGCTGGGCCAGACCGGGACGCGCCGGATTTCCCTCCGCATGGCGCAAATTGTGAAAGGCGCGCCGACGTTCGCGGCGAAGAGTTGCCACATGGCCCAGTTCCTCGCGCGCCATCTGTTCGGCAGCGTCCCGTATCTCGTCGGATGGCGCGTGGGCGGCGACATAGGTCCAGAACACAAAGGCGCGTTCCTCATTGCGTACCGCCATGGAGAAGGCCCGATATGAGCTGAGAAGTTCCGGCGCGACCAGGCTCGCTCCCTCATCGTCGAACATTGCCTGCTCGGGGCGAACCACCGCTGGAATGGCAACAGCTGACTGCTCGATCCATCGATCGACATTGCCGAGATGCCCCTCTTCCTCCGCACACAAGGTTTCGAAGACAGCAGCAAGATCCGGGCGATGCTCTCTTCTCATGCGTTCGGCAAGCGCCGTATATCCGGCGATCGCCTCCTGTTCGAGAGCCCGGGCCATCGACAGAAGCGCTTGCATCGATTCGATCTGCCACGGTTGTTTTCCGTCGTCTGCCATTCTTGCTCCCTCGCCGGCTTTCCTGACGCGCATCCGCCAAGTCCCGCCAATCTGCGCGAAAGATGCCTCTCAAAGTTTGACTTAGCACAAAGTGCACCCGTGTTGCCCTCGATAGACAGGCTTCAACAGCATAGAGGCGTCGCGAAACGAAGCGGATGATAAAGAGCATAATTTCGAGCGGCAGTCGCAGGCCTCTGATCTGGCTGATCGCGATGGTGGCCTTCCTCTTTTCCGCCATGGCGTTTACATCGTCCAGCCATGCTGCCGATGCACTCGTCGGCTATCTCAACAAGGTGGGGCCGGACGACCTCTTCAAGGGCGCGGATCGCTTTGGCGATCCCGTTGGCGAGCCGCCGATCGCACCGGTTCTGCGCGGACAGGAGTTGCTCGGCTACGCCTACCTCAACTCCGATTTCACGAGTTCCATCGGCTACTCGGGCAAGCCTATCCATATCGTCGTCGGCATTGATCCGAAGGGCATCATCCGCGGCTTCAAGCTCGTCGACCATAAGGAGCCGATCGTATTGATCGGCATTCCTGAGGAAAAGGTCGTTGCTTCCATGAACGCCCTGATCGACAAGGACATGGGCCGCGTGGCGTCAGGCGCCGAGCGGCCACCCCAGGTCGATATCGTCAGCGGCGCCACGGTCACGGTACTTGTCATGGGCGACAGCGTGTCGCGTGCGGCAGTCCAGCTCATTCGCGCCAACCGCATCGGTGTCGGTCTCGCACCGACGGCGGCGCCTTCCTCAGAGAACCGCAAGCTCGATCTGACAAAGACCGCCACCAGCGATTGGCAGACACTTCTGGGCGACGGATCGGTTCGCAGCTTACGGATGACAGTGGGAGAGGTCTCCGATGCATTCCGCGCGGCTCGCCAAACGATTGCAGCGGACAAGCCGGAAACGAAGAATCGGGACGATCGTTTCATCGATCTCTACCTCGCGCCTGTCAGCGTCCCGGCGATCGGCCGTACTCTTCTTGGAAATTCCGCCTATGAGCGGTTGGCCGCGCAGTTGAAGCCGGGGCAGTCGGCGATCCTGGTGGCGGGCGACGGCGCCTACTCCTTCAAGGGCTCGGGCTATGTGCGCGGCGGCATTTTCGACCGCATCGAGCTTCTCCAGGACGGCCAAGGCCTGCGGTTCCGCGATCGAGATCACACCCGCATCCCGGCGCTGGGGGCGGAGGGCGCTCCCCGCCTGCGCGAAATCGCGTTGTTCGTGGTGCCCGCCGACTTTGCCTTCGACGTGACCGAGCCGTTCGAATTGCAGATGCTGGTGCAACGCAGCGCCGAAGGCCGCGACAAATCGATTCTGCCCTACAACCTCTCCTATGTCCTGCCGGACAGCTACGTAACGAAAGAGGCGCCGCCGGCACCGGCGCAGGCCGCAGCACCCCAAGCAGCCACGCCGGCGAGCGATATCCTTTCGGACGCGCAGGTCGCAGAGGGACAGCCGTTGTGGATGCGGATGTGGGACATGAACCGCATCAAGATCGGCATCACGATTTCTGCGCTATTGGTCCTTACCGCGATCTTCTTCTTCCAGGATTGGCTGGTAAAGCGCCCTGTCCTGTTCGCCTGGGTGCGCCGCAGCTACCTCCTGTTCACCCTCGTGTGGCTCGGCTGGTATGCCAACGCCCAGTTGTCGGTGGTGAATGTCCTCACCTTCGTCAATTCGCTGATCACCGGCTTCAATTGGGAATTTTTCCTGTCGGCTCCGCTGATCTTCATCCTGTGGGCGGCGATTGCCGCCGGTCTTCTCTTCTGGGGTCGAGGCCCTTTCTGCGGCTGGCTCTGCCCCTTCGGAGCCCTCCAGGAACTGACCAATACAGTTGCGCAAAAGCTCAAAGTTCCGCAGGTCCGGCTTCCCTGGGGGCTGCATGAGCGGTTGTGGCCGATCAAGTACATCATCTTCCTCGGCCTCTTCGGGTTGTCGCTCTATTCCGTCGCACTCGCCGAAATGTTCTCGGAAGTCGAGCCGTTCAAGACTGCGATCATTCTGAAATTCGCCCGCGAATGGCCGTTCGTCATCTTCGCCCTGACCATGCTGGCTGCCGGCCTGTTCATCGAGCGCTTCTACTGCCGGTATCTCTGCCCTTTAGGCGCCGCTCTCGCCATTCCCGGGCGCATCCGGATGTTCGAGTGGCTGAAGCGCTGGCCCGAATGCGGCTCGCCCTGCCAGCGTTGCGCCAAGGAATGCCCTGTTCAGTCGATCCATCCGGAAGGCCAGATCAACGTCAACGAGTGCATCTACTGCATGCATTGTCAGGAACTCTACCATGACGACCACCGCTGCCCGCACATGATCCAGGTGCGGCTGAAGCGAGAAAAATTCATGGCTCTTTCGACACCCGCATCCCGGGGAGAACCCCCGCCAAAAACGGTTGTCACCCACAATGGCGCTCCGATCGGCAGGGCCGGCGGAACGTCGGAAAACCCTGCGTGATCAACAAGCCTAAGAGAGGTTACAATGTCTAATGAGGAAAACCCGATGCGCCTGAACAGGCGTCAGATACTGGGGTCGACGGCCATTGCCGCGGCGGCCGGGGCGGCTTCTATCGGAGGCGCGCTCAGCCTGACAGGCGCCGTCGCCACTCCAGCGGCGGCCCAAGGGTCGTCCGACCACAGCTACGAGGTCAAGCCGGGTGAACTGGACGAATATTACACATTCTTCTCCAGCGGCCAGACGGGCGAGGTCCGGGTTGTCGGCCTGCCCTCGATGCGCGAACTGATGCGCATTCCCGTGTTCAACCGTTGCAGCGCCACTGGTTGGGGACAGACCAATGAAAGCCGCAAGATCCTGACCGAAGGGCTCCTCCCCGAATCCGTGGAATTCCTCAAGGATCTCGGCGGCACCTATGTCAACGGCGACCTGCACCATCCGCATCCTTCATTCACCGACGGCACCTATGATGGTCGTTATCTGTATGCAAACGACAAGGCCAACACGCGCGTTTGCCGTATTCGCCTCGACGTCATGAAGTGCGACAAGATCATCCAGCTGCCGAACCAGCACACCGTTCACGGCCTTCGCGTCCAGAAATACCCGAAGACGGGCTATGTGTTCTGCAACGGCGAAGACCGTGTGCCGATCCCCAACAATGGCAAGGTGCTTGACGATCACAAGCAGTATCACGCCATCTTCACCGCGGTGAATGGCGAAACCATGAAGGTTGCATGGCAGGTCATGGTCGACGGCAACCTCGACAATGTGGACTGCGACTATCAGGGCAAATATGCATTTGCGACCTGCTACAATTCCGAGGAGGGCGTCAATCTCGAACAGATGATGTCCAGCGAGCAGGACTGGGTCGTGGTCTTCAACCTGAAGCGGATCGAGGAAGCCGTCGCCAAGGGCCAGTTCAAGGAAATGGGCGGCGTGCCGGTGATCGATGGCCGCAAGGGTTCGCCCTTTACCCGCTACATTCCGATTTCCAACAGCCCGCATGGCATCAATACAGCGCCCGACGGCATCCATGTCGTTGCCAATGGTAAGCTTTCCCCAACCGTCACGGTCTTTGACGTTCGCAAGTTCGATGATCTGTTCAACGACAAGATCAAGCCGCGGGACTGCGTTGTCGCCGAGCCGGAACTGGGCCTCGGCCCGCTGCACACAGCCTATGACGGCAAGGGCAATGCCTATACCACGCTCTTCCTCGACAGCCAGGTCTGCAAGTGGAACATCGAGGACGCGAAGCGCGCCTACGCAGGCGAAAAAGTCAATCCGATCCGCCAGAAACTCGACGTCCACTACCAGCCGGGCCACAACCATACCTCGATGGGTCAGACCAAGGACGCGGATGGCAAGTGGCTTATCTCCCTCAATAAGTTCTCCAAGGACCGCTATCTGAACGTTGGTCCTCTGAAGCCGGAAAATGATCAGCTGATCGACATCTCCGGCGACGAGATGGTCATCGTTCACGACGGCCCCTCCTTTGCAGAGCCGCATGACGCCACGATCGTCCACGCTTCGAAGATCAATCCGGTGCATGTCTGGAAGCGCGACGACCCGTTCTTCGCAGATGCCGTGGCCCAGGCCAAGGCGGATGGCATCGACCTGATGATGGACAGCGAAGTCATCCGCGACGGCAACAAGGTCCGCGTGTACATGACATCGTCGGCGCCGGCATTCGGCTTGGAGACTTTTTCCGTGAAGCAGGGCGATGAAGTGACCGTCTATGTCACCAACATCGACGAGGTGGAGGACCTGACCCACGGCTTTGCCATCATCAACTATGGCATCAACATGGAGATCGGCCCGCAGGCAACCGCCTCGGTCACGTTCAAGGCCACCAAGCCGGGCGTCTGGTGGTATTACTGCTCCTGGTTCTGCCATGCCATGCACATGGAAATGAAGGGCCGCATGTTCGTCGAACCGAAGGCGGCGTGATGTCTCTTCGTCACCCGACGATACGATCTGGGATGGCGGCCTTCTTGGCCGCCATCCCAGCCGTGACGCTGGCGGCGGATATTTCCGTGTCACCGGCCGACGTCGCATTGCAGGAGGTTATCTCAAGAGCCGCGCCGGGAGACACGCTTGTCCTCTCGTCTGGCGATTACAGAGGTCCCATTGTGATCGACAAGCCTCTTGCGCTTGTCGGAAGGCCAGGTGCTGCCATCACAGGCAGCGGCGAAGGCAGCGTAATCACCATCGCTTCGCCCGGCGTAACCGTGCGTGGGCTCTCCGTCACCGGATCGGGCCGAAACCTGTCGATGCGTGATTCCGGTATCTATGCGACGGAGGAGGCAACCGGCGCAGTCATCGAAGACAATACGGTCACCGACAATATGTCCGGCATCTATCTCTATGGCGCGGCTGATTCCATTGCCCGCAACAACCGCGTGATCGGCCTCAGATCCGGCCGCATGAGCGAGGCCGGTAGCGGCATCACCATCTGGAACGCACCCGGCGCCAAGGTAATCGGCAACGACGTCAGTTTCGGCCGTGACGGGATCGCGTCGACCGCCAGCAAGAACAACGTCTTCAGCGGAAATCGTTTTTCCGATCTGCGCTTTGCGATCCACTATATGTACACCAACGACAGCGAGATCAGCGACAATGTCTCGACCGGCAATTCGGTCGGCTACGCGATCATGTTTTCGAAACGGCTGAAGATCGTCGGCAACGTTTCGAACGGGGATCGCGACCATGGGCTGCTTCTCAATGCGGCCAACAGTTCGGAAATCCACGGAAATACAGTCATCGGCCGGATGCAGCCGATCGATCGCTGGCTTTCGGCCGGTCAGCAGACAGGCGAACATGGAATGCCGAAAACCGAGGTCGCGGATGTGGCTTTAGAGGGCGGTGCTCGGCTCGGACCCGAAAAATGCGTCTTCATGTACAATGCCAACCGCAACCGGTTTGCGGATAACCACTTCGAAAACTGCGCCATCGGCATCCATTTCACCGCAGGCTCCGAAGGCAATCGGATGAGCGGCAATGCCTTCATCAACAACCGCAACCAGGTCAAATATGTCGGCACCCGTTTTCTCGACTGGTCCTTTGAGAACCGCGGCAACTACTGGAGCGATAATCCGGCTTTCGACCTCGACGGAGATGGCATTGCCGACAATCCCTACAGGCCAAACGATCTGATTGACCAGGTGCTGTGGACCTCGCCGCAGGCGAAGGTCCTGATGACCAGCCCGGCTGTTCAGGTCATCCGCTGGGCACAGGCCCAATTTCCGGCACTCCTGCCTGGCGGCGTGGTGGACAGCCACCCTCTGATGGCGCCGATCAATGAGAAGAAGGCAAGACCATGACGGCGACAGTTTCTGCCACCGGTATTTCCAAGCGCTACGGACGCGTTGACGCGGTGAAAGATGTGGCGTTTACACTCAATGCCGGCGAGACGATCGCACTTGTTGGACACAACGGGGCGGGCAAGACCACGCTGATCAAGCTCATGCTGGGGCTGATCCGCCCGACCACCGGCACCTTGAAGATGTTGGGCGAGGATCCTGCCCAGGGCGACTTCCATGTTCGCCAGCGGCTTGGCTATCTGCCCGAAAGCGTGTCCTTTCACATGGCGCTGACCGGCCGGGAAACCCTTTCCTTCTATGCCCGCCTGAAGCGGGTCCCCCTTTCCTCCGCCGATGCACTGTTCGAACGCGTCGGTCTTGCTCAGGAAGCTGCCGACCGCCCGGTTCGCACCTATTCCAAGGGTATGCGGCAACGGCTTGGGCTCGCCCAGGCCCTACTTGGCGAACCGCGCGTCCTGCTGCTTGACGAGCCGACGAGCGGTCTCGATCCGGCGCTTCGCCGCAGTTTCTACGACCTGATTGCCGACTTGCGTTCCGACGGCGCAACGGTGCTGCTCTCTTCCCACGCATTGACTGAACTGGAAGACCGCGCCGATCGCGTCATCATCATCAACCGGGGCGTAAAAATCGCCGATGGAACGGTCGACGAACTGCGGCGCATTGCGCGCTTGCCAACCCGCATCGGCGTCCGCTTCGCCGAGGATCCCGGCCCCGAATGGCCTTCTGGAGAAACAGGCTGGAAGCGGACGCCCACAGGCGCCTTCGAAACCGAAGTCGCGCCGGAGGACAAGATCGCGCTTCTGCACAGGATGACCGTCCAGCCCGCAAAACTCGCGGATCTGACCGTGATCGAGCCGACGCTTGATGATCTCTACGCACATTTTCTGACGGGGCAGGCGTGCAAATGACCAACATTCTCATCATCGCCCGCAAGGAGATCCAGGAAGGATTGCGTAACCGCTGGGTCCTGGCGACCACGCTGCTGCTAGCGGCCCTTTCCCTGACCCTTTCTTTCCTCGGCAGCGCCCCAACCGGCAATGTCGGCGTCAACCAGTTGGATGTGGTGATCGTCAGCCTTTCCAGTCTAACGATCTTCCTGCTGCCGCTGATCGCCCTGCTGCTCTCGCACGATGCCATTGTCGGGGAATCCGAACGCGGCACCATGCTGCTGCTGCTCAGCTATCCGATTGGTCGTGGCGAGGTCATCTTCGGTAAGTTTTTCGGCCACCTGGCTATCCTCGCTTTTGCCACGCTGATCGGCTTCGGAGCCTCGGCGGCGGCCCTGACATTGACAGGTACGGATATTACCGGCGAAAGCTGGTTGGCCTTTCTCTCCATGCTCGGCTCTTCGGTATTGCTGGGTGCAGTGTTTCTTGCCATCGGCTATCTCACAAGCACGCTCGCCCGCGAACGCAGCACAGCAGGCGGCATTGCGATCGGCATATGGCTGTTTTTCGTGCTGATCTACGACATGGCGCTGCTCGGCGGACTGGTCGCTTCCCAAGGCCGCGCCGTGCCGGCCCTCCTGCTCGATCTTCTGCTTGTCGCCAATCCGACCGACGCCTACCGCCTGCTCAATCTCGGCTCCGGAAACGCCGGCACGCTATCAGGTATGGGAGGGGTTGCCGCCAACAGCCGGCTGTCGGCTCCTGTGATGATCGTGGCGCTCTCCCTTTGGACCATTGTTCCGCTTGGTGTTGCCACTTTCTTTTTTTCCAGGAGAGAAGCATGAAAATTCGCCTGTCCATCATTGCACTTGCCTCGACGCTCCTGCTTTCCGGATGCAGCGGTCAGGAAGAGGCAACCCCACCCGCTCCCTTCGCCCTTACCGAGGATGCGATGGGCCGCTATTGCGGCATGAACGTGCTCGAACATCCAGGGCCAAAAGGACAGATCATTCTTGAACATATCCCGGAAGCGATCTGGTTTTCGTCGGCCCGGGATACCCTGGCCTTCACCATGTTGCCGGAGGAGCCGCGGGATATTGCGGCCATCTACGTATCCGACATGAGCAAGGCTCCAAGCTGGGAAGAGCCGGGAGCGGAAAACTGGATAGACGCAAAGAAGGCCTATTTCGTCATCGGCAGCTCACAGCGCGGCGGCATGGATGCAGACGAAGCGGTCCCCTTCTCCGTTCAGGAGGATGCGCGCAGCTTCGCGCAACAACATGGGGGGAAGATCGTCGGTTTCAGCGATATTCCAAGGGATTACATCCTGAGCGCCGGTGCGGCGACCGATACGGCATCAAATGACACCACAGAGGGGCAGGCAGATGACTAGCGGGATATCACGCCGCAGAACGTTGCGGATCCTGGGTGCAGCCGCCGGGCTATCGTTGCTTCCCTCCCACGGTAGGGCCGGCGTGGAAATCGAGCCGGTCGTTTGGCATGGCCATGCGCTCGGAGCCCCGACGACGCTCATACTCAACCATCCGGACCGCTCATTTGCGAAAAACCTGATCAGCCGTGTGGTGGCGGAAGCCCGCCGGCTCGAAGATGTCTTCAGCCTCTATCGCAGTCATTCCGAGCTATGCGAACTCAACCGTGTTGGTGCCTTGGCGGCTCCGTCGCGAGATCTGGTGGCCGTGCTGGAAGCGAGCCGCGAAGCCTGGGAGAAAACGAACGGAATTTTCGACCCCAGCATCCAGCCGCTCTGGGCACTTTACGCCCGCCACTTCAGCAAGACCGATGCCGCGGCCTCCGGCCCTTCTCAGGTCGAGCTGGAGCAGGCCAGAACCTCCATTGGTTTTCAGCACCTGGAGTTCAGCCGTGATCGGATCGTCTTCAAAAGGCCCGGTATGGCGTTGACGCTCAACGGGATCGCCCAGGGTTACGTCACGGACCGAGTGGTCGCCCTGATGCGGGAGAGTGGCATCGAGAGCAGCTTGGTCGACATGGGCGAAAGCTACGCAATCGGGACGAAGCCTGACGGGTCATCCTGGCGCATCGGATTGACGGCAAACCAGACAGATACTCGAACGGACAAGGTGCTTTCGGTGGTGAATAAGGCAGTCGCCACATCAAGCTTCTCCGGTTTCCATTTCGACAACGCCGGGCGTTTCAGCCATATACTTGATCCCCGGAAAGGCAAGATCGCTCCCCTCTACCGCAGAGTGACCGTCATTGCCGATAACGCTACCCGGGCCGACGCCTATTCGACCGCATTTGGTCTGATCGATCCGCAAACAATCCAAACAATACTTGCGGGAGAGCAGACTGTTTCGGTTGATGCCGTCCCCGTCTAGATTTTCCGCCGGTCTTGCTGTGAGCGCAGCCCTTCTTTCGTGCGTCAACGCTGCGCTGAGACAACCCGGAAGCTCCCACGGCAAGCAGTGCTCAGACCGGATGTGGTTCGAGAAGTTCTATTCTTCGCAGCTAACTCAGGAGTAAAAAAATGGGTTCCTTTAGTGCCTGGCATTGGTTGATCGTAGTCGCAATCATTCTGCTGCTATTCGGTCGAGGAAAGATCCCTCAGTTGTTGGGTGATCTGGGGCAAGGAGTCAGAGCCTTCAAAAAAGGTGTTTCTGACGACAATACGTCAGGCTCCGACGCAAGCCGTTAAGGGCGGGGCCGGATTATGTCGATGCAAGATCCTGTCCGCATCGGCACGGAAGGCCCTTACGTTAGCGGCATTCCAAAATATTTTATATTCCGCTGCCTGGCATCGTCAGTTCTTCGCGGAACCTGGTTCCGTCATCTTGCGGTGCTGCCTGGCTAGAACTTCGGACGGCGTGACGTTGGCGGCTGCCGACATCAGCTTGTTCTTCCATCCCGAGACGACGTCGCCTTCGCCTTCCATCATCGCGTCATAGCCAATCTTGGCGACCGGTGCCGGATCGTCCTTCTTGGCCTGGCCGACTCGTGTGTCCATGAGATCGGCGCGTTCGAAGAATTCGGTATCCGTCGCGCCCGGCATAAGGCAGGTGACCGTGACGCCGGTATTCCTCAACTCTTCGCGCAGTGCGAAGGAGAAGGAGTTGATGAAGGCCTTGGTGCTGTTATAGACCGCCTGGAATGTACCGGGAATAAAGCCGGCAATCGAACCGGTGAAAAGAATGCGCCCTTTACCACGGGCCCGCATGCGATTGCCGATATCATGGACCAGCGCCAACGTGCCGCTGATATTGGTGTCCACGACCCGTTGTACATCATCAATGTTTTCGTCAAGAAAGCCGTCGCCGAGGCCCCTGCCTGCGTTTGCCATCAAAAGGTCGATCGGTTTTCCGAGAGCGGAGATTCCCGCAACAAACCGGCGCACGCCATCGCGCGTTGAGAGATCGACCTGCATGGCTTCAACCTCCACGCCAAACTCCCTGAGCTTCGTCGCCGCCTCCTCAATTTGCGGCTCGTCTGCTGCGATGGCAAGATCATAACCATCCTGGGCCGCACATTTCGCAAGCTCGTAACCGATCCCCGACGAGGCGCCGGTGACGACCGCAAGGCCCTTGTCTGCTTCAGCAAGGCTCATGGCTTTCTCCTTCATGGTTTCATGACGACCTTGATGCAGCCATCCTGCTTGTCACGGAACGTCTTGTAGAGTTCGGGACCCTCTTCCAGCGTCGCGCGATGCGTTATGACGAAGGAGGGATCAATTTCACCTTTTTGGATCCGATCCATGAGGATCGGCAGGTAGTGCTGCACGGGCGTCTGCGCCATCCTGAACGTCAGGCCGCGATTGATGGCGGATCCCATGGGTATCTTGTCGAGGAAGCCGCCATAGACACCGACGATGGAGACGGTGCCGAAATTGCGGCAACAAAGAATTGCCTGACGCAGGACATGCGGCCGGTCGGTGCCCATGAACATGGCGACCTTGATCCGGTCGATACGTGAGTCCCAGCTTGCCGAGGCATCCGCTTCCGTACCGACCGCATCGATGCACGCATCCGCTCCGCGGCCGTGTGTCAGTTCCATGATTCGGTCGTAGATGTCCTCGTCCAGAAAATCGAGAGTGATCGCACCCGCCGAGGCTGCAAGCGTCAGTCGTTCCGGTACCGCGTCAATCGCAATTACCCGTGCGGCGCCGAGCAGGAAGGCAGAACGGATGGCCATCTGGCCGACAGGTCCGCAGCCCCAGATCGCAATCGTGTCGCCCGCCTGAATGTTGCAGAACTCGGCGGCCATATAGCCTGTCGGAAAGATGTCGGAGAGGAACAGGACCTGCTCATCGGTCAACCCCTCCGGAACCTTGATCGGACCGACATCAGCGTAAGGCACTCTCAGATATTCCGCCTGGCCACCGCTATAGCCGCCAAGCAGATGGGAATATCCAAACAGGCCTGCCGGCGAATTGCCCCACAGCTTGGTCACCTTGCTCCGATCAGGGTTGGAACGCTCGCAACCCGAATAGAAACCGCGCTGGCAGAAAAAGCATTCGCCGCAGGAGATGGTGAAAGGCACGACCACCCGATCGCCCACTTTCAGCTTCGTATTATCCCTCCCCACCTCAACCACCTCACCCATGGTCTCATGGCCCATGATGTCGCCGCTACGCATCTCGGGCATGATGCCATCGTAAAGATGGAGGTCGGAACCGCAGATCGCGCAGGCGGTCACCTTGATGATGGCATCTCTGCCGTCCTGGATTTCAGGATCGGGAACGCTTTCGCAGCGGATGTCGTGTTTGCCATGCCAGGTCAGTGCTTTCACAGTAAGGTCCTCTTGAGCGTCCCGCGCCAATGACAAGCCTTTCGGCTTCGGACGGGCATCGAATGAGTTGCCGGTCTGCGACGGCTCATCGCTGTGCCGGAGGATCCAACACAGCGGGTGCAGCAGCCGAATCTGGCGTCGCGTTTACTTGTCCAGATCCTTGGCCATCTGGAGATGGTGCTCCAGGGCTGGAGCGGTCTTTGCTGCCCAGGCCTTGAGATCCGCGTTGTCTCCTTCTTCGCCATAGCGCTTGAAGAGATCCACCGCATCCTCATGGGCGTCGACTTGGTCCGAATGATACTGGTCCGTAAAGTCCTCCCCTTGCAGGCCCTTCAGCTTGTCGAGCATTTCCCGCTGTGCCTCGGTCATCGCCGTCGGCAAAGCGATCTTTACCTTGCCGCTGTCGACGAGCTGCTTAAGTTCTGTGGCCGTCTTCTGATGGTCCTGGATCATCTGCTGCGCGAAGGTCTTCGTCGCTGCGTCTGCACGTTCGACGGCGAGCTTGCTGGATTCGATTTCGAACATGTCGCTGGTCGCCGCTTCCATCACGAAATCCTCGGCCTTCGGAGGAACGCCAACAAGTGAATTCACTCCTGATTTTTCTGCGGCCGATTGGGCAAGAGCCGACGTCGCCACCATGACCATGGCAGCCGCTAGAACGGTCCGTTTCATAAGGATTCTCCTTTCGCACCAGAAACGAACACGGCATTCCCTGCATGGTTCCAGACGATGTGTGAAAATTCGGCTGAGGAGGTCGGAAACAATCTTCCGATCTCAGCCCATGGCATGTCGCCACACCTGTCGTGGCACAAACCGGCTGCCAAGATCGAAGCGTGGAAGGCCGGGATGTTTAAGCAGGCGTCAGCTGGCTGAGCGCACTACGCCGCTATCCGTGGACGAGCACTCATAAAGCACCGCGCCGCTGGAAGCATCGATCCCTGTAAGGCTCAAGTCATATCCCCAGAGCCGGCGGATATGGCCGAGCGTGGCATCGCGTTCGCCCTCCTCCAAGAGGATGCCGTTCTTTACCCAATGCTGGAGCCGAAGCCGCCGGTCGCCGAGAAGATCAACATCGACCACCTGAATATCCGGCCGGTGCGCACCGGGATCATAGCTGCGGGCAAGCGCCGAGCGGACTGCAGAATAGCCCCGCTCGTCATGGATGGAGGCCACCTCGCAGAAACGGTCGGTGGCGCGATCGGAGAGATGAAACAGACGGAATCTGCGGATCAGCGCCGGGCTCAGATATTGCAGGATGAAGGATTCGTCGCGATGGTTCTCCCACGCATCGATCAGCGTACGCATCGCGTCGCCATTGCCGGCGATATCGGGAAACCAGTCCCGGTCCTCCGCCGTCGGCGCCATGCAGATACGCTCGATATCCTGCATCATAGCAAAACCTAAAGCGTAGGGATTGAGACCGGAAAAGCGTGGATCATTAAAGCTCGGCTGAAAAACCACGTTCGCGTGGCTCGCCAAGAGCTCCAGCATGGCGCCCTCGCTGATCTGGCCCTTATCGAACAGCCGGTTGAGGATCGTGTAATGCACGAAGGTCGCGCAGCCTTCGTTCATCACCTTGGTCTGACCCTGTGGGTAGAAATATTGCGCAATCACGCGCACGATCCGCAGGATCTCGCGCTGCCACGGCTCCAGAATCAGGCTATTCTTTTCGAGAAAATACAGCAGGTTCTCCTCTGGCAGATGGAGCGCCTTCCTGCGCTCCATCGCCTCCTGTTCCGCCTCCTCGACATCGGCGGCACCCGCCGTCGCCGGCAACGTGCGCCAGAGGTCGCTATAGGCCTGCTCCTCGTATTCCAGCCGTTCGCGCGCCCGCTCCGTCACCTTGGCCGGGGAAAGCCGCGGCGGGCGGCGGTAGTGGAAGACGCCCTGGTCCATCAGTGCATGGGCCGAATCGAGAATTCCCTCCACGGCTGCAAGCCCATGCCGCTCCTCGCATTTGGCGATGTATTTTTTGGCGAAGTCCATGTAACCGAGGATCGCTCCGGCATCCGTCCACTGGCGGAAGAGATCGTTGTTCTTGAAGAAATGGTTGTGGCCGAAAGCGGCATGCGCCGTCACCAACGCCTGCATCGGCATGGTGTTTTCTTCCATGAGATAGGTGATGCAGGGATTGGAATTGATGACCAGTTCATAGGCGAGCCCGCGCATACCCTTGCGGTAGAGGTGGCTTTCGAAGGCGAAGCGCTTGCCAAAGGACCAGTGCTGGTACATCAGCGGCATGCCGATGGAGGAATAGGCGTCGAGCATCTGTTCGGAAGAGATGACCTCGATCTGGTTGGGATAGATATCCAGCCCCAGTTCGCCGACGGCGATCTCTTCGATGGCGTCGTAAGCGCGCGACAGCGTGGCGAAGTTCCATTCGGAACTTTCAAACAGCAAGGTGGCGTCGCGTGCCATGATCACTCCGTTTCATCGGCCGGGCTGGGCTGCCTTGTGCCGGGCAAAGAGTTTTCGGAAAACCGGATAGATATCGGCGGGCCTCGCGATGCGGGTCATTTGGAAATTCGCTATCCTGCTCTCGACGGCGCGATAGGCTCGCCAGAGGGCCGTGCCATTGTCCGTCGCGCCGAAAATCTCGCTTTCCCGCTCGTCGATAATCTCGACATAGGCATAGTACTGGCAGAGCTTCATAAGGGCGTCGCGCAAGAGCTGTGCACAGCGCTCGGAATCTCCGGTAGCATTGTCGCCGTCGGAGGCCTGCGCGGCATAGATGTTCCAGAGATTGGAGGGATAGCGATCGAGGATGATGCGCTGCATCTCCTCCAAAGCCGTGGAAACGATCGTGCCGCCGCTCTGCTTGCTGAAGAAAAAGGTCTCTTCGTCCACCTCCCGCGCCTCGTCGGTATGGCGGATGAAGACGATATCGATGCGCTCGTAGCGCCGTTTCAGGAAGAGATGCAGGAGCACGAAGAAGCGTTTGGCGAGGTCCTTTTCCCGCTCGCCCATCGAGGCGGAGACGTCCATCAGGCAGAACATCACGGCATTGGCATTGGGAAGCGGCTGGCGTTCGAAGCGATTGAAGCGCACGTCGACAGGATCGACATAAGCGATGCGCCTGCGCTTCCTTTCAAGTGCCTCGATCTCCTCGCGCAGCGCGGCAAGGCGCCGGCGCTGCATCTGGGAAAGGTTCTCCTCCCCCTCCAGCGCGGCGATCTCCCCAGCAAGCTCCTGGTGTTCCTTGCTGTTCGGACGATGCAGCGCGATACGCCGTCCGAAGCTGTTGCGCATCGTGCGCCCGACATTGATGTTGCTCGGCGTGCCCGATGTGGTGAAACCGACGCGATGAGGCTTGTAGGTCACGGTCTCCTTGAGATTGAGCTTGACCATGTCGGGAAGCTCCAGATCCTCGAAGAAGAGGTCGAGCACTTCATCGCGCGAGAGAACGAAGAGGAAGTCGTCCTCCCCCTCGCCGCGGCCCGGCCCGCGGCCGACACCCTGCCCCCCGCCAGTCTCCGGTTTGCCGATCCGGTCACCCGCCGAAAAGCTCTCGTTGCCGGGAAGGACATGTTGCCGTTCACCGCTGGTCGAGGCGTTGCGGAAACTCGGCTCGTCAGCGCCACGCTTCGGCACCGGCACGCCATGCGCCGTATCGACATCGGCAATCCGATCGGATTTCACACGGTCGCTGATCGATCGCTTGAGTTCATCATGCACACGCCGGATGAAACGCTGCCGGTTGCCGAGGCTGCGGTCTTTGGGGTTGAGCCGGCGATCGATGAAGTTCGGCATTGACCCGCCCCCGCAACGGTATTGTCAGCCAGCCTTGTTGACACGCATGTACCAGTCAACGAGCCGCCGGACCTGCCGCACGGTATAGCCCCGCGCGGTCATGCGCTCGACGAAATCGGCGTGCTGCTTTTCGGTGGCACTGTCCTTCTTCGAACCGAAGCTGATGACCGGCAGGAGGTCTTCGACCTGACCGAACATCCGCTTCTCGATGACCTCGCGCAGCTTCTCGTAGCTCGTCCAGGCGGGGTTTCGCCCGCCGTTCCGGGCGCGGGCGCGCAGAGTGAATTTGACCACCTCGTTGCGGAAATCCTTGGGATTGGCAATGCCCGCCGGCTTTTCGATCTGCGAAAGCTCGCTGTTGAGAATGTCTCGGTTGAGGATCTGGCCGGTGTCCGGGTCCTTGAAATCCTGGTCCTCCAACCAGGCATCCGCATAAGCGATGTAGCGATCAAACAGGTTCTGACCGTATTCGCTGTAGGATTCCAGATAGGCCTTCTGAATCTCATGGCCGATGAACTCCGCATAACGGGCGGCGATTTCCGAGCGGATGAAGTCGAGATAATTCGCCTCGACCTCCTTCGGGAACTGCTCGCGGCGGATGGCCTGTTCGAGGATATACATGAGGTGGACCGGATCGGCCGCCACCTCCTTGGTATCGTAGTTGAAGGTTTCCGACAGGACCTTGAAGGCAAACCGCGTGCTGATACCGTTCATGCCCTCATCGACGCCGCCGGCATCGCGGTATTCCTGCAGAGACTTCGCCTTGGGATCGGTGTCCTTCAGGTTCTCGCCGTCATAGACGCGCATCTTGGTATAGGTCGGCGAATTCTCGTGCGGTGTCAGGCGTGTGGCGACCGTGAAACGGCTGAGGTTTTCCAGCACTTCCGGCGCGCAGGGGCTGTCGGATAGCTCGCTCTCGCGCAAAAGCTTCTCATAGATGAGCCGCTCCTCGGTGACACGCAGGCAATAGGGCACCTTGACCACGAGGATACGGTCGAGGAAGGCCTCGTTGTTCTTGTTGTGCTTGAACTGCAGCCATTCCGACTCGTTGGAATGCGCCAGCACGATGCCCTGATAGGGGAAGGCGCCGAAATTTTCCGTGCCGTTATAACTGCCTTCCTGCGTAGCCGTCAGCAGCGGGTGCAGCACCTTGATCGGCGCCTTAAACATTTCGACGAATTCCAGGAGCCCCTGCGTCGTGCGGTTGAGGCCGCCGCTGTAGGAATAGGCATCGGGGTCGGCCTGGCTGAAATTTTCGAGCTGGCGGATATCGACCTTGCCGACCAGGGCGGAGACGTCCTGGTTGTTCTCGTCGCCCGGCTCGGTCTTGGCGATGGCGATCTGGCGCAGGCGCGACGGCATCAGCTTGACGACGCTGAACTTCGAGATATCGCCGCCGATCTCGTCGAGGCGCTTGGTAGCCCAGGGCGAAATGAGACCGGTAAGACGCCGCTTGGCGATGCCGTATTTCTCTTCCAGAAGGTCGCCCATGCGTTCGCGGCTGAACAGGCCTAAGGGGGATTCGAAGACGGGGCTGATCTTGCCGTCGATGGCGAGCGTGTAGATCGGCTGCTCTTCCATCAGCTTCTTCAACCGCTCGGCAAGCGACGACTTGCCGCCGCCCACGGGGCCGAGCAGATAGAGGATCTGCTTGCGTTCCTCCAGTCCCTGCGCGGCATAACGGAAATAGCCGACAATGCGCTCGATCGTATCTTCCATGCCGAAGAAGTCGGAGAAGGAGGGGTAGAGCTTGATCGTGCGGTTGGCGAAGATACGCCCCAGGCGCTCGTCCGTGCTGGTATCGACGAGCTTGGCCTCGCCGATGGCCGCGATCATGCGCTCCGGCGCGGTCGCATACATGCTCGCATTGTCGCGGCAGCCAAGCAGGTATTCCTGTAGGCTCAGCGTCTCGCGCGCTTCACTAGCGTAGGCTTTTGAAAAGAGATCGAAAACGTCACTGCCGTCGGTTCGCATGGAACCCTCCCACAGTCGCCGGACCCAGCCGCATCAGCTGGCGGCCTGTAAAGTAATATACGAAAAAAACACGAGCTTTGTTCCCGCCGACTTCATAAAAGATATCAAATTCATGTGCCCACGATATTTCGGTCGGATTTCTCTCCTTACTATCGCGCTTCCGCTGCGCCAGTTCCAGGTCGTTTTCAGTCGGTAGCTCGACGGTCGTAAACTTGTGCCTGCTTCTGCGAACCAGATAAGTTATCGTGAGGCAAACCAAGCCGTAGCGAAAGAACCGCTTGTGAATAGTGCTCGGGGCCTGCTGTCACGACTGTCGTTAGTTGCCGACACTATTCTTCTGGGCTGACACAGTCCGCCGTTGTTTGCACGACAACCACACTCCAGCATCAGACATCCAACCGCGCACCGTCTCGCGCGGCACGAGCAGGCTATCACGTCCGGCCAACCTCTTCCACCGCCAAGGGCGTCCGGAAATCCGTTTAGACCGTTTTATTGCTCGCCTGAATCCGAACGAGAATCCTTGCAGATCGGTTTTGTGTTTCACAGATGCTCCGCAGCCCCTATTTCTATTGCGACAAGGCCGTGGCTCCTGAGGTCTATGAGATGCTGGTCGCTGGGATCAGCGCTGGCCGGTCAGCCGAGAGACTGTGACACCATGCCGTAGACGACGGCATCGCCATCCTCTCCAGTCCCGTAGCTGGCACCTTCCTGCTTCACCATCGTCGTTACAGTATCGAAAACGGCAAGCCCAGACTGCTGGATGAAACTGGCGAACGGGCCTGCCTCGAAATGCGTGTCGAGTCGTAGGAAGCCATCGATATGCGCCGCGACATGGGGATGGGTGACCCTGATCGCGTCCTCGTCGTTGCGCGCAATAACCGGACCGACGACAAATCCCTTTCCGAAGCGGCGACGCATGGAATAGGCGCGTAGCACGTCGCCGTTATAAAGGCCATAACAGACTGAACTTCCGAACAGCCGCAGCAGATGCGCCCGGCGATCGATGCCGAAGGCCGGTGCATCCAAGGCAATGAGGGTATCCAGATCGCTGGGGTCCAACCGTCGCAGCACAGTACCCTCCTCCAGTGGCGGTGGTGCCGCAGGCGTCACGGCAGTCCCCTGACACTGATAGACTGTACGCTTTGGTTTGAAGCCCAGCGAGAAATAGAGGCGCCTGGCCTCGCGCGTCGAGTTGAGGCGGATGCAGTCATGGCCACAATCCGCCATGATGCGCTGCATCAGCCATTTGGCCGCGCCCCTTGCTTGCAGCCTCGGAGACGTAATCAACATGCCGAAGGTCGCGAAACTTGGACCATGGGGAAACCACATGGCGGACGCGCCGACACGGCCTATCTCGTCGAGTGCGACAAAGCCTTTTCCGATGTCGAGAAGATGCTGCCAGTCCGCGGCGCGATGCGGCCAGCCTACCGAAATCGACAATGCGTGAAGTTGCGAAAGTTCGACATTCGCGACGTCGGCGAAGCGCATCTCGAAATTGTCGACATTAAGGGTTCTGAGTAATTCGCTATCCATCATTCATCCAGCCGGATGGCATACCCTCTTCCCGGGCGAGCCGCTCGTTGTCCCGCGGTTATGTTAATGGACATCGCGCGAAACATTTCACTGCCAAAGCAAGGTCGAACACAAGATTTGACCGCATCACACCGACTTTCGGCAGCCATTGGTGTTCCATGCCTCTAACCTTGATCGTCAGAATTGGTTCGCATGTTCCGCAGGAACGGATGGACACATGTGTAATGACGATTTTCAGAGGCAGGAAGTATGACGACGCGCGCCGTGGACATATTAGAGAAGCTGGTCGGCTTTCGGTCGGTCGTCGGCATGCCCAATGGCGACATCGTCGAATGGGTTGTCGCCTATCTGAAGTCTCTCGGCATCTCGGCGCATGTCCTTCCCGGACCGGAAGGCGACAGGGCAAATCTCTTCGCGACGATCGGCCCGGCCGACAAGGCCGGCTATATCCTTTCCGGCCATACGGATGTCGTACCGGCAGCCGAGGCGGGCTGGAATAGCGATCCCTTCGTGGCAAGCGCGGAAGGCGACAAGCTCTATGGCCGTGGTACAAGCGACATGAAGGGGTTTCTGGCGGCGGCTCTCGCTGCCGTGCCTGCGCTGCTTTCACGCCCTTTGTCCCGGCCCATCCACCTCGCCTTCTCCTATGACGAGGAAGCCGGATGTCGCGGGGTTCCACACCTCCTCGCCCACTTGCCCGATCTCTGCGCTCCGCCGCTCGGCGCAATCATTGGCGAGCCGAGCGGTATGCGGGCCATTCTTGCCCACAAGGGTAAAGCGGCAGCGCGCCTGACGCTGAAGGGCCGATCCGGTCATTCCTCGCGGCCGGATCTCGGCCTCAACGCCGTCCACGCCATGACTGAGGTGCAGCAGGCCGCTGTCGCAGCTTCCCTTGAGCTGTCGCATGGACTGTTCGAGACCGAATTCGACCCCCCCTATTCCTCACTCTCGATCGGCACGATCAGCGGCGGTCAGGCGGTTAACATCATTCCCGAGCTCTGCACGATGGAGCTGGAGGCACGTGCCATCTCGTCAGTAGATCCCCAGGCGCTTCTCGCGCCTGTCCGGACAGCAGCCGAAGCATTGGAGCAGAAGGGGTTCGGCGTCGATTGGCAGCTCCTCAGCAGTTATCCGGCGCTGAGGCTTTCACCGACCGCTCATCTCGCCGATCTGCTGAGGGACCTCACCGGGATCGAGCCGCTTGCCGCGGTCAGCTACGGAACGGAAGCCGGCCTTTACCAGCGCGCAGGTATCGATGCGATCATATGCGGACCCGGCGATATCGGGCGTGCCCATAAACCCAATGAATTCATCGCGGCGAGCGAGCTTGCTGCCTGCCAAGCGATGATCGAGGCGCTGGGTGACAGATGCCGGGCCGAAACCTGACGAGCGAGAGACATAGCCAATCATGACATTTCTCTTCAATTCCGATGCCGCTCGCGGCCAGGTCTTTCGCGACATCCTCGCCCGTGAACTGCCAGATCTGCCATTCTCGATGGATGCAGCCAGCGTCAATCCCGATGCGGTCCGCTACATCATCACCTGGACCGTGCCCACGGACCTGTCGCGCTATCGCAATCTCGAAGTCGTTTTTTCAATCGGCGCCGGCGTCGACCAATTTCAGGCAGCAAAGATTCCGGATCACTTGAAGATCGTCCGGATGATCGAGGACGGCATTATCCGTATGATGCAGGAATATGTGACGCTTGCGGTGCTTGCGTTGCACCGCAACTGGCCGACCTATATCCGCCAGAAGCAGTCGGAATTTTGGAACTCCTTGCCGCCGGTGCAGGCCGCCGATCGCCGTATCGGCATTTTAGGCCTAGGCAGTCTCGCCCAGGCGTCCTTCGTTCGGCTGCAACCCTTCGGCTTTCCGCTTTCGGGATGGAGCCGTTCGGCTCGCGAGATCGAGGGCGTGCGCTGTTTCCATGGCGAATCCGGCTTGAAAGCCATGCTTTCGGAGACAGACATCCTGATATGTCTCCTTCCCCTTACCGACGAGACCCGCGGTTTCCTCAATGCTGAAGTCTTCCACCAACTGCCCCAAGGGGCAGCTTTGGTGCAGGTTGGCCGCGGGCAGCATCTGGACCACGAGGCGCTTATCTCGGCCCTCAACAGCGGCCACCTTTCCGGTGCGGTGATCGACGTCACCGATCCACAGCCTCTGCCGGCCGGGCATCCGCTTTGGAAGCATGAGCGGATCATCATCACGCCCTATACCGCCAGCGTCACCCAACCCCAGACGGCCGCACTCGCGGTTGCCAACAATATCAAGCTGCTGCGTTGCGGACTCGACCCCATAGGCCTGGTCGATCGCCAGCGTGGCTATTGAAGCCTCCACCCCCCCGACAACCCCGAAACAGAAGTCCCTGCACAAAAGGAACAGCCATGTCGCTTCTCAAGACCATCGAGACCTATCCTTCATTCGCACCGCGCGAGGACAAGCCGACGGCGGAGCGGCTGATTTCCGGAAATCCGGAATTCAAGACATGGGCGCAGGATATGTCCCATGGCGAACTTGTCCGAACCGGCATATGGGAAGCCACGCCCGGCCTGACGCATTCGATCAAGGGCGAAACCTTCGAGTATTGCCATATCATTTCCGGCGTCGTGGAAATCACGCCGAAGGATGGCAAGCCCGTGATCTACAAGGCGGGCGACAGCTTTGTCATGAAACCCGGCTTCGTCGGCGTCTGGAAGACGATCGAGACCGTCCGCAAGATCTACATCGTCGTCACGCCGTGAGACGCGACCCTTTGGCGGATCGGCGTGGCCGCAGAATACACCGTGAAGCGGTGTCAAAACGGATGATTGCGCCGTAGCCCTTTCGTCTACCGGATCAAGCCATGCAGTTGATCCTGTAGAATTATCGCCAAGTGACCGGAGGTAAGCCGATGAGCCTGAGTTTCGATCCTGACAGCATCGCCCTACCGATGGGACATTTCATCGGCGATCGCTTGGTGGCAGCCGAAGGCGTGATTGCCATGCGCCGCCCTTCGGACGGCAAAGCCTATGCCGATTGTCCGGTCGCCAGCGCCGATCTTGTCGATCAGGCAGTGCAGACAGCAAAAAAGGCCCTGAAGGACAGCAACTGGAGCGGAATCCGTCCGCGTGAACGCCTGAAGGCGCTGCATCGCTGGGCGGATCTCATCGAGAAGAACGCCGTTGAACTGGCAAAGCTCGAAGCCCTCTCCTCGACCCGGCCGGTCGGCCATCTGGTCGACGGCGACATTGGCATCTCGGCCGAACAGATCCGCTTCTTCGCCGAATTCGCCGACAAGGAAGGCAGCGATCTCGTGCCGACCGACGACGGTAATCTCGGCATGATCATGACCGAGCCCTATGGTGTCGTCGGCGCGATCACGCCCTGGAATTTTCCCCTCAACATGGCTGCATGGAAACTCGGCCCGGCGCTTGCGGCCGGCAATGCGGTTGTGCTGAAACCGTCTGAATTGACTCCGTTCTCGACCATTCGGCTGGCGAAGCTTGCAGTCCAGGCGGGCATACCGGCCGGTCTGATCAACATCGTGCTCGGCGACGGCATGACGACCGGCAGCGCGATCACCGGCCATCCCGATATCGCCAAGGTGAGCTTTACCGGCTCCACCCGTGCCGGCTCCGCGATCATGGAAAACATCGCCCGCAACGGCATTAAGCCGATGACGCTGGAGCTCGGCGGCAAGAGCCCGCAGTTGGTCTTCGCGGATGCCGATATTGACAAGGCGGCAGCAGCGGTGACGGCGAGCATCACCAGCAATGCGGGCCAGGCCTGCGTCGCCGGCTCGCGCCTGATCGTCGAAAAGGGCATCGCCCCGATGCTGATCGACGCAATCCGCAAGAGGATGGCAGCCATCCTTCCCGGCCCGACCTGGGATGCGGCAAGCCAGTATTCCCCGATCATTTCGGAAAAACAGCGCCAGCGTATCGACGACATCATCGCAGCCTCGGTCTCTGAGGGTGCGGAATGCCTGACCGGTGGACGCTCCATGGACATGCCGGGATACTTCTACGCGCCGACGTTGGTGGCCGGCATCGACCAGAACTCGCCTGCCATCGTCGAGGAGATTTTTGGACCTGTCCTGACGCTACAAACCTTCGAGGATGAAGAGGAGGCCATGAGCCTGGCCGATCATCCCAGCTACGGGCTGGCGGCGGGCCTCTTTACCAACGATCTTTCGCGCGCCATCCGCCTCACCCGCCGGCTGCAGGCCGGCACAATCTGGGTCAACCGCTACGGTCGCTCTCGTGACCACATCCTGCCGACCGGCGGCTACAAGCAGTCCGGCATCGGCAAGGATCTCGGCCGGGATGCTTTCCAAGCCAATCGCAAGAGCAAGAGCGTCCTTATCAGCCTCTGAGGATTTTTATGAACATGACAACATACAAGGTTGCCCTGATCCCCGGCGACGGCATCGGCCGTGACATGGTTGCCGCTGCATGGCTTGTGCTGCAAAAGGCGGCCGGTCCTCACGGCTTTGGTCTCGAGGGCGCGGATTTCCCTTGGTCCTGCGCCTTCTACAAGGAAACCGGCGCGATGATGCCGGCCGATGGCATCGAGACGCTACGCGGCTTCGACGCCATCCTCCTCGGCGCGGTCGGCTGGCCGGCGGAAGTGCCGGATTCAGTCTCGCTGCATGGCCTCCTTCTACCGATCCGCAAGAGTTTCGTGCAATATGCCAATATCCGCCCGCACCGGCTGCTCGCCGGCGTCGAGGGCCCGCTGAAGGCGACAGCCTTCGATATTCTCTGCATCCGCGAAAACACCGAGGGTGAGTATTCCGGCGCCGGCGGCCGCATCCATCAGGGCACGGCGGACGAAGTCGCTGTCGAAACCTCGATCTTCACCCGCAAGGGCGTCGAGCGCATCCTTCGCTTCGCCTTCGAACAGGCGCGCGGACGGCGCAAGAAGCTTGCTTCAGTTACCAAGTCAAACGCCCAGAAATATTCGATGGTCTTCTGGGATGATGTGACGAAACAGCTTTCGGCCGAATATCCGGATGTGGAGGTGACGAGCTACCATATCGACGCCATGGCGGCGCGGATGGTGATGGCGCCCGAGATGCTGGACGTCGTGGTCGCCTCAAACCTGTTCGGCGATATCCTGACCGATCTCGGCGCTGCCATCCAGGGCGGCCTGGGTTTTGCCGCCTCGGCCAATATCAATCCGGAGCGAAATGCGCCGTCGATGTTCGAGCCGGTACATGGCTCGGCGCCGGATATTGCCCATCTCGGTATCGCCAACCCGATCGCCACCGTCTGGTCCGGCGCCATGATGCTCGAGCATCTCGGCGAAAAGGACGCAGCGGCGGCCGTCATGAAGGCGATCGAGACGGTTACCGCAAGTGGTATCGGCACGGTCCCGGGCAAGCACAAGACGGACACCATTACCGCAGCACTGCTCGCTGCACTCTGAACCCAAGGACCGGATTCATGCAGAATTTGAAACTCCCCTCCCTGTTTCGGCAACAAGGCCTGATCGGCGGCAGTTGGGTCGCCGCAGGCTCCGGTAAGACAGTCGATGTTTTCGATCCGGCAAGCCAGGCCGTGATCGGCACCGTTCCGGACATGGGCGGCGACGAGACCCGTGCAGCGATTGAAGCTGCAAACAAGGCCTATCCGGCGTGGAAGAAAAAGACCCATGCCGAGCGCGCCACGCTGCTGGAAACCTGGTACGCCCTGATGCACGAGCATCTTGAGGATCTGGCACTGATCCTGACCACCGAGCAGGGCAAGCCACTAGACGAGGCGCGCGGCGAGATCCGCTATGGCGCATCCTTCGTGAAATGGTTCGCCGAAGAGGCGCGGCGCATCGGCGGTTCGACCATCCCCTCTCCGACGCGAGATCGCCGCATCATCGTGTTGAAGGAACCGGTCGGTGTTTGTGGTATCATCACGCCCTGGAATTTTCCGAATGCGATGATTACCCGCAAGATCGCGCCGGCACTCGCGGCCGGCTGCACGGTTGTGGTAAAGCCTTCGGAATTCACGCCCTATTCGGCGCTGGCGCTCGGCGTCCTTGCCGAAATGGCGGGTATTCCAGCGGGTGTCATCAATATCGTCACCGGCATGCCGACGGAGATCGGCAACGAAATCATGGCCAACACGACGGTGCGCAAAATCTCGTTCACCGGCTCGACTCCCGTCGGTTCGCTTCTGATGCGCGGGGCTGCCGACAGCATCAAGCGGCTCTCGCTCGAACTCGGCGGCAATGCACCCTTCATCGTCTTCGATGATGCGGATCTCGATCTCGCCGTTGAAGGCGCGATCATCTCGAAATTCCGCAATGGCGGCCAGACTTGCGTCTGCGCCAACCGCATCCTGGTGCAGTCCGGCATTTACGATCGGTTTGCCGAGAAGCTGACGGCACAGGTCGATGCGATGAAGGTCGGCCCTGGCACGGAGGCAGGCGTGTCGATCGGCCCGATGATCAACGGTGCGGCGCTCGCCAAGATCAACCGCCATGTCGAGGACGCACTTTCCAAGGGCGCCAAGATCGTGACGGCAAAGGCGAACCTGCCGGCGGGCAGGCAGTACACGGCTCCGGTGGTTCTGACCGGCGCCACCACCGACATGCAGCTTGCAAGCGAAGAGACATTCGGTCCCGTCGCCCCCCTCTTCCGCTTCGAAACCGAGGAAGAAGCGATCGCGATCGCCAACGGTACGCCGTTCGGCCTCGCCGCCTATTTTTACACGGAAAACCTAAAGCGCGCATGGCGGGTCGGCGAGGCGCTGGAATTCGGCATGGTCGGACTGAATACCGGCCTCATCTCGACCGAGGTCGCTCCGTTTGGTGGTGTCAAGCAATCCGGTCTCGGCCGAGAAGGCTCGCAGCTCGGGATCGACGAGTATCTGGAAGTAAAGACGTTCCATATGGGCGGGCTCAACTGAGCCTGCCTTCCTGATCTCAAAGCCAGCAAAAAGGGTGGCCTGCGATTGCAGCCCACCCTTTTTCCGATGCTTAGAAGGAGACGTCTTACTGGATCTTGTCCAGCATCTTGTAATACATGCCGACGAAAGGCAGGAACCATGGTTTGCCAAAATGGCCGGGGACTGCCGGCCATTCCAGCCCCTTGACCGGATTTCTGTCCGGCCGGCCGAGGATCGCATCGGCGATCGTCATTCCGAGATGAGTGGACAGCTGGGCACCATGACCGGAATATCCCATCGCGTACCATAGGCCGTCGTGGAAACCTGCACGCGGATAACGGTCCTTGGTGATATCCACCAGACCACCCCAGCAGTAGTCGATTTCGACACGGGCAAGCTGCGGGAAGATCCGGGTCAGGCTTTCACGCAGGATGGCGCCGCTCCTTGCGTCCGAACGCTGGTCCGACGTTGCCGAGAAGCGTGCCCGACCACCGAAAATCAGCCGGTTATCCGGCGAAAGACGCCAGTAGTTGCCGATATTCATGCTGTTGACGCAGGTCCGGTTGCCCGGCATCGTCGCGGCGATTTCCTGATCGGTCAGCGGCCGAGTGGCAATGATGAAACTGCCAACGGCCATGATGCGGCGGCGGAAATAGCCGAAATTCGGCGTCGTATAGGCGCCACTCGCCATCAGTACGCTGTCGGCAGTGACAATTCCGTTGGCCGTCTTGAGCACATTGCGGCCGCCCGACTTCGAAATATCGGTGACGGTTGCCTTCTCGACAATGAGGGCACCGCGACGCTTTGCAGCTTCCGCGAGGCCGACGACATAACGCCCCATATGCATCATGGCGCTCTTTTTGGACAGCATGGCGCCGTGGAAAGGCGAGCCGATCTCGCTTTTCAAGTCGTCGGGCGACAGCAAGGCCGTATCCGGATCGACTTCCGCATGAACTGCTGCAAAATTCTTCGCAAGCCCCTCGAAATGCTGGGGCTTGGAGGCAAGTTTCAGCTTGCCGGCACGGCGGAAATTGCAGTCGATGCCTTCCTCGGCGATGATCGCTTCCAGCGTGTCAATGGAAGCGTCCAGCGCCTTGTAGAGGGCGATCGCCCGCTCCTTGCCAAGCTCCTGCTTGGCCGAGAGGTAGCTGTGGGCGAGACCATTGTTCAGATGACCACCGTTGCGGCCGGAGGCGCCGTAACCCACCGTTTCCGCCTCCAGCACGATGACCTTGGCGCCGGCCATGGCGAGCTGCCTTGCTGCGCCAAGCCCGGTGAAGCCGCCGCCGACCACGGCAACATCGTAGTGACCTTCGATCGGGCCCTCCACGGCGCCTACAAAACGAGGCGCCGTATCATGCCAATAGGAGACGTATTTCATCGGCTCTCGCCTTTCCGTTAGAGGCCGACCACGCCTTGCAGGCCGGAAATGTCGGCGATTTCTGTATAACCATAGAAAGGGTTGGCCGGCTCATGGCCGCGGTTGACCCAGACCTTGTTCTTGATCCCGAGATCGTGCGCAGACATCAGATCGTAACGGAAGGACGAGGAGCAATGAAGGATATCTTCGGGGCCACAGCCAAGCATGTCGAACATGTATTCGAAGGCCTGGAAGCGCGGCTTGTAGGCATTGGCCTGCTGCGCCGTATAAACGGCGTGGAAAGGTGCGCCGAGCCTGGCGACGTTGGACGGGATCTGGTCGTCCATGGCGTTCGACAGGATGACGAGCGGGATTTCCTTGGCTACTTTGGCGAGACCTGCCGGAACATCGGCATGCGGACCCCAGGTCGGTACACGCT
Source organism: Neorhizobium sp. R1-B (assembly GCF_004368875.1). NCBI lineage: Bacteria > Pseudomonadati > Pseudomonadota > Alphaproteobacteria > Hyphomicrobiales > Rhizobiaceae > Neorhizobium > Neorhizobium sp. R1-B. The sequence goes on from NZ_SOEM01000009.1 coordinate 123,859, forward strand.
CATAGACCATCTTGGCGTCCTCGTCCTTGAAGGAAACGCCGTTTGCCTTGCAGCTGCGCTCCAGCGAGTTGTAGACGACGTCCGCATAGGGTTTCCAGTCACCCATGATCTCGTCCAGCCGATAGGCGGCAAAATTCTTGATGAACTTCTGCATGGCCGGCTCTGCGAGACGGTCACCGTAAAGATCGCGGGCAGCTTCGGCCATCTGGAAGTTGATAAGCGTGCCGTGGCAATCGAAGGTGATATATTTCGGGCGGAATGTCGTCATGCGCTTCGTCCTTGCGTGATGGGCCCTCGAGCCTTTCGGTTGATGACACGATCATAAGACCGCCTCCGGCATCATCGCCGACTGATTTGCCGGAATCCGAAGCAGAAAGTTCCGTATCACGGCGCTCGTTTGGCATTTGTTTGCGTATCGCGCCGTTTCCTATGGCCGTCTGAGGGAGGTGTTCCTGTCTTGCCGGCCATCGCACGGCATAAGATGCGGTCCCGCCCTGATGCTTTGGCGAAAGATACCGCCGCCGACACCGCCTTCGGATAAACGTCCGGCCTCTTCGCCTCGAAACTTGAAGCGGAAACGGAGAATATCTTCCATGCAGGCCGGTGCGATCGAAACCAGAGCTTTTGAAGTGGAACACGTGGATGGCGCGGTGCAGTTGTCGCAGCAAGCGGGTTGGCCGCATCGGATCGAGGATTGGCGGGTTGCGCAGCATCTGAGCCAAGGTGTCGTGGCTGTTGACGATACCGGCAAGGTCGTTGGCACCGCCTTGATGACCCCCTATGGAAAAGACTACGCTACGATCAATATGGTCATCGTCGACGCCAGCCTGCGCGGCCACGGTCTTGGGCGGCGGCTGATGGACGAGGCGGTGAACCTCGGAGGTGAGCGAGCTCTTCGACTTATCGCCACGGCGGACGGCCTGCCGCTCTACGAGAAAATCGGATTTCGCGAGACCGGGCAGGTATTCCAGCATCAGGGGGCCGTGGGCCAAGTTTCGGCACCGGCTGAGACTGAGGCGGCAACAGCAGCCGACCTGCTTGCGATAAGGACCATGGATCGGGATGCCTTCGGAGCAGACCGTTCCTCACTGATGACGAAGCTTGCCGAGATCGGCGAGTTTGCCGTCATTCGCCGCGACAGCAGGATCTGGGGCTTTGGCTGCATCCGAACCTTCGGCCGCGGTCAGGTCGTGGGGCCTATCGTTGCCACCACTCTCGAGGATGCGAAAGCCCTCGTCGCACATTTCATGAGCAGCAGGACCGGCGCGTTTCTCAGGGTCGACACCAGCAATGCCGACCTTGCCTCCTGGCTTTCAGAACATTCGCTCGCTCATGTCGGCGGCGGCGTCGCCATGGCGCGTCCTGCTGCAGCACGCCCAAGGACCTCGACCTTCACCACTTTCGCACTGGCCAACCAGGCCTTCGGCTGATCCGGAGAACATCAATGCTCAGCAATTCGCTTATCGAACTCGATCGCGCCCATCTGGTTCATCCCGTCTCGTCATTTCGCGGCCATGAACAGCAAGGCGTACGGGTTTTGACCTCCGCTAAGGGCGCAACCGTCACCGACGCGCAGGGGCGCCAGCTGGTCGACGGTTTTGCCGGCCTCTGGTGCGTCAATGCGGGTTACGGCCACGATTCCATTGTCGAAGCTGCGGCGCGTCAGATGCGCGAGCTTCCCTATGCGACCGCCTATTTCGGTATGGGTTCACAATCAGCCATCCGGCTTGCGGCAGAACTTGCAGAACGGGCGCCGGGCGATCTGGACCACGTCTACTTCACGCTCGGCGGCTCGGATGCCGTCGACAGCACGGTCCGTTTCATCCGCTACTATTGGTTTGCAAAAGGTCAGCCGCAACGCGATCAGTTCATTTCGGTCGAACAGGGGTATCACGGTTCGTCGACCGTCGGTGCAGGCCTGACCGCCCTGCCGAATTTCCATGCCGGCTTCGGCATTCCCTTCGACTGGCAGCACAAGATTCCGTCACCCTACCCTTACCGAAACCCGGTCGGCCAGGATCCGCAGACGATCATCAATGCTTCGCTTGCTGCACTGAAGGCTAAAATCGAAGAGGTCGGCGCAGATCGTATCGCCGCCTTCTACATGGAGCCTATCCAGGGATCCGGCGGCGTCATCGTCCCGCCCAAGGGCTGGATGAAGGCCATCCGCAATCTCTGCACGGAATATGGCATCCTGTTCGTGGCTGACGAAGTGATCACCGGATTCGGCCGCACCGGGCCACTATTTGCCTGCACCGAAGACGACGTTGTTCCTGATTTCATGACGACGGCCAAGGGCCTGACCTCGGGTTATGTGCCGATGGGCGCCGTGTTCATGGCCGACCATGTCTACCAGGTGATCGCCGATGGCGCCGGCGCTTCGGCGGTCGGCCACGGCTACACTTATTCGGCTCATCCGGTCAGCGCAGCCGTCGGTCTGGAAGTTTTGAAGCTTTACGAGGGCGGATTGCTGGAAAACGGCGTCAAGGCCGGAGCGCGGCTAATGGCAGGTCTCGAAAGCCTGAAGGACCACCCTCTTGTCGGCGAGGTGCGCGGTCGCGGCATGTTGGCGGCAGTCGAACTTGTGACCGACAAGGCCGCCAAGACGCCGCTTCCGGCCGAAGCCGCACCAGCCCGCCGGGTCTTCGACCGTGCCTGGAACAATGGTCTGATCATCCGTGCCTTTGCCAATGGTATCCTCGGTTACGCGCCACCACTCTGCTGCACGGAAGCCGATATCGACGCGATCATAGAGCGAACAAAGAAGACGCTGGACCAGACGCTGGAAGATTCAGATGTCCGCAAGGCGGTGAAGGCCTGATTTCCTGCCCCGGTGCTGCTGGCCGAAATATCGCCGGCAGCCCGATTTCGAAATTTTGTGCCGGTCCACCTACCCGATTCGGCGAAAACCGTTCCGCCGAACTGTCAGTATTCTCTCTAATAAGACCTTAAAGCCCGAAAAAAACGGGATTTTTGATAAAAGAAACCAGGGTCCGGAACAGCATATTCTTTCGCTCGCGCTCCATGGAGTCGCATGGCGATATCAACTGGGGAATATGGAATTGACGAAATCTCTACCCGAATTCAAGTACATGAGCTTCGACGTGGTCGGCACGCTGATCGATTTCGAAGGCGGTCTCACGACGTGCCTGCAAGCGATCGCCGCTGAAGCGAGTGTGACGATCGACAGCGAAGAGGCGCTTTCCCTCTATCGCGCCGCCCGTTATTCCGAAAAGGCCGACCTTTTCCCCGACGATCTGGTGCGTGTCTATCTCGCGATTGCGCCGAAGCTCGGCCTGCCGGGGGAAGAAGCCAATGGCATTCGCCTCAAGGAATCGGCCAAGGCCTGGAAGGCGTTCCCGGACAGTGCGGCCGCCATGGCCGAACTTGCAAAGAACTACCGCCTGATCGCGATGACGAATGCGCGCCGCTGGGCTTTCGACTACTTTTCGGCAGCGCTCGGCAATCCGTTTTATGCCGCTTTTACGGCCGATGATACCGGCACAGAAAAGCCCAATCCGGCCTTCTTCCACCAGGTGTTTGACTTCGTTGCCAAGGACGGCGGTGACAAGGCCGATATCCTGCATGTCGCCCAGAGCCAGTATCACGACATCGGTGTTTCCCGCGAACTCGGCATGACCAATTGCTGGATCGAGCGCCGACACGCGCAGAAGGGCTATGGCGGCACGATCGAACCGGTGCAGTTCACCAAGCCTGACTATCACTTCACCTCCATGGCCGGCCTGGCCGAAGCTGTGAGGACTGCCCGCGGGAACTGAATGAATTCGAGACTTTCAAACCATCGGGCCAAACCACTGAAGATGGGTTGCCCGCCAACCAGCGAAAAAGGGGAATGACATGAACGACAAGATCACGAACTGGACCGCGTCGGACGACGCTATGATCGAGAATGCCATTCGCCGGGGCGCAAGCCGCCGTGAACTGTTGACGATGATGTTGGCAGGCGGTGTCGCGGCTTCCATGGGCGGCCTCATCCTCGGCCGCGCCTCGAACGCAGTGGCTGCAACCCCGAAATCCGGCGGCAATCTCAAGGCGGCCGGCTGGTCGTCTTCCACTGCCGATACGCTCGACCCGGCCAAGGCATCGCTATCGACCGATTATGTCCGTTGCTGCGCCCTCTACAACCGCCTGACCTTTCTTGATCAGGCCGGCACAGTGCAGATGGAACTTGCCGAAAGCGTCAAGAGCGGCGATGCCAAGGTCTGGACCGTCAAGCTGCGCTCCGGCGTCACCTTCCACGACGGCAAGCAACTGACGGCCAAGGACGTCGTCTTCTCACTGAAGCGGCATCTCGATCCGGCCGTCGGCTCCAAGGTTAACGCAATTGCCAAGCAGATCACCGAGGTCAAGGATCTCGATTCCCTGACGGTCGAGATCACGCTCGCCAACCCGAATGCCGACCTGCCGACCATCCTGTCGCAGCATCATTTCATGATCGTCCAGGACGGCACGACAGACTTTTCAAAGGGTATCGGCACCGGTGCCTTCAAGATGGAAACCTTCCAGCCGGGCGTGAAGTCGATCTTTACCAAGAACCCGAATTACTTCAAGGGCGGCGCGCATGTGGACTCGTTTGAGTTCTTTGCCATCAGCGACGATAATGCCCGCGTCAACGCACTGCTCTCCGGTGACATCCATCTTGCTGCATCGATCAAGCCGCGCTCGATGAAGCTCGTCGAAAGCCAACCGGGCTTTGCCCTATCGCAGACCACGTCGGGCAACTATACCGACCTCAACATCCGTCTCGACCTTGCGCCGGGCGACAAGGCCGACTTCGTTACCGGCATGAAATACCTGATCAACCGCCAGCAAATCCAGAAGTCGGTCTTGCGCGGCCTTGCCGAAATCGCAAACGACCAGCCGGTTTCTCCGGCCAGCCACTATCACAATGCCGACCTGAAGCCTAAGGGCTACGATCCGGACAAGGCAAAGTTCCATTTCCAGAAGGCAGGCCTCATCGGTCAATCAATTCCGATGATCACTTCGGAGGCCCCGACCTCGGCTGTGGAAATGGCGACCATCGTCCAGCAGTCCGGTTCCGAGATCGGCATGAAGTTCGACGTCCAGCGCGTACCGTCCGATGGCTACTGGTCGAACTACTGGCTGAAGGCGCCGGTTCACTTTGGCAACATCAACCCGCGTCCGACGCCGGACATCCTTTTCTCGCTCCTCTACGCGTCCAACGCGCCGTGGAACGAAAGCCAGTACAAGTCGGAAAAATTCGATAAGATGCTGGTCGAAGCACGCGGCCTTCTCGACGAGAACAAGCGCAAGGAGATCTACAACCAGATGCAGGTGATGATTTCCGAAGAAGCCGGCACCGTCATCCCGGTCTACATATCGAACGTGGATGCGATATCGGCAAAACTGAAGGGCCTTGAGGCCAATCCGCTTGGCGGCATGATGGGTTATGCCTTCGCCGAATATGTCTGGCTCGACGCCTGAGGCTGATGCCTGGCGGCAGGGGACGTTTCCCTTGCCGCCAAGACTGCGCCTGACGACGCCAGACCGGTTCGTCCGGAAAGGGCGCTGGCATTCTTGAACTTTTCAGGCAGGGAAACTCCATTGCGCACCTATATCCTCGGACTCATCACCAACAGGCTCGGCAGCGCCGCCCTTACTCTGCTGATCGTCTCCTTCGCGGTCTTTTTCGCTACGGCCATGCTGCCGGGCGATACTGCAACGATCCTGCTCGGCCAGGCTGCGACGCCTGAAGCCGTTGCCGGTCTCAGAGCCGCCATGCACCTGGATGAGCCCGCCTTTTTCCGTTTCGCGCGCTGGCTCTTTGGCCTGCTGCAGGGCGATCTCGGAACCTCCTATGTCAACAATGTCCCGGTGGCGGAGCTGATCGGCGCGCGTTTCGTCAACACGATGCGCCTTGCCGGTATCGTCACGCTGTTTGCCGTCCCCCTGTCCCTGACGCTCGGCATCACGGCGGCCATGTTCCGCGGTTCTGTGTACGACCGCGTTGTTACGGTTCTGACGATCGGCGTCATCTCGGTGCCGGAATTCATGATCGCGACCTCGGCAGTGCTTCTGTTTTCCGTCTATCTGAAATGGCTGCCGGCCCTCTCTTTCACAACCGATGTGGCCTCCTTCTGGCAGGTGTTGAAGATCTACGCCATGCCGGTTATCACGCTGACCTTCGTCGTTTCAGCCCAGATGATCCGCATGACCCGCGCTGCGGTCATCGATACGATCAACACACCCTATGTTGAGGCCGCTATCCTCAAGGGCGCGTCGCGCCGGCGCGCTGTCCTGGTTCACGCCCTTCCGAACGCGGTCGGCCCGATCGCCAATGCGATCGCGCTCTCGCTCTCCTATCTCGTCGGCGGCGTCATCATCGTTGAGACGATCTTCAACTATCCCGGCATTGCCAAGCTGATGGTCGACGGTGTTTCCACGCGCGACCTGCCGCTGATCCAATCGTGTGCCATCATCTTCTGTGTCGGTTATCTCGCCCTTATCACCTTTGCCGATATCGTTGCAATCCTGGCCAATCCGAGGGTGCGCTGATCATGACCACATCCACGACCATGCCCCGCGGTGCCAGATACCGGTTCAGCTGGATCGGAATGATCGGTTTTGCCATCATTCTCTTCTGGGCAATCATCGCCTTCCTGGCCCCGCATATCATCCCCTATCCGGTGGGCGAGATCGTCGATGAGGACTATTTCGGCCCGATGAGCAGCAAGGTCCTGCTCGGCTCCGACTATCTCGGCCGTGACATGCTTTCCCGCATCATCATGGGCGCCCGCTATACGGTCGGCATCTCGCTTGCCGCCGTCTGCCTCGCCTGTTTTTCCGGTGCGGCACTCGGCATGGCGGCTGCCGTGATCGGCGGCTGGTTTGACACGATACTGAGCCGGTTCCTCGATGCGCTCAATTCCATTCCGAGCAAGCTGTCGGGCCTCGTGATCGCTGCCGCGGTCGGGTCGTCGTTGCCCGTGCTGATCATCATGCTGGGCGTGATCTATATTCCCGGTGCTTATCGTTTTGCCCGGGCGCTCGCCGTCAACGTCAACACGATGGACTATATTACCGTCGCCCGCACCCGGGGTGAGGGCATTCCTTATGTCGTCTTTTCGGAAATCCTGCCGAATATCATCGGCCCGCTTCTGGCTGATTTCGGTATCCGTTTCGTATTCATCGTCCTGCTTCTTTCCGGTCTCTCCTTCCTCGGGCTCGGTGTGCAGCCACCCTATGCGGACTGGGGCGCGCTGGTTCACGAAAATATCGGAGGCCTGCCTTTTGGCGCACCCGCGGTCATCGTTCCATCACTCGCCATTGCGAGCCTCACCATCAGCGTCAACCTGCTGATCGATAATCTGCCCAAGAAGATCAGAGATCGGAGCGCGTGAATGGAAAATCTCGTCGAAATCCGAAATCTCAAGGTGGAGGCAACGACCGATTCAGGCCGCAGCATCGACATTATCAAGGGTGTCGATATCGACATCGCGCCGGGAGAAATCGTCGCCCTGATCGGCGAAAGCGGATCGGGCAAGACGACGATCGCCTTGACGATCATGGGCTACGCTCGCCCCGGCTGCAAGATAACGGGCGGCAGTGTCACGGTTGCCGGCAAGGACATGGTGGCGCTCAGCGAACGCCAGCGCGCCAATGTCCGTGGTCTCGAAGTCTCCTATGTGCCGCAATCGGCGGCCGCCGCCTTCAATCCTTCCAAGCGCATCATCGAGCAGGTGATCGAGGTCACCCGCATTCACCAGCTGATGCCGCCGGCAGAGGCGCGCGAGAAGGCGGTCTCGCTGTTCAGGGCGCTGTCACTGCCAGATCCGGACGAGATCGGCAGCCGCTACCCGCATCAAGTTTCCGGTGGCCAGCTGCAACGTCTTGCTGCCGCGATGGCGCTGATCTCGGATCCGAAACTCGTCATTTTCGACGAGCCGACCACGGCGCTTGACGTCACGACCCAGATCGAAGTGCTACGTGCCTTCAAGGCAGTAATGAAGAAGAGCGGCATCGCCGGCGTCTACGTATCCCACGACCTCGCCGTCGTTGCCCAGATCGCCGATCGTATCGTCGTCTTGCGCGGTGGTGAGGTTCAGGAAGTCGCCGGCACCAACGATATCTTGGCCGATGCCAAGCACCCCTATACGCGTGAGCTGCTCTCGGCCTTCGAACCAAAACCGCGGGCCGGAAGCATTGTTGCTGCTCTCGAACGCAAGCCGCTCCTGCAGGTCGATGGCCTGATTGCCGGTTACGGCCCGGTTCAGGCCGATGGCCTGCCGCTCGTGAAGGCGGTGCAGGAAGCAAGCCTTTCGCTCGAGCGTGGCCGCAATCTCGGAATCATCGGCGAATCCGGCTGCGGCAAGTCTACACTTGCCCGCTCGATTGCCGGGATACTGCCGGCCTCTGCCGGTCAGCTGACGCTCGATGGACGCAAACTTGCTCCTTCGGCCCGCCAGAGAAGCCGCGAACAGTTGCGCGAGCTACAGATCGTTTTTCAACATGCTGATACATCCCTCAATCCGGCAAAGTCGATTGAGGAAATCCTCGGACGGCCGCTGAAGTTTTATCACGGCATGAAAGGCAAGGCGCGCGACACGCGGATCGACCAGCTCATGGATATGGTGCGCCTGCCGAAGGCGCTGCGCAGCCGCACACCGGCCGAGCTTTCAGGCGGACAGAAACAGCGCGTCAACTTTGCCCGCGCCCTCGCCGCCGAGCCGAAACTGATCGTCTGCGACGAGATCACCTCTGCCCTTGATACGGTCGTGGCGGCTGCCGTGATCGATCTCCTGAAGGAAATGCAGCGGGAGCTTTCGCTGTCCTACATCTTCATCAGCCATGATCTGTCGGTCGTGGAAGCAATCTGCGACGAGATCGTCGTGATGTATAACGGCCGCAAGATCGAAGAGATCACGCCGGCAATTTCGAAAGTGCCGCAGCATCCCTATTCGAAACTGCTGTTTTCATCCGTTCCGAAACTCGATTCCGGCTGGCTCGACCGGCTGGAACGCGATCCCGAACTGGTCAAGACCTACGTACGGGGCTGAGGCAATGCGGGCTGCCTCACGTTTCTGCCAGACAAGAGATGTCAGACCAGGAACAGGCTGGTCAGCGGCATATGCGCCTTGACGATCGGCGACTTCAAAACCACGAAGCTGAAATACTTGTCGATGCCGATATCCATGTCAGTCAGGCGTTCCATGATCGTCTGATATTCGCCAATTCCCGCGGTGACGAATTTGAGCATGTAGTCGTAACCGCCCGAAACCAAGTGGCATTCGATCACCTGATCGACCCGTTCCACCGCCGCAAGAAAGCGCGCAAAATCAATCTGCCGGTGGTTCTTGAGGGTGACTTCGGTAAAAACGGTGAGGGTCTGGCCCAGCTTGCCGATGTTGATCTGGGCCGAATACCCCTCGATATACCCCTCCTGCTGCAGCTTCTTGACACGCATCAGGCAGGGGCTCGGCGACAGGTTGACCAGCTCGGCCAGCTCGACATTGGTGATACGGCCATTCTTCTGCAATTCGTAGAGGATCTTGATGTCGATGCGATCGAGCTTCACGTCTGGACACCTTTCGCGCTATCCGGCAATCGCAGCATTTTATGCTGCTGATTTCCAGGATCAATTTTAACACCTTGGCTTTTCTTGTCTATTTCATTCTGCAAAAAGATCATCGGCACAATAAGCTGCATCCTAAACGGCGCGCAGAATCTTGTGCTGTTCGGCTGAAATGTGCGGTCACCACCGCGCAGACTGCAGCGCTATGTTGCGATATCGATCGAGTTGCGCCGAGGAGATTGGTCGTCATGCCAGCACCGCTCACGTTCATGAAAACTGATGGCGAATTGCCGCACTCCGCTGACGCGGTCGTCATCGGAGCCGGCATCGTCGGCGTCTTCACGGCCTATTATCTCGTCAGACGCGGCTGAAGGTCGCGCTGATCGAGAAGGGACGTGTCGGCGCCGAGCAATCGAGCCGCAACTGGGGCTGGTGCCGTCAGCAGAACCGCGACGCGCGCGAACTCCCGATGGCGACGAAAAGCCTCGATCTCTGGGAAAGCTTTGCCGCTGAAAGCGGCGAGGACACCGGCTTTCGGCGTTGCGGCCTGCTTTATCTCAGCGACAGCGAGGAGGAGCTGGCAGGCTGGGCGCGCTGGCGTGATTTTGCCCGAACGGTTGGCGTCACCACCCACATGCTCGACAGCGCCGAGGCAAGCGAACGCGGCAAGGCGACCCGCCGAATCTGGAAGGGTGGCGTCTTCTCGCCGACCGACGGAACGGCGGACCCCGCCAGTGCCGCTCCCGCCGTCGCCCGTGCGGTCGTGAAGCTTGGCGGAACCGTGTTGCAGAACTGCGCCGCGCGCGGCATCGAAATGGAAAGCGGCAGGCTGACGGCGATCGTTACCGAACATGGTACGATCAGGACCAAGGTCGCGATCCTTTCGGGCGGCGCTTGGGCGTCCTCTTTCTGCCGCCAGCTCGGCATTCGGTTTCCCCAGGCGTCCACCCGCTCCTCCATTCTCTCTATCGGTCCCGGTGAAGGCGATTTGCCGGATGCCCTGCATACAGCACGTGTTTCGGTGACGCGGCGCGGCGACGGCGGCCATACGCTTGCCATCAGCGGCCGTGGCCGGGTCGATGTGACCGCCCAGAACATGCGTTTTGCAACGCAGTTTCTGCCGATGTTCATGCGCCGTTGGCGCAGCCTTTCTCCAGGCGGGCTCGAAGGCATACGCAGCGGCCATGAAAGCCTTGCCCGGTGGCGGCTCGATCGCCCGACGCCAATGGAACATATGCGCATCCTCGACCCCGCCGTTGATGCTGGCACGATCAAGCTGACCTATGACCGTGCCGTTGAACTTCTGCCGGCAATCGGCAAGCGGCGCATCACAGCAAGTTGGGCCGGGTATATCGATTCCACACCAGACGGCGTTCCGGCCATCGGCGAAGTGGCAAGCGTTCCCGGCTTCATCCTTGCTGCCGGTTTCAGTGGCCACGGCTTTGGCATTGGCCCGGGCGCCGGTCACCTCATCGCCGACATCGTTACCGCCAGCACCCCGATCGTCGATCCGATCCCCTATCACCCGAAGCGGTTCGAAACCTCGTCATGGGGAAAGGTCGCCGACTTCTGAATCGTCCCGTCGCGCGATAAGATGTCTAAAACCCCAGTCACGCATTCAAAGGATTTTCAATGCAGGCACGCCAGCTCGAAGTCTTTTGCATGCTGATGCGAACCGGAACGGTGACCGGCGCCGCCGCATTGCTGAACATATCGCAGCCGGCGCTCAGCCAGATCCTTCTGCATGCCGAGGATCAACTGGGTTTCAAGCTTTTCAACCGCGTGCGCGGCAAGCTGGTTCCGACGCGGGAAGCCGAGGAGCTTTATCCGGAATGCGAACGCATCTTTTCCGAGCTCAGCGCCCTTCGCCGCCGCACGACGGACATGCGCTTCGGCCGTACCGGGCTGATCCGGGTCGCGGCTTCCGCGCCGCCAGCCATGTCGATCGTGCCGAAGGCGCTGGTCGCGTTTCGCGCCTCCCATCCGGACATCGTCGTCCGATCGCTGATCGCACCGCTCGTCAATGTCGTCGACATGATCCGCGACGGCGATGCGCCGCTCGGCATTGTCATGAACAATTTCGCCCGGCCCGGCATCGACGTTGAGACGCTCGGGCACGCGGAACTGATCTGCATCATTCCCGAACATCACCGGCTTGCCGAACTGGAACAAATCGGTTTTGCCGATCTTCAGAACGAGATGTTGATCTCCTACCGCGCCGGCACGCTTCCCGGCCGATTGCTGGTGAGCGCCGCGGCTGCCGAAAAACAGATCTTCAATCCGGCGATCGAGATCGATATTTCCATCACCGCCCTGCCCTTCGTCCGCGACGGTTTCGGTGTCGCCATTGTCGATGGACTTCTGCCCTGGGAACAATTCGCGGGCCTCGTCCGGCGCCCGCTTCAGCAGAAGATTTCCGTGCCGATCGCGTTGCTGACTAGCCGAGACCGACCGCTCACGGGAAGTCATATTGCCATGCGTGACAATCTGCGAGAGGCCTGTGCCGCGGTTTTGAATGCTGGCAATACCACCACCTGAGCCGGCTGGTCAGGCCTCGCGAACCCAGTCACCGATAGGCAGCGGCCTGACAGGCGCCTGTTCGCGCAACCGACCCGCATCGCAGACCTTTAAACCGGCCTTTTCGGCAATCAGCTCGACGCTGGCAAGCTGGCAGTAACGCCCCTGACAGCGCCCCATACCGACACGCGCAAGTGATTTGACCCGATTGGCTTCGGCACCGCCATAGACGACGCTTTCACGCAACTGACCGGCGGTCACACCTTCACAGCGACAGACAACGGTCTCGTCGGGAACGGCGCGGACGATATCACGCGGCCAGGGAAAGGCGCGGGCCATGGCGCGGGCGAAACGCTCGAGCCGCTCCAGCCGGCGCAAGTCCGGTCGCGCATCCGGGAAGGGCCAACCCATATCCGCAAGGCAGGCGATCGCGGCGAGACGGCCGGTGACCTCCGCACCATCGGCGCCGAGGATTCTCAGCCCATCGCCAGCAAGATAGAGCCTTTCGCCCGCCCGCCCCATGCGATCGGTGCGGGGCAGCCATTGCAACCAGCTTTCGTCATAGTCGAACGAGCAGCCGGCCAGACCCGCCAGCTGGGTTTCGGCACGCAGATGCCAGCCAAGACCCACCACGTCGCAGGACGCGACACGGCTTTTGCCGCGGGCATCGCGCCAGTGCATGGCGACAGGGCCCCGCTCATCGGTCTCGATCCGCTCCAGCGTCACACCGGCATGGTAAAGCCGGCCGAGCTTCGACCGCATCAAGATGCCCCTCAAAACCAGGGTGGGCCTCGCCAGCATGCCAGGCAATCCCGACACTTGGTTCCGAGACGAGGATGTGTCGAGGACTGCCGCGATATTCGCGCCAGCCTTCAGCAGCTGGGTGGCGATCAGCGTGAGCAATGGCCCCGAACCGGCAAGGACGGTCTGGCCACCAAGCGCGATCCCCTGTGCCTTCAGCGCGATCTGCGTTGCACCGAGGCTATAAACGCCTGGCGACTGCCAGCCAGGAACGGGCGCTAGGCGGTCCATGGCGCCGGTTGCAAGGATCAGGCGGGAATACGTGAAGTCCTGGCGTCCGGCAGGTGTCAGTGCCTGCAGAAGATTGCCTGCCGTCGAAAGCACGGAGCTTTGGGGGTGATAGTCGATCGCTCCGACCGCGACCATGCGGTCGAACAGGGAGTGGAGTGCGACGGCCTTGTGGGCTTCCGATCCGTAAAGCTGCTTCGGCGATCTCGTAAAACCCTCTGGCGACCGACGATAGATCTGGCCGCCGCCCTTGAGCCCCTCATCGATGACGACGGGTCTTATCCCCGCCTGAACCAGAACCTCGGCGGCGCGGATACCCGCGGGACCGGCGCCGACGATAACCACCTTTTCTCCGCTCCCGTCGGTCATGGCCAGATCTCCGGAGGCGCGGTTCGCAATTGCATGCCTTCGGCAATCAGGGTCGAACAGGCCCGAAGCCGCCGACCATCCTCCTGCCAGAGCCAGCAGTCCTGGCAGGCTCCCATCAGACAGAAGCCGGCCCGTTTTTCCGGCCCGAACTCCGATTGCCGCACGGCAGGTGCGGAGACGAGCACCGCGGTCAGCACCGTGTCCCCGGAAAGCGCCTTACAATCGACACCGTCCAGTCTGAACCGGACCTGCGGCCTGCCCTTTTCGGCAAGGCGCCTTATTCGCCCTGCAGGCCGGGCAGATTGCAATCCGGATGTCATTCCGCAGCCTCTTTCCGCTCGACGACGGGTTCCGGCATATCCTTGAAGCGTGCCTGGACATCCGCAAACGCCGCCGCCACGCCGTCTGCTCCGACACGACCCTTCATCCGGCGAAAGATCTCCGTCTTGGTGAAGAAGCGCCAGTGAATCGGAAGGCCCTGCAGGATTTCGGTCAGCAGATCATAGGCTTCTCGAGTCCATTGTGCCTCATATCCATCGCGCTCGGGGCCATAGTGGAAATGCTCATCCGGCACCGCGCGGGCGGCCCTCAGCTTTTCCGTTCCCGCCTCGTCCACCACGCCATCCTTGATGACAACGCCATAGTCACGTTCGGCAGCCTCGGCCGAGACGTAACCGCGAGCGACATCTTGTGCCACGCGCCAGACTTCGCGTTCGATCGGATTGCCGCGTCCACCGCCACCGGCAGACCGGATTTCCAGCACATCGCCGGGCTGCAGGATGGCGGTGTCGATATTGCCAAGCCGCTTGAATTCGTTGCTGCCGGGGTTCAGCACCATGTCGGAAAGGCCCGCCGCTTTGCCACCCAGTGTGCCCCAGGGGCGGAAGAAGCTGCGATCGCGGTTGCGGGCGGTGATGCGGCTATCCGGTGAAAAGACCCGGAAGGCCATTTCGGTTGCGAGACCACCGCGCCAGCGCCCCGCACCGCCGCTATCCCTGGCGAGCCCATATTTGACGAACTCGATCGGCACTTCCGTTTCAGTGATCTCTATCGGCGTGTTTTTGAGATAAGCCGCATCGGCGCCGGAACCATTGGTGCCGTCCCCATAGGGCATGCCTCCACCGCCGCCGACCACGGGATTGACTGCGGCGATAACCGTTCGGCCATTGCGTTCATCCGTTGTCATCACGTTGACGATGCAATTGTTGCCGGCCGGCGCTGCCGGCAACCTATCGGGCACCGCCTGATTGAAGGCGCCGAAGACGACGGAGCGAAGACGCGCGCAGGTGAGCGAGCGCATACCAACGGCTGCCGGCGCAATTGGGTTCAGCACGCTGCCCTTCGGTGTGATGCAGGTGAATGGCCGCGTCAGGCCGGTATTGAGCAGGATCTTCGGATTGAGCGTGTAGAGAATGTAATAGACACCGACCAGAAGCATGGTATGGCGCGGGTCGCCACCGGAGGGAACGTTGAGAGAGGAGCCGAGCTGCGGATCCGAGCCCGTGAAATCGAGGATTGCCTCGTCACCGCGGATCGTCAGCGTCAACTTCAGCCGGCAAGGATTGGCCTCGACGGAATCCTCGTCGGCATAATCGACGAATTCCCAGGTACCGTCCGGCATCGAGCGCAGAATATTGCGCGCTTGCGCCTCGGCATGGTCTAGCAAGACCTCGGTGCCTTCGAGAAAGACTTGCTTGCCAAATTTCTCGACCATAGCGAGGATCTTGCGTTCGCCCGTGTTGAGCGCCCCGACGAGAGCCTTCATGTCGCCGATATTGAGGTCGGGCTTGCGGACATTGGTCGTCATGATCCTCAGGATCTGCTCGTCGAAGACGCCTTCGTTGACCAGTTTCATCGGCGGAAATCGGATACCTTCCTGATGAACTTCCGTCAGTGCCCGCGATAGCGAGGCGGGCACGGCGCCGCCCATGTCGGTATTGTGGATATGGCCGCCCGTCCAGGCGATGATCTCGCCCTCGTAGAAGACCGGCTTCCAGAGATGCGTGTCCGGCGCATGGGTGGCGACGAAGCAGGAATAGGGATCGTTGGTGAAGGCGACGTCGCCGGGCTTGTAATCGGCGATCATGTCGATCGCACGGGTATAGGTGAGGCCAGGATACCATGTGGCGCCAAGCCCCATCGGTACGCCAAAAGTCTCGCCCTTGCGGTTGACGAGCATGACAGTGAAATCCTCCGTCTCCTTGACGAAGGCTGAATGGGCCGTACGCTGCAGCGTATAGGCCATGTTTTCGGCAGCAGCACGGGTGTGGTTGGCGAACACCTGAAGGTTCAAGGGATCGAACATGAGCTGTTACTCCGAAAAGGTGAGGTGCAGATTCAGGTGGCTGTCGACTTCGACATGCGTCCCACCCGGAATGGCGAAAGTCGTGTCCTCCTGGGCAACGACGGCCGGCCCGGAAAAATGGCTGCCGGGGCGCAGGCGGTCTCGCCGGTGGAGGCCTATCCACTCGATGGTCTTGCCGGTAAAGACCGGGATCTCACGCTCGGCATTGGCCGCTTCGCCGCCTTCACGAGTGTCGACCGGGAATTCCAGAACTGGGCCCGCGCCGATTGCCGAAAGACGCAAGTTGACGATCTCGATCGCACCATCAGGATCATCGAAATCGTAGAGCCGTGCATGCATGGCGTGAAATGCTTCCTTAATCGAAGCCAATCTGCCTTCGGCAATCCAGGCTGCCTGGATCGGCACTTCGATCTCGAAGCTCTGGCCGAGATAACGCATGTCGGCGGAGATATTCAGCGCCGCGGCCCCGGCATGGCCCTGCTTCGCCAGCCAGTTACGCCCTTCAAGGGCAAGCTCTTCAAGAGCGCCGCGCAGCTGCGGCGCGGCCTCTTCGGAAAGATGGGTAAAGACGGTGCGGATGAAATCGCCACGCAAGTCGGCGACCAGACCACCAAGCGCGGAGACGACGCCGGGCCGCGGCGGGCCGATGACCTTGGCCATCTTGAATTCGCGAGCCAGAAAGGCGCCGAGCATAGGACCACCGCCGCCAAACGGCATCAGCGTGAACTCGCGCAGATCGACGCCGGCACGCGATGCCAGCTTTTCGACTTCGACGAACATTTCCGAAATGGCGATGTCGAGAATGGCCTGGGCTGCCTCTTCTGCCGTTCGGCCGATCTTCTCTGCCAGCCGGGTTAGGGCCGCGCGAGCAAGGCCAACATCGATCTGCAGTTGCCCGTAGGCCATCTGGCTATGGCCGAGCCAGCCGCAAACGGCCATGGCGTCGGTGACGGTCGCCTGTGCTCCGCCGCGACCGTAACAGGCTGGGCCGGGTGTCGAACCCGCCGATTCCGGGCCGACACGCAGAACGCCCTGCGCATCGACACTTGCGATCGAACCACCCCCGATGCCAATCGAGCTGACGGAGACGGAGGGAATATGTAGCGGGAATTCGCCGATCAGCTCACCGGTTCCGAATTGCGGCTCGCCATCGATGATCAGCGCGAAATCCGCCGAAGTGCCGCCGATGTCGAGGGTAAGAATATGCTTTTCACCGGCGCGCCGGGCAAGCCAGGCGGCACCGATGACGCCGGACGCGGTGCCTGACAGCAGCATCTGAACGCAGGAACGCTTGCCTTCGTCGGCATTCATGACGCCGCCGTTCGACTTGGTCAGAAGTGCCGGCGCCGTCACGCCACGCGACAGCAGCTTTTCTTCGAGCGCTGTCAGATAACCGGAAACACGCGGATGGACGTAACCATTTAGGATGGCGGTCGTCGTCCGCTCGTATTCACGGATCACCGGCCAGACCTCGCAGGACGTGAATACGAAGAGCTCAGGCGCGATACGGGCGATCTCCTGCTTTACGGCCGCCTCATGCGCATCGTTACGCCAGGAATGCAGGAAGGAAATGATGATGCCAGCCGCACCATTCGCCTTTGCCCTGGCGACCGCTGTCGCGACGACCGAAAGATCCGGCGCCTGCGCTTCGCTGCCATCTGCCCGCAGGCGGGCCGGAATGCCAAAGATCATGTCGCGGGCAATCAGCTGGTCCGGGCGGGCACAAAAGAGCGAATAGACGTCGGGCATCCTGAGTCGCGCCAGCTCGATCACATCTTCGAAGCCTGCATTGGTCATCAGCGCCAGCGATACGCCACGACGCTGGATCACCGTATTGATGCCGACCGTCGTCCCATGAACGAAACGGCTGACGGAAGAAGGCTCAAGTCCTTCCCGTTCAGCAAGAAGCGACAGTCCCGTCATCAGTTCAGCACCCGGATCATCGGGCGTCGTCAGGACTTTGAGGGAGGCAACGCGGCCAGAGCGTGTTTCAAGAGCACAGAAATCGATGAAGGTGCCGCCGATATCAACGCCGATTTTCCAGTCCTGCTGGTCGAAGGCGCCTTTGCCGGGCGTGGCCGAATTGTCCATTTCCAGGGTCCTTTCCTGCTGCTTGTCATGAAGCTGACACGGATTGGCGAAGCTGGTCCAAGAGCGAAAAAGCCACGTCCCATAAGTCGAGCTTATGTTTTGGTTTCCGCTGCCCATAGGCCCGACTTATGGGAGGCCGAGAAGCTCGACTTTGACACCGTTGGCTGCTCCCGAAATGGTGAAGGGCATGGAAGAGACAATGGAAACGGCTTCATGGATGTGATCGTTCTGGGAGGCGGCTTGATGGGGGCCGCATCAACCTATTTTCTCGCCCGGCGCGGCCTGCGGGTAACGGTGATCGAGAGAAACCGGGTCGGCAGCGGCGCGACCGTCGCCTCCTTCGGCAATATTCGCCGCAGCGGCCGTTACCTGCCCCAGCTTCCCCTCGCCCGGCGTTCGCTGACACTTTGGGGAAAGGCAGCTGAAATGCTGGGGCGGGACGTCGAGTTTCGCGCGACTGGGCATGTCCGGCTCGTTTTCAGCGAAAACGGGCTCAAGGAAATGCGCAACTTCACCGAGGCTGCGAGGCCCTGGGGCCTTGATCTTGAGGAGCTTGCACCAACAGAACTCCATTCAAGGTTCCCCGGCCTTGGTCCGGAAGCGATCGCCGCATCATTTTCGCCGGAAGACGGTAGCGGCAATCCGCGGTTGATTGCACCTGCATTCGCGGATGCCGCAAGCCGGATCGGCGCCAATATCGTCGAAAATGTCGATGTGCGGGCCATTCGCAGGACAGCCTTCGGTTTCGAGGTCGAGACATCGGCTGGCACCTATTCGGCCGAAGCCCTACTCAATACGGCCGGCGCTTGGGGAGCCAGCATCTCCGCCCAATTCCGCGAACCCGTCCCGATCGTCGCAAAAGGCCCGCAAATGGGCGTGACCGAACCCTTGCCGCACCGCGTTCTGCCGGTCGTCGGTGTCTGGGCGCATGACCATGGCGGGGGCTATCTGCGGCAGGTCGAGCGGGGAAACATTATATTTGGCGGTGGCGCGGAAAGGACAGATGTTTCGCTCGACAGCGGCCACGCCAAGGCGGATCCAGCTCGCCTGCCGCCGCAATTGCGCGCGCTCCTGCCGATCTTGCCGGCGCTGGCTAATGTCTCCGTCATCCGCACATGGTCCGGCTGCGAAGGATATGTCGCCGACGGTCTTCCTGTCATGGGACCGTCGGCCACGACACCCGGGCTCTTCCATGCCTTTGGCTTTTGCGGTCACGGGTTTCAGCTGGGGCCAGGCGTCGGTGACGTCATGGCGGAACTAATCGCGACAGGTGAGACGGAAACGCCCCTGTATGAGTTCCGTATTCAACGGTTCAGCTAGCCGAACATGGCACTCCAGGGTACTGAACCAATTCGAGCCATCGACCCGTGCCGTGGATTCGCTAAGCCTCTGGAAAACGACTCACTCACACGGAAATGTCGGTCATGACCACCAAGCCTCGCAGTAAGGACCTCGTAGCGGTGGCCAGAAGCCTGGCCGCGGAGGTCGCGCCCTGCTATCCGGCATGCTGACCTGTCCGGTGCGGCCGAGGGCTGCCGGTTGTGTACGCAGGTCTCGCGCCGGGCCGTCCGGCCTCGGCGATGGTGCCCTAACACAACCGGGCGCTCTTCGTCGGCGACGAGCCGGTCTCAGCGCTCGACCTCTTGGTTCAGGCACAGGTCGTCAATCTGCTCGTGAGCTGAGGTGCGAGCGTGATCCAGCGATGCTTGTCGTCGCGCACGACCTTGCCATAGTGCGGCACGTCTTAGATCGTGGGATGGTCATGTATCTCGATAAGTTCAACGAGACTGGGCCGAAGCAACCGATCTTCGGTGTGCAGGCAAACCAAGAACTTGCCTTGGGAGGGACTGACTGATTTGGAGCCGAGTATGGGACGGCTATCCATCGGCGCGGGGTTGGTTCGGCTTTTGCGGGTGCTGGTTGGGTCCGACCGTATATCCAACTTGTAGGTGCGGCCTTATATATGCCGTTAACCATAATGTTGTTCGCGCGGCTCAAGGCCCGATCTGTGAAAAAGAAGCCGTCCTCCCTCAAGATAAAGGGGATGATAGCAAGCCTGTGAGATGCCTGGGACGGACTCAGGTCCGTTTCTCAACGCTGCCCTTGCCCCCAGTTCTGCTACCCTCTAAGCTTGTTACCGGTGGACAAGGGGACGGGCGCTATGATCAACCCCCGAGAGCAAGTTATTAGCTGCTTTAACGAGAGGGGTTCCGTGGTGACAATTATCAAAGCCACGCGTAAGCCCGATCCAGATGCTGTCGATGAGGCGCCTTTAACGGTGATTTATTATACGGTGGACGGATACCTCGTAGAGCTTCTGCCCGACGGAAACTTTGAAATCGTTCTCACCCGCGAAAAACTCACGCGCGCTAAATAGCGAAGGACGTGGGATCATTCCTGGGCACCTTGTGACCAGCTGATCTCAGTCGTTTACGGTACTGGCCCGTCCCCAGAACAGATGCCAAGAAATTGAAGGAAATTGATAGGCGATGTGCAGAATGCTGGAATCGCTAGATCGCTTCCGTGTGTTGCGGCAGCAGCGGCCGGAGACTTGGTCAATGGGTTCTTTTTGGGATAATGCATTCTGATCAGTTGAAAGCAATGCTCAAGCCATTGGCGTAAGCGCTAACTCCGGCTTGCATTGAGAATGGTCGCATAGAGGCGCCCGCGCCGCCTAGAACTGATCTCAGCCGGCCGTTATGGCACGCGGATCAATCAGGCTTGGGCTGCGTGCCGCCGCCTGAAGGCGATGGTTACCGCCATGCCCTTACCTAGCTCGGACTCCACATCGATCTCGGCGTTGGCGTTATGTTTGACTGACTGGACGATCATGGCGCTGAGCTTGCCTCGTCGAGGCCAATCGGCCTTGTTGGAAAGCCCGACCCCGTCGTCAGCCACGATGACCTTGCATCCTTCGTCGTCAACAGTGCAACGGACCTTGACCTCACCACCGTCGCGACCGGCGAAGGCATATTTCAGGGCATTGGTCATAAGCTCATTGACCACAAGACCCACGGGCATGGCGACATTGACCGAAACTGGCCAAGTGTCGACTTTCATATCCAGGCGGATGCCTTCGATCGCATGTGCCGCCATCACGGATGAAGCGATCTGGCTGACATAAGTCCCAAGATCGACAGTTTCGGTTTCGCTGCCGGCATAAAGCGAGCGATAGAGGATAGACAGGGCTTCGATCCTGCCCGCCAGTTTGTTGAAGCGATCTGTCTCTTCGAGGCGTTGCGCGTTACGTGCCTCCATCCGGATCAACGCGGTGATCATCTGCAGGTTGTTTTTGACCCGATGCTGAAGCTCTTTCAGCAGAACGTCCTTTTCAGCAAGCGCTTCCGTCAAAACTGACGCCTCGTCCGGACGTTCGCGCTCTGACATCGCCAGCAATCGAAAGAGAGGCTGCCCGGCATCTCCAACAATGGTATTTGACCAGGCATCAACGACCCGCTTCTCCGCGCCCGCCGGCAGACTGAAAGCCCCGAGATATTCTTCGTTTTCGAGCAATGCCGCAGCGAGTTCAGGTCCACCCGCCAAAGCAGGGGCCGGAGGGAGGATAGACCAGGATTTCCCTTGCAGTTGTTCTGCCGAAACACCAGTCAGACGTTCGAATTCGATATTGCCGTAGACAAGGGTTTCATCGTCCCCCAGTTCGGAGACCGCGACGGCGAAGGGGACATGGTCAAGAAATTGCCGGAAGCGATTGTCATCGAGCGCTTCTGCCAGATGCGGAAGATCGGAAACGGTTGGAGGTGGTGGCGGGTTTGGTTCTTCAGGATTTGTCATTGGACATCCGCGCTGACAGCACGCAAGAGTCCATATCATGGCATTGAAAGGGACGGCTAGCTATTTTGTCGATGGTCGATGCAGCCCTTCACGAAATCACGCGCCTGATCGCTTCAATGACAGCTTGATGAGTGTAGGGTTTCGGGAAAAACAGCGAACTGTCGGGCGCCTCGGTCCGCTCTATTCTTCGCTTGCCGGAGGTGATGATGATTTTGACAGCCGGCCATCGATCTTGGACCGTCCAAGCGAGCTTCAAACCGTCAACCTTCCCACGCAGATCAATATCGGTAAAGATCGCAGCTAT
Organism: Neorhizobium sp. R1-B; assembly: GCF_004368875.1. Lineage (NCBI taxonomy): Bacteria > Pseudomonadati > Pseudomonadota > Alphaproteobacteria > Hyphomicrobiales > Rhizobiaceae > Neorhizobium > Neorhizobium sp. R1-B. The sequence continues at coordinate 145,819 of NZ_SOEM01000009.1, forward strand.
CGAGGCCTCAGCAGCAAGAATTTCGAGAGCATCTTCGGCGTTGGCTGCTTCCAAGGTGTGGAAGCCTGCATCGCGCAAGTCGTCTGCCACAGCCATGCGGATCAACGGCTCATCCTCAATGACCAGAATGCTTGTCTGCGGCATGAATTGTACCGATCTCGTTTGCTCAGACGAAAAACTCGTCGGATCCCCAACATGTTCCTACCGGCGCGGCGCCGGTATCAGCTTCAACACCTACGGCCCCCCCGGAGGGCCAGATAGGGAACAATCTCGCGTACGAGGCCGGTCAACCGCGACCGGATCCACAGAACGTCTTCATGAGGATCGCCATCTTTGTAACAAACCGATCTCTCCAGTTCTCGCATCAGGGCCGATTTAGTCCAAAGGATTATAGACTAGGCGGATCAGAGTTCCGCCGCTTGCCGCGGCACTGATTGCCGTCTCGATCAGCCGAAGTGGCCCCTCGGCGACGAGTGCCTGCGGCAAGGGCCGCCGTCCTGGACCCGGATCGACAAAAGCCGAGCACTCATGATCTGAGTTCGCGATCGCCATGAAGGACGTAGCAACAACGTGCTCGCCGCAGGCGGCACATCGCAGAATGTACGAGCCAATGAACGACAGGTTCGGTATCATCCGATCCGCAAGAAGTGCAGGCCAGCATATTGTTCATGCGTCGGTTGTCCCACACTGTTCTGACGGCGAGCCTATGAGGCGATGGCCAGAACGATTGCGATGGTGAGCAGTAATGGCCCCATCCACTTGAAGTGACGGGCCATCGGCACCCGGTTCGCCGGATTTCTGGATAAGGTCAGATAACCAAAGCCGACCGAAGTCATCCATAAGCCGGCACAAAACATGATAAATTCATCAATATAAGCGGCGATCATGACTTTCCTACTTCGGAGGCATTGCCCCAGCTCTTTAATTCCGTCAGCACCGTCGTAGCGGCAATTAGCTTTAGTTATCAAGCCGGCGGCGCGCCGCCGCTTGGGCACGATCGGGCTGCTCCCGCGGCCTCATGCACGTAATTCCCATAAGCCTTTCATGATGATGCTGCTCATACCAATCAGACAGAGACCCATCAACATATCGTGGAGGCTCATAGATATCGTCCTGCTTGCGCCACCGACCGTGTGTGCTCCCTCGCCCATGTTGCCAGCGCGCGTAAGATCCGGATGATGGAACAGCATTAACAGCGCCATATTCGGCCTACGTCGGCTTTAACCACGGAAGCAATCGCTGCCTCAATGTGTGTCCTTGAGAAACTTTGTGACCCGATGAAACAATTAGCGAGTTTGCGCGTTGGGGCATGTTGCTGTTGGCTCGGTGGGATCAGCGGATGGTGGACGAGGTGGATTCTCGCTCCAAGCCGCAATTGCTTCGAACGCGACGAGAAGATTAAAAGCGTTAAGGTCGTAGATGTCGAATATCGAGGAATTCCCACTCCCCGCCCGTAGGTCAAATGAATACGATGCGCTTATTGCGGCGGCCCCGAGCTTGCTCGACGCGATCCCCGGCGCCGTCTACCTTTGCGATCACGACGGCTGGCTTGTGCGGTATAACAGGGAAGCTGCAGAACTCTGGGGAAGAACGCCGCCAATCGAAGACAGGCGCGAGCGTTTCTGCGGTTCCCAAGCTCTTTTCCTACTGGACGGCACGCCGTTGGCACACGAAGTCTGTCCGATGGCGACGGCTGTACGTACTGGCAAGGAGGCCCGCAACGAGGAGGTTGTCATTGAAAGACCGGACGGATCGCGGCTTGTCGCACTCGTGAACATCCGCCCGCTGAAAGACCATGACGGCAGGATCCAAGGAGCAATAAACTGCTTTCAGGACATCTCAGCGCATAAGGCCATTGAGGAAGAGGTCGTTCGGAAGAACGAGGACCTTGAAGATTTCTTCGAAAACAGCGCCATAGGCCTCCACATCGTTGGTGGTGACGGCATCATCCAGCGCGCCAACAAAGCAGAACTGGCTCTTCTCGGTTATACTGCCGAAGAGTATGTTGGACGGCACATCGCCGAATTTCATGCGGATGCGCCGGTGATCGGCGATATCCTCCAGAAATTGTCGTGCGGGGAGAAGCTGGATCGTTATCCCGCGCGCCTGCGCGCCAAGGACGGTTCTCTCAAGCATGTGCTGATCACGTCCAACAGTCGGTTTGAGGCTGGGAAGTTCATCAGCACACGCTGCTTCACGACTGATGTGACGGAGCTCCACGAAGCGGAGAAAGCGCGCCGAGACAGTGAGGATCGCCTGGCGGCGACATACGAAGCGGCGAACATCGGAATCGCGGAAGCTGGCTCCGCCGGGCGCCTGCTACGCGTGAACGACGCGCTGTGTCAGATGCTTGGACGCTCTCGCGAAGAGCTGCTCAACATGACCTTCCTCGATTATACCCATGCTGATGACCAAGAGAGGGATGCCGCGCTCTACGCACGACAAATCAGCGGAGAACTCGATACTTATGTGCTGCGCAAACGCGCTACAAAACCAGACGGGAGCATCGTCTATCTCGATATCCATAGCTCGTCAGTACGGGATAAGGCCGGCGGCTTCCGTTACGGCGTGCGCGTGATCCAGGATGTAACCGTTGCGAAGCAGATGGAGGACCAGATCCGCGCAAGCGAACAGCACATGCGCGATCTACTTGAAGCGCTACCAGCTGCCGTTTACACGACCGACCGGACGGGGCGGATTACATTCTATAACAAGGCAGCCGTGGAGATGTCCGGGCGAACGCCACAGCCGGGCGACATGTGGTGTGTTACCTGGCGGCTATTCAACCCCGACGGCACTCCGCTACCGCACGACCAATGTCCTATGGCGGTCGCGCTAAAGGAAGACCGTCCGATTCGAGGAGCTGAGGCGATCGCCGAGCGGCCGGATGGCAGCAGAGTTCCCTTCATACCCTATCCTACGCCGCTTCACGACGCCGATGGCCACCTCATCGGAGCCATAAACATGCTCGTCGACATCACAGAGCGCAAACAGGCCGAAAGCAGACAGAAGGCTCTCATTGATGAGCTCAATCATCGGGTGAAGAATACGCTCGCGACCGTGCAGTCATTGTCTGGACAAACCGCAAGGTACGCTGGCGATCTGGATGACTTCCTGCATCGCTTCGAAGACCGACTGCTGGCTCTCTCTCGCGCCCATGATCTTTTGACTAGGCGGCATTGGCAGGATGCTCCCCTGGATTCGCTCATCCGGGAAGTGCTGGTACCGCTCGCCGGCGAAGCAGCCGGGCGCATCAAGGTTGACGGGCCTCCTGCTGCTTTAGACTCGCGGACGGCACTCAGCCTGACAATGACTATCAATGAACTCGCTACAAATGCGATCAAATATGGAGCGCTGTCGTCGGGCGGCGGCGCGCTCTCCCTCGTCTGGCGTGTTGAAGGCGAGGCAGTGGCTAAACCGACCCTGATCCTCGAGTGGCGTGAACAGGACGGACCACCAGTCATGCCGCCGACCCGCCGCGGGTTCGGCACCCGGCTAATGGAGCGCTGCATCGAGCGCGATCTCGGGGGTGAGTTTGACCTTGCCTTTGAGCAAGCAGGCATTATCTGCCGCATCTCGGTCCCCGTAAAGTTGCTTAGGACATGAAACAAGTCGCCGGCCTGAAGGTTCTCGTCGTCGAGGATGAGGGGCTGGTGGCTCTCATGATTGAGGGCATGCTGGAGGACCTCGGTTTCGAGGTCGTCGCTTCCGTATCGCGGCTTGCTGATGCGCGAACGATCGCAGCCAAAGCGGATGTGGATCTTGCAGTGCTGGATGTCAACCTTGCTGGCGAGCCCAGCTTTTCGATCGCTGAGGTCCTCCGCGGCCGTCAAATCCCATTCATATTCAGCACAGGATATGGATTGAGTGGATTGCCTGACGAATTTGCTCACCAGCCGCTAATTGGCAAGCCCTTTTCCAAGGAAGAGCTTCAGCAGACGATCGCAGCCGCACTGAGTTCTTGAACCGGTACCCTGTTCGACTTCATTGAAAATGCAATCGACATGCTTTCGCCGACCAGGCCGTGACAGGACTGTCGGCTACTCGTAAGTTCGCCATGAACGCGGACGTTCAACCACTCCTGTGTTGTCGCTTGTTCAGAAAGCATGTCAGAATCCGGCTGAAGCCGCGCTCTGTGCCAGGCTGAATTCCGGGACGTCTCGATAAAGGCCAGGAGCGGCGCCGAGGCCTAACGGCTCGGATAATGCAGGTGCGGTCCCTCCTGCTCGGGCCAACAACCCAACCAACTCAAATCTGCGCGAAGAGCGCACAAACACAAGGCTGACGCACGGCCAAGCACCCGCCGAATGCCTGTCCCGCGAAGCCAATCATATCCCTGATACTGCCGTCTTGCCGGCAATCGGCTCATTTTAGAAAGCCGAATCATAAGGCTACAGGAACGCGCTTCCACCAGAGACACCGATTGTATGACCGTCTCTTTTGGGTCGCTCTTCAGACAGCGCCGCCGTAATTGATTTGTAAAGCGGATTGGCCGGCAAGTCCTCTATCAAGATCTTCAGCTTCAGCTGCCAATTGGGATACTCACTCGAAGTACCGGGGATGTTTGTGGGAAGACTTTCTCCCAGCAAGTCGGATAGGCGCACCGTCACCAACATGCTTGATACCCTCGCCAGTAAGCGGTGTAGACCGATCGCGACGTCTAGGACGATCGCGTCACCTTCAGCGGTGATAGCCATGTCGGGCGGTAGAAGACCGGTCTGCACCAATCCTTGAAGCAGCGCCCGTTTCCGCTTCTGCCGCTCGGAACGCAAGTGAGCGGCGGCCTCGTGATCGATACGCCCGAGGTTTAGCTCTAAGGAGATATCGTCACAGCGCCACCAGCCGACCAGCGGTGGAAGATCGTGGGTCGAGAGACAAGCAAGCGAATACCGGGGAAGAGCTTTCGGCGCAAAGCAATCATCATCGGAATCCTCGAAATAGAGAACCCGGTAGCCCAATACACCCGCTTCCTCGATTGCAGGTCGAAACCCTTCCGGTACATTTCCGAGATCTTCCCCGACGATGATCGTTTTTAGGGCTTGGGAGATTTCCGCGAGGCTTTGGATCATCTGCGGAAACGGGTAGCGCAAATAGGCCCCGACAGCTGGCCTTTCTCCCTCGGGGATAAGAAAGAGCTGCCACAGGCCCATAGCATGGTCGAGCCGCAGTGCTCCTGCATATGCCATCGAGGCGCCAATCAGTTTCTTGTAGGGGGATGTAGCCCGGTCCATCAACGGCGCAGGCGATAATGGCACCAGGCCCCAGTCTTGCCCAGCGGAGCTAAAAGCATCGGGGGGCGCGCCAATATGCACTCCTCGAAGAACCTGGTCCGGCCTCGACCAGGTCGAGGATCCGTCCGGGACTTCTCCCACGGCGAAGTCGAAATAGAGACCGATGCTGAGGCCGGCAGCCCTGGCATCGGCTGCGACTTCTTCGATCTGCAGGGTCGCCAGCCACTGAAGCCATGCGTGAAAATCGACCTGATCCTCGTTTGCCGCAGCAAAATCCTGGACCACTGAGCTTCGGGGGTCACGGAACGATGGAGGCCAGTTCAACCAGCCGCTGCCGTGACCTTGCTCCGTCATCTGCCCTGAAATGGCTTCGAACAGGCAATGTCCATAAAGGTCACTGCCGCCAGTGGCTTTGAAATGTTCAAAAGCGACGCTGCTGAAGCTGGGGCTTTGCCGATCACCCGATTTCCAGCGTTGCCAAAGGATCTTGAGCGTCGCGAGCTTGACATGGGTCACCCCCACATAGTCCACGGTTTCAGAATATCTCAGTTTTGCAATCATTTTTTGGTCGACCATATTCTCGGAAAACCCCGAAACGCGGTCGACGGCTATGTAGAGAGGGTTAAAAAACAGGCGGTTGGACGGTGAATAAGGGCTGCAGCGACTTGGATCTGACAAAAAGAGCGCATGGAGCGGGTTGAGCCCTATGAAGTCTGCGCCGGACATTGCAGCGATCTGACAAAAGTTCTTCAGATCCTCAAAGTCGCCTATTCCGTGATTGCGGGAAGACCGAAGCTCATAAAGCTGGAGAGAAATCCCCCAGACACCATTCTCCTGAAGCAGCTTCGGAATATAACATCTCGCGCCTTCCGGCACTTCCAGGCGAGGCGGTGGTCTTTTTCCAACTGATTCAAACGAGCTTCGATCTAAAAATCCCATCGCTCGTAGGAGCCGAAGCCTCGTTGTGCGCGGAACCTCCTGCACGACACCCTGAAGATCCTTATAGCTGGCCTGTATTCCGAGCGCCTCAGCCAGCTCATCAATCGCGATCTCGTTTTTTTCTGGTGTATCTATCATCCAGATGGCCCTTGCTGCCCACGCGTATGTGGCGAAGCAAACAGGCTTCTCCTCCCAAGGTTCCCGATCTTCATAAATGATGATGCGTCCGTTAGCTTGTCGCGACCTCAAGAAGCATCAGAATTTGTATCCCACAAAAAGAGAAACGGAGGGCTGCAATTGCTTCTCCACGATTGGGCTGTCAGCCGCGTCTCCGGTCAATATCCCGAGTTCAGCCTGCCCCCGCACAAGCCAATGCTCATCGAGAAGATAGGTGGCCGAAGCGGAAACATCGACGCGTTTCAGGCCCGCTTTTGCCTTGTATTCGGGCAATCCGGAGGCTGCCGACTGGGCGGCATTCACACCAAAATAGGCTTCCATGTGTTTATCGTTGGCGACAATCGCCTCGGCCTTGGCGCCGAGAATGAGTTTTTCCGTCACAGGCTGGGAATAGCCGATGCCGAACGTACCGATAAGGCTCTCGCTGCCTTCGATCGTTTGCTCCATCTCGGCGTAGAATTCAACGGGACCTAGTTCATATGCCGCTTTGACGCCGACTGTTGCCGCGAAATCGATGTCGCCCAGGCCTCGAAGCCGATCATGATCACCGTCGTCCCGGCCTGATTCATAGCCAATCTTTCCCGAGAGCGAGAAGCCGCCGTAGCGAAAGGGCGTGACGGCGACGCCTGAAGGATCAATCTCCAACCAGTCGTCATACGTGAAAAGGACCAAGGGGATGGGGCTGATCTTTAGGTCACCGCTACCCTCATATTCCGGCTCGTATTGAGCGCCACCGCCGACAATCAGGCTCCACTGCCGCTCAGGTAGCTTCTGATCGAACCTCCTTTGATCAAATTCCTCCTGGGGGACAGGTATCTGCTCTTCGGCCGCAGCGTCGGCGGCGAGCACGCCCGGCGCAATTCCGACAACGCCCATTGTGGCCCCAAGAGCCCATAAGGAAACACGCCTGCTGTCTGGCTTTGTGAAAAACATGAGGGCTCCAACGAGTTACTTTGCCGCCGGATCTGTCGCGACGACATGCGGATTCCTCTTTCCAGATCGGGCACCCTTCGAACATGTCATTGTGTTAAGGTATGTTACGGTCAGGCTCGCGAACGACTTCCGACCTGCGGCAGGACTCATAGCCAGCCTGTGACGCTCTTAACGTGTCGGTGCTTCTTGTTTTCAAGCAGGCGCTTTGGCTATGGGATAGCAATCCGGCCGCAACAAAATGTAACATCATATATGGACAGGCATTTTTTGGTTCATGTTACATGGAGACAGCCTGATTTGAGAACGGAAGATCATGAGAGTGCGTGTCCCACCGGGCCTGAGGACTATCCAAGGGCAGATCACCGCTCTTGCCATACTCGCCCTGTTGATAATCATCGTCCTGGCAGGGCCTTTGCTCGAGCGCTGGGTCCGGGACGATTACAAGATGTTGGATATCGAAGAGATAGCTGAACACGTCCAGGCCGTGAGCGGCCTTTTGGCGGTAGCCGCGCCAGGTGAGAGGCAGGTCATCCTCGACGCGGCCCGGCGCGCGGGTTGGGATTTCACGCTGCAGCCTTTGTCCTTGAGTGAAAAGTTTACAACGTGGTCCCCGGAATGGACTTTCTGGGCTCCAGTCATCGAATGGCTTTTCCCTCCCGACAATGCAATTTCACCATTAGGCGGATGGAGAACCTTTCTGAACGGGAACCGCATCGTTGCAATGCGAGTGGACGATACAACGATGTTGTTCACACCTGTCTCATCCGACCCTTTCCTGACAAGTGACTTCGTAGGGCGCGGCTCCTATATCCTGGTCGCCCTGATTACCCTCATTCTTCTTTTCTCTGCTTTTGCCGTTTGGGCAATTATGCTGCCGTTGCGGCGCATATCCGTGGCAGCGATGAATGCGGACATTTCAGATGACGGAGAAGTGTTCGAGGAACGCGGCAGCGCTGAACTCGTGGCCCTCGCCAAGGCTCTGAACAGCATGCGAAAACGGATCGCGATCATGGTGGAATCGCGGACTCGCATGTTGCGGGGCATCAGTCACGATCTTCGCACCCCTCTGACGAGGCTCCGGCTAAAGGCCGAACGTTTGCCGGCAGATCCGCTCCGGGAGGCCCTATTGTCAGATATAAATCATATCGACCGGTTGTTGGGTGAAAGTCTCGACTATCTGCGTGACAGCTACCGCAAGGAGCATGTCGAGCGGATAGACATTGCCAGCACTGTGCAGACAATCTGCAGCGAATTCGCCGATACAGGCTTCGACATCTCCTATAGGGGGCCGAACAGGCTGATAGTCAACTGCAGGCCGCTCGCCATCACCCGCGCTGTCACCAATCTCTGCGATAACGCCACCAAGTTCGCGAGCCAGGTCGTTGTCGATCTATATGCCGGTAGCGAAACGATAGCCATTGACGTCATAGACGATGGCCCGGGTATTCCCGAAACATTACGGCAGCGCGTTCTGGAACCCTTCTTTAAGATTGATAGCGCACGGAACGATGCGAATTCCGGATTTGGGCTAGGGCTGTCGATCGTCGCGGAAATCGTTCAAGCCCACGGGGGAGCGCTGGAATTCCTCGACCGCCGGCCAAACGGTTTTGTCGTCAGACTCATATTGCCTGCGCAGTGATGGTCTGTGACTTGTGGCGAAGGGGGTAGGACCTCGCTCGTGCACATACACACACCCACACAAGCGTCGCGTTATCAGAACTTGGAAATCCAAAGCATGAGCACGAGTTAGACTTGCTCGACCTTGGCGGTGAACATATATCCCCCAAGCCTTACGGTCTGAAGCAGTGCCGGCTCCCTGGGGTTGGCTTCGATTTTCTGTCGAAGACGGCTGATATGGACATCGATACTGCGCTCGATTGGACCCGCCAGACCGGAATGCGTCAGTGACAGAAGCTCCTCGCGGGTGATGACACGGCCGGGATTTCGGCAAAACGCCAACAAAAGATCCAGCTCTGTCGTGGTCAACGCCACGCGCGCATGACTTGGATCATGAAGTTGGCGGCGCATTGGATCCAGCTGCCAACCATCGAACCGGAGTTTTTGATGGCCAGAGTTCTTGATGAAGCCATACGAAGCTCTCCTCAATAGGCTTCGAACCCGCGCAACAACCTCTCGGGGGCTGAATGGCTTCGTAACGTAATCGTCAGCTCCGACCTCCAATCCTACGATCCTGTCAACCTCCTCGCCGAGTGCGGTTAACAAGATGATTGGAATTGTCTTTTCGGCGCGAACCTTCCTGCAAATGCTCAACCCGTCCTCGCCCGGCAGCATGACGTCAAGAATGATGAGATCATAAGGATTGTTGCGCAGAAGCGCCTTCATCGCGCCGCCGTCTTCGGCAACGGTGGGTGTCATACCGTTATCCTGCATGGTAAGCGCGAGGAGGTTCGCGATTTCGCGATCATCCTCCACAATCAAAATCCGCGCATTTTCCAAATTTGACTGCATGGTCTCTTGCTCCAATCCGCTAATTCTGCATGCCGCTTTAAGACCAGATATTTTGACTTGTTAAGATTTGTTGCAGCCGGGACGAAGCGATGCCTCTTAGCATATGGGTGGTTGTGGATCTCAGGCCAGAGGTTTTTCGCCGGACTACAGGAGCGGAAGGCCGAATAGCAGATCCTCGGCCTTCCGCGACCGCGCCACTTCGCCAGCAGTGGCGCTATAGCGGTGATCGGATACGCTCAGTCTCAGCCGACTGGAGGTATGGCTTGAAGATCCTGGCGATCCGATCACCGAAATCGGAAACGATGAGATGAAGCGAGGGGATTACGATCAGCGAGAGGAGTGTTGAGACCAACAGCCCGCCGATAACTGCAATAGCCATTGGCGCCCGAAATTCGCCTCCATCACCCACGCCAAGAGCCGAAGGGATCATGCCGCCGGCCATGGCGAGGGTCGTCATGACGATGGGGCGAACGCGCTCGGCACAGGCCTCGATGATCGCATCGACCCGCGAAAGGCCGTGCGCCTCCCGCTCGATGGCGAAATCGAGGAGCATGATGGCGTTCTTCGTGACGATACCCATCAGCATCAGCATTCCGATGACAACCGGCAGCGATATGGCGCTGCCGCTCAACCACAGCCCCGCGACGACACCGCCAATCGACAGAGGAAGAGACGCCAGGATCGTCCATGGCGCCAGAACGCTGCCGAACAAAAGTATCAGCACGACAAGAACGAGCATGATGCCCGATCCCATCGCCACCGCAAAGCTCTCGAAAACAGTGCTTTCCGTGTCGGAGTCTCCCGTTGCCTGAAGGCGGACGCCTTCCGGCAGGTTTTTCACACTTGGGAGTTGGAGCAGGCGCTCCATCCCCTGTCCGGATGTCAGCCCATCCGCCATATCCACGCCGATCTCGATCCGACGCTCACGATCGAGCCGCTCGATGGCTGAGATCGTCTCGTCGAAGCTGATGTCGGCCACGGACGACAGCGGGATACGAGTGCCATCGACGGCGGCGATGGTTAGCATTTCGAGCGTCGAGAGATCGTCACGGCCGTTACGGTCAAGAACCACGCGAATGGGGATTTGCCGCTCGCCATCGGTGAAGCTTGGCAACTGGCTGTCGACATCGCCGACGGTGGACAAGCGGATGGTCTGGGCAATCGCAGCCGGCGAAACGCCGAGCGTGGTGGCCTTGTCCGTTTGGACCTGGATCCTGAGCTCCGGACGCATGACGCCATTATCGATGGCTGGAGCGACAAACGCCGGATCGGCTGCCAGTTCCGCCACGATGGCATCGGCGGTCGCCAAGGCCGCATCGGTTCCCAGCAGCGCAAAGGACAGATCACGGCCACCACGCTCGTTGAGAAACCTCAGCTTCACATCGGGGATGGAGGCCAGCCTTTCTTCGATCTCGGCTTCCAGCGCAAACGAGGAGTGATCCCGCTTGGTCTTGTGGACAAGATCGATGAGAATGACCGCAAAGCGAACATCCTCCAACCCCGTGATGCTTGCACCGGCACGGGCAAAGACTCCTTCTACTCCGGGAAACTTACTGACGCGGTTAGCAATTTCGTCCGATACCGCGCGTGTCTCATCAAGGGTGGAACCGGGCGGCAGTTCGGCCGAGAGGGTGAGGCGTCCGGTATCCTCCTCCGGCAGGAAACCGGTCGGCAGCGACGAAAAGGTGAGCATTGCGAGGGCGAAGGAGCCTACAGCCAGACCAACAGTCACCCACCGCAAGTGCAGGCTCACCCGCAGCAAGTCCTGGTATGCCAGAATGAAAGTCCTCTTCTTATGCTCCACCGGAGGTGTTCCGGTCATGACATACGCTGCCAGGACAGGGGTAATCAGCCGCGCAACCAGCAGCGAGAAGAACACGGCGATCGCTACCGTCAGGCCGAATTGGCGGAAATACAGACCCACCTCGCCTTTCATGAAACCCACCGGTGCAAACACGGCGATGATGGTGGCGGAAATGGCAATGACGGCAAGCCCGATTTCGTCGGACGCGTCGAGGGACGCACGATAGGCGGACTTGCCCATGCCGCGATGGCGCACGACATTTTCTATTTCAACGATCGCGTCGTCAACGAGTATGCCGGTGACCAGCGTGATCGCCAGAAGGCTCAGGATGTTGAGGGAAAAGCCGAGAAGATCGATAACAAAGAAAGTGGGAATGATGGAGAGCGGAAGCGCTACCGCGGCGACAATCGTCGCCCGCCAATCGCGCAGGAACAGAAAAACGACGATAACAGCAAGCGCGGCACCCTCCACCAATGTGCTCATGGTCGAGGTAAAATTGCCTGCCGTATAGGTGAAGTTGTCGTCGACGAGGCTGAAGCGCACGTCGCTGTCGCGAGCGCCCATCTCCACCAGCGCTTTCGAGACCAGGTCCGCAACTGATATTTCGCTTGCGCCTTGCGACGGATAAACCGAAAAACCCACGACGTCGCCTCCCCCGAGCGTGGCGAATGTACGCGCTTCCGCCATACCGTCCTCGACCCTTGCGAGGTCTCCCAGCCGGACAGAGGCGTGGGGAGAAAGCGCAATGCGGTGATCGGCAAGTTCTGTAACGGTGTTTGCCGCCGCAACCGTCGTCAGGGCCTGCTCGCGACCGCCGAGAGAGCTCCTCCCGCCGGAGTTCTCAATCTGGCCTTGCGAGAGACTCTCATTGAGGACGCTTGCAGAGAGGGAAAGCGCCTGCAGCCGGCCGGGATCGAGTTCGACGCGAATTTCCCGATCAGCCCCGCCGACACGCTCGAGCCGCCCGACACCTGGCAAGCCCTGCAGGTTGCCCGCAACCACATCGTCTATATACCAGGAAAGATCGGCGACCGTCCTATTTGCACTCGACACCGCGTATGTCACGACCGATCGCGCTTCTTCTTCGACCCGCTCGACAACAGGCTCGTCGACGGCCGCAGGCAAGTCGGAACGAATTTTTGCCAGGGCATCTCGTACGTCCACAACCGCCCGGTCCGGAGAAACCACGCCCAACTCGAATTCGACATTGGTCACCGACCGGCCTTGGCCAATGGTTGAGGTGATTTGCTTGATGCCGGTCAGCGGCGCGACGGCGTTTTCTACCAGCCGCGTCACTTCAATCTCGAGTTCGCTCGGCCTCGCTCCGGATTGCTCGATCGTGACCTTGACCAGCGGAGTTATGACCGCGGGGAAATAGGTAACCGGCAATCGGGAGAAGCTGTAGAGTCCCGCCACCATCAGGGTGACGAAAAGCAGAACCGATGGCAGCGGATTGCGGATTGCCCAGGCCGAGAGGTTCACGTTCATCAACGCACCGTCCCTTCGGAACGGTCGAACGCGGCCGTCTCGGGAGGCTCCGACCGCAGGCTGTCTTCCTCTGACACGACAACGGGCGTCACTCGATCCTGATCCCTCAGGAAGCCGCCTGCCTTCAGCACGACCATTTCGCCGTCCTCGACACCCTCGATGATCTCGACGAAATTGCCCTGCCGCAGGCCAGTCTGGACGGCCCGTGTTTCGACGACATCGTCCTTTACGACATAGACACTGTGGGAAAGGCGCGTGCTTCTGACGGCCGTCGCCGGCAGGAAAACATTCGTCCTCGTCGAAGTATCGATGACAGCGCGTGCAAATACACCCGGAATAAGGCCTTCGCTTTCATCGAGCTCGATCCGAACCGTGCCGCTTCGCGTTTTTTGTTCTATTTGAGCCGCATTCAATCGCAGCGTGCCACCAAGCGGTTCGTCGCGACCAGGCACGGTTACTTTCGCGCGCATGCCCTTGCTCAGCCGGACAAAATTCGTTTCCGTGACTTCCGCTACGAACTCGATCTTGCCGTCCTTGGCAAGGCGAAACAGCGGGGTTCCCGAATCCGAAGTCATAATACCAACTCGGGCGTTCCGCTCCAGAACGAGACCCGATTCTGGCGCGCGTACAGTGCTCCTGCTGATTGCCAGCTCGATCTCCCTTCGTTCCTGCGCGATCAACTGCTCCTCGGCGCGCGCTAGCGCCAGTGACTGTCGCGCAAGTGCCGTCTCCACAAGGGCCCGGTCGTAAGCGTTTTGACGTTCATCCAGAACCTGATCAGCGATAATCCCCTTCGGTTGCAGCGTCAGGCTCCGGTCCAGCTGCTTTCGAGCCTCCCGCTCGGCAACAAGTGCAACCTCAATCTTGCCGCTCTCGACAGCCACGGCGGCTCTGGCGCGCAAGGCCCCTACCGCATTTTTGTCAAGCGCGAGCATTGCATCAGCTCGGTCAAACACGGCGAGCGGTTGACCCTGTTCGACCGTCTGGCCGACTTCCGCCAGGATCTGCTGTATTTCCCGGCCCGCAACCAGGGGCTGGACCATAACCTCCTCGCGAGCCGCGAGGGACCCCACGACCGATATTCGCTCGACAATATCGCCCTGTTTGGCAAAAGCGACTGTGACAGGCGCTTTGTCCCGTGCCAATGCAGCTGATCCAAGGACAGCAAACCCAAGCGCGAGAACCATGGCCCCTTTGCCGGGCAGCCAGAGAGAGCAGAACCTGCTCAACCACACTTTTATATTCATGAAGCGACCTCTCTTCTGATGCCTTGGCCATAAAAGACATCCGGCAATTCGGGCCGCACCCTAGTGATCATGGAAGATCGCAACGTTTTATCGCGTTAAGATTTGTTGCGCTTCAACAACTCACGCTCGTTCGACAGTTCCTGGCGGCTATCGCAGGGTTAGGCGCACGAGACGGCTCCGTGCGGAAAGCCAGGGCGTTCCTGCGATCTGTCGACGCCGTCGTCAGTGGTGCCTCTCATAATAGGAAAGGGCGACCTGTCCGGTAGAGCGCCCTGAGAGCGCTGCAGCTATTCATGACCGCCAGGTCGAACCGATTTGAAATTATTGGAAATCTACCGAAACCGATCGCAACAAATAGCAGCACCAACCTCGCCAATTCCCGCCTAAGCCGAACTCCTCACTTAACGGGAGTCGCACACCTTGATCACGATCGTATGCATGAAATGGGGCGCCGGATTCACGGCCATGCACGTAAATGCACTCTATGCCGGTGTCTTACGGCACATGGAGGAGCCATTCGAATTTGTCTGCCTGACCGACGACGGGTTTGGTCTTGCGTCGGGCATCGCGGTGCGGCCCATACCTGAACTTGCTCTTCCAGAGGGTGCTTGGAGGAAGGGATGTTGGCCAAAAATCGGAGTATTTTCGCCAGATCTTTTCCCGTCGGCAGAGGCGGTGCTGTTCCTTGACCTTGACGTCATCATCCAACGCTCTCTCGCTCCCTTCCTTGCCATTGTCCGAGAACGCCGGCACCTCGTCATTCAGCGGGAGTGGAATCCGGATCTTTGGAGCCTGCTTCCCATGTGGCTCAGACCAGATCGCGGAGCACAATCTTCGGTTTTTGGATTTTGCCCTTCAACGGCCGAAGCCATATTTAGCGACTTCGCCGCCCATACTGCCGAACGCATCAAGTCATTCAAAAACGACCAGACCTACCTCACACAAACGGTGAGACGGAGAAGCTACTGGCCAGCCGGCTTCTGCGTGAGCTTCAAAAGAAGCTGCACGAAATATTTCCCACTCAATTTGCTCTTCCCGAAGGTCCGGCAGCCAAGCAAGGCCAGGATTGTCGTCTTTCATGGCAGACCTCGGCCGTGGGAAACAATGGTGAGAGAGGGTGAGCGCTGGGGCTCAAAGCGACGCTTTGGTATCGGTCCGGTTCCATGGATCAGACAGTATTTCGATCAAGGGGATGCCATGCTCACGTCGTTGCACGCTATAAATAAAGGAGGACCACAGCTTGTTTCAGAGAAGGCTCCCGCGTCCTCTCCACGTCCTAGATCACACGGGAATCGTGAATCAGAGGAAGGCCAGCAAGCTCCTATCATGGCCTGCGCTTGCGGATGCGATTGTTCAACGAACAACCGATTCTTCTCCGTTTCCAAATAAGTAGGTCCTTTTGCCGTGACCAAATTACTTCATGCCGTACACCGCATTCTCCTTTACGTTCCTCATCGCGATATCGCGGGCAAACTCCTGGAGAGCCTTGCGTCCCAAGGTTATTTGGCCGCGGCGGTTGCAGATCATGAAGAATTTTTAACGTCGCTCAGACAGGATCATTATGATGTCGTCGTGACCGGAACGAGACATGTCCGCGAAGTCAGGGCCGGAGGCCATCATCCTATCATCAACTACGAGGTCTTCATTCACCGACACCAATCAGGGGAGCCCCGAACCTATTTTCATATGGATGATTTCATCAACCGTATCCGCTTCTATACAGGAGCGGCGGTTTGAGGCGGCTTTTCTTCCTTGAAACAAGACGAAGGCCAAAGTCGATCGCCGGTAGCTATAACCCCCGCCATCCCTAGCCATTGCTAGGTTGGGAACTGCGTTCCTCCCACGAGGCCCTTGCGAGTAGCGCTCTTATTCAGTTTGAAATCCGAGGCGTGCCGCCAGTCTTCGAGCATCATCCACGCGTCGGGAACGTCATTGGACTGGTGGGTCTCGTAGCGTAGGCAGCCTTCCTCCTTGCGGGAGGGAGAGACGAGCCGAAGCAGTTCATCGCGAGCGGCCCGGCTTCGCCGTGAAGTAGGCCACGTTGGTGAGGTCAGCCATTCCGGTCTCTTTGTTCGTTAGGGCGACACCCGCATGGTTACGGAATGTCCGGAAAAGATCCCTCGCGCCTTTGCGGGAGCGACGATTTGGCATTCAGCTTGCGCCACGATGATCAGTTAAACCCATGATCGTCTTGCGGGCTTCTAACTCGAAGGGCGCCTTTCCTTGCTAACCGCCTGACGAGGCTCTGACTGAAAGTCCGCTGCTCAAGGGTAATGAGAGCAGCATTCAGGACCGGCTAAGAACTCTGACCGCAGCCATTCACGCGCGATATGTTGGATTTCTCGGTCAGATTTGGATCAAACGGTCCTTACGCCATACACCTCGTGTGCAGGGATAGGCAGCAGGCGATAAGCCATCTCCGCCTTCAGCTCCTCGTGGCGGGCGATCTCGTCGGGCGTCTTGTCCCTCTTGGCGCCCAGCGTGACGAACTCTTCCTTCACATGTCCGGGCTTGATCACGGCTTCGGCGGTCCGCCCGCGATAGCTGAAGCGAAACACATAGGGACCGGGAGGATCTGAAATAATGTCCTTGCCGCCGATCGATTTGTCGATGGTCAGCCGCCCCTCGGTCAGCGCCCGGGTCACCATTTCCAGCGCGTCGCGGCCGCCGGGACCGGAAAAAGCGGTCACAATCAGCACCTCGCGCCGCTCCAGCGGCGTGTCGGACAATAGCGGAAACGCCGCTTGCATGGCCTTCAGCGCATGCGCGACGCCGCCGGGAAAGCCGCCGCCGTGATAGGCGTTGATGCTGTCAAAGGTGAAGCTTATCGGGTGTCCGTTGTCGAGGACGGTGATCTCGTTAGACATGGGCATAGGCCCTCAGATTGGGGACGAGCCGGTCGAGGAAGCGTGTCGTCGCCGGCATGAAATGCGAACCGTGATGGAACATCGGATCGAGTGAGGAGAGGATCATTGTTCCCGATGTCGTGACCTTGTCCTCGTAAAGGATCGCCCGGTCTTCGCCATCGCGAGCGAGAACGGTGGCGTCGTCCGGCGGCGTGAACCAACCATGCAGATGCCAGGTTGCTTCGTTGTCGCCGATACCCGCCATCAGCGGATGGCTGGCAGCGGCCTCGGTGACGCGCACGCCGAGATTGGCGGCCGGATCGAGCCACCACCACCAGTTCGTCGGCGTACCGGTGAAGTCGACATGCGGCAGCCAGAGATCCGACCGGCTCTCGCCGAGCGCCACCACCGTGCCTCCGTCCGTGAGATGGCGAGCGATCACGTCCTTCTGGGCGATCATGCGCTGCGCCGGCGTACGGCATGGAACCCAGAGAATATCGTCGGGGCGCAGGATGTCGGCGAGCTCTTCGGGCGCGCAGATCACGTCGAATACCTCCGTGTAGCGCGGTCCTTCCAGGCTGCGGATATGGTAATAGGTGCCGCAGGATAGCGCGACGACGCGCCGTCCCGTCCGGCTCGACATGCGCATGCCGCCATAGGTTTCGGGCGCGGCAAGCGGCAGCTCGGCGGCCGGTAACGCAGGCGCTGAAGGCCATGGGTCGAGGCAGGGTCCGCCAAGCGTCCAGTCGATCATGCGCCGTGTCAGTTCGCCCGACAGGTTCCATTCCAGCCCCATCGAGCCGAGGTCATTGCCGGCATGGGAAAAGATCCGCCCGCCTTTCGGCCGCGCCCAGACCCAGTCGACCGGCACCCGCGCCGGTCCCAGACCGTTGACCGCCACGGCACCTTCGGGTAGCGGATTGCAACCCCGGCCGTAAAAGCCCGCCACGCCCTTGTTGGTCTCGAGCTTGGAAAGCTCGATGCCGGAAAACAGCGGATGGGCATTGACGGAGGAAAGGTCGAAATCGGCGCGCTTCGGCGCCTCGATCGGCCGGTACTGGCTCATACCCTCGACCAGCGGCCGCACCATGTGGCCATTGAAGAACCAGCGTCCGCCGGCGTCGAGGAAGGCGGCGAGCGCCTCGCGCATCAGGGCCATGGCGTTCTGGTCGAGCTGGTTGCCGGTGATCAGGCCCTTGTGGGCCAGAAGCATGTCGGCGTTCAGCGCCGGCTGCTCGACGATCGTCACCAGACCCTCGGCCGCGGCCGCCTTCACCGCCTCGGACGGGGCCTCATACGCTGATTTCAGGTAGATCGTGCTCATGCGGCCTCTATTCCGGCGAAGGCCGGCAGGATTGCCCGGCGCGTCTCGCCCGTCGGTCCGGTGACGTCCACCCATCGCATCGCCACGCCGTAAAGTTCCGACAGTTTGTCGGGCTCGAGCATCTCGGCGACGGTGCCGTGCATCTCACGCCCTTCCGGCATCATCAACAGCACGTCGTCGGCCGCCGCCAGCGCATGGTTGGGATCGTGGGTGGTGAACAGGATCGCCTTGTTGCGGCGAAGTCTCAGCATGTTCAGGAGTTCCAGCGTGCGCGACTGGTTGCCGAGATCGAGTGCCGAGGTCGGCTCGTCGAAGACCAGCGCCGGCGATCCGCTGGCGATGGCCCGGGCGATCAGCACCATCTGTCGCTGGCCGCCGGACATGCGGTCGTAGCGAAGCTCGGTCAGATGGCAGGCGCCGACCTCGACCAGCGCCTCCTCGGCCGCCGCGCGGTCGTCGGCCGAGGGCTGGCCGAACAGGCCAAGCCGCGCCGCCCGGCCCATGATCACGACATCGAGGCCGGAAAGCTTGGCCTGCGAGGCGCCGTGCTGCGGCACGTAGCCAGCGATTTTCGGAGCGCTGCGGCGACCCTTCACCAGCGGCTGGAAGCCGAGCAGGGCGCGCAAAAGCGTCGTCTTGCCGCGGCCATTGGGGCCGAGCACCGCCATCGACCGGCCGACCGGCACGGTGAAGCTGATGCCGGAAAACAGCGTGCGGGCGCCAAACGAGACGGAGGCGTCTTCAAGGCCGATCATGTCCGGTTCGTCTCCTTGAAATGGCGGCGCAGCAGGTAGCCGAACACCGGCGCGCCGACCAGCGCGGTCAGCACGCCAAGCGGGATCTCCGCCGCCGTCAGAGTGCGCGCCATGGTGTCGATCAGTGTCAAGTAGGCCGCGCCCAGCAGTGCCGATGCCGGGATCAGCGCGCGGTGGTCCTCGCCGACGAGGATACGCGCGGCATGCGGCACGACGAGCCCGATCCAGCCGATGATGCCGGCGACCGCTACCGAGGTTCCGGTCATCAGCGAAATGGCGGTGAAGATGTACCAGCGCTCGCGGTCCGGATTGACGCCGAGCGACCGTGCTTCTTGCTCCTCCAGCGCCAAAAGGTTGAGCCGATAGCGCAACAGCCAGACGGCGATGAGACCAAGCCCCATGCCCGGCACGGCGAGCCACAGGCGCGGCCAGGTAGCGGTCGAGAACGAACCCATCAGCCAGTAGACGATGGCCGGCAGCGAGGTATTGGGATCGGCGACGAACTGAACGACGGACACCAACGCCGCGAACAGCGCCCCGACGATCATGCCGGCGAGGATGACCGTGATCACCTCGGTGCGGCCGTTGATACGGGCAAGAAGCCCGACCAGCACCAGCGCCGACAGGCCGAGCAGGAAGGCCATGCCGAGCAGCACGACACCGGAATAGCCAAACAGGATGGCGAGCGCTCCGCCAAAAGCGGCCCCCTGACTGATGCCGAGCACCTGCGGCGAGACCAGCGGATTGCGGAACACGCCCTGCAGGGCCGCGCCACCGACGGCGAGCGCCGCGCCTGACAGCGCCGCCAGAAGCACGCGCGGCAGGCGCACGAGCAGCACGATGCGCTCGTCCATCTGGGTCGGCGCGGCATCCGGGTTGAGGATCGCCGCCAGCAGGATCTCGCCGATCCGCGGCACGTCGACGGAAAAGCGTCCGGCGCCGATCGAAAACAGCATGGCGGCAATCAGCGCCAGCACCATAAGCCCGAACGCACCGGTCCGCAAACCGATCAGGCTTTGGCGCCCGCTCTCCGTCGCCGCCATCGCCATCCTACTTCGCCTTGAACTGGGCGTAGTCGGTGGCGTCGCCCTGCATGCCGATCCACAGGATGCCGTCGATGTCCTCGTCGGTCAGGTCGTAGGCGTAGAGCGTCTTGTAGGCCTTTTTCATCTCGCCGCGCAGGTCGTACTGGAAGACGTCGGGATGCAGGAGATTGGCGAGCCACATCCAGGTCATTGGGCTTTCCTGGTTCGGCGGATCCCAGCGATAGCCGCCAAGCGGCATCTTGTAGACGCGCTTTTCCTGGGCGGCCTTGGTCAGCGACAGGATCGGGTCGTCATAGATCCGCTCAAGGCCGAGCTTGGCCTCGAAACTGTTGAGGAGAATGACATCCGGGTTCCACTCGGCGATCTGCTCCGGGCTGATCGTCGTGCCCTGGCCCTCGAGATTGGCGGAGGCCGAAGTGGCGCCGACCAGATTGATGTAGAAGGCGTTGTAGTTCCCCTTGTCGCCAGATGCCGTCAGACTTTCGAGGGCGCGGCCGAGATAGAGGACTTTCGGCTTCTGCTCCGCCGGAATCTCCTTCGACTTCGCCGCCATTTCGGCGGCCACCTGGTCACGCCAGCCATTGATCATCTCCGCCCGTTCGGGCTTGCCCATCGCGGTCGCCACCATGGCCTGGTACTGCTTGGTCTTCTCCTCCGTGCCGTAGGAGATCAAAAGGGCGGTCAGGCCGGCATTGACGATCGGGTCGACCAGGTCCGGGCCGCGATCGGCCCACTGGATGACGAGCTCGGGATTGGTGGCGGCCAGTTCCTCGACGTTCGGAATGAAGTTCGGCGCGGTGATGTCGGAAGGAATGTCCTTGGCCTCGGGGAAGATCTTGCCGAGCACGCCCTCGACGATCGCCGACTTGGCGGTCGGGTTCATGCCGACCAGCTTCGAGGTTCCGCCGTCCATGGCGATGATGGTCGAAGCCATCGGGATCGGGATCGATGCGATCCGCTTGACCGGCTTTGGCAGTGTGACGGTGCGGTTCTCGTGGTCGATGATGGTGATCGGATCAGCGGTTGCGACCATTGGCTGCGCAAAAACGAAGGCAACTGTAATCGCTAGCTTGTTCCGTCTGAAAAGCATGAAAACCCCCTAGAAATTCTATGACGCATATCCAATCGTAAATATGATTTATTTTGTCAAGATAATTGGGGTGACTGTCATCAAACGAGTGGGTGAGGAAGGTTGAAGTGGACAGCGGCAAACGTGCGGGTTTGCCGAGTGACGTCGCGGAGAAGATGAAGGCACTGGAGCGGGAGAACCGCGAACTTCGTCAGGCCAATGAGATTTTGCGCAAGGCCTCTGCATATTTTGCCCCGGCGGAGCTCGAGCGCCCACTGAAGCGATGATCTCCTTCATCGATGCAAACCGCTCGGTGCTCGGGGTCGAGCCGATCTGCAGACTTTTGCCGATTGCCAAGAGGCCTTAGGCTGGCTTCCGTAATAGCGCGGCTACCACAACGGCAGGAACGCTGAATAGCATGTCCAAGGGAACGACGCGCTGTTTGAGATCGACGCCATAACAATAGCTTGGCTTATTTGACATTCATCTGGGGCTGCATGCAGTCGTTCAGATTTCGAACGAACTTATCCAGCGTAGAGTTCTCATCGTCCTGAGCCTC
Organism: Neorhizobium sp. R1-B; assembly: GCF_004368875.1. Taxonomy (NCBI): domain Bacteria; kingdom Pseudomonadati; phylum Pseudomonadota; class Alphaproteobacteria; order Hyphomicrobiales; family Rhizobiaceae; genus Neorhizobium; species Neorhizobium sp. R1-B. Next base: position 167,706 of record NZ_SOEM01000009.1, read on the forward strand.
GTCGGCAAAGACTTCTGCGACCAGCAGAATTCCGACTACCGGTCGTCGACCGCGACAAGATTGCTCGTTGTGCGGAACCCACTGGGGATCCCTCCCGGAACTCCGCCAGAGAGATGCTGGCCTTTCGCTTTTCTCATCCTGATCATGGGCGCCACGCATGCTTTCGCCGCGCGAATGGAAAGACCGGTAGCGAACGGATCCCCCACCGGCCGGTGTTTATCCACGCCGTTAACTCGACCGAAACCGCGAAGACCGAGGGAGTCGCGCCGACCCTGGATGAGTGAGTTCTCACGACCTCCAAGTCGCACGCGCCTCGTTGATGGGCGATGTTGCCGAACAAACAAGCGGCCCTCTTTAGCTCCATCCGATCCGCGAAACATGCTCAAACGATTGTCACGCCGATGTCACGCGGCGGCGGCCAATGAATGCACTAAGGTATGAAAACTGTCCGTTAAGAGCATTTATCCGACGAGCAATTTTCGATGATCAAGTTATACGTCTCCTTGGCATTCTCCCTGATGGTTGCAGGAGCATCATTTGTGGCAGCCGTGAACCAGGGACCGTCTCAATCCCACTACCTACATCTGGCGAGGCAACACGAGTGAAGCGACATTTTCGCTCGAACGATCGACTGGCGCGCAGTCCTTCAACATGGCGCAAATGCAAACTGCACAGTTAAAACACTATCGGTGTTCGTCAGCCGCCGCCGCTTACCGAGAGCGCACGCGCATCTGAGGTCTCGTTTCCAGATTGGTGTATGTGGGGGAGAACCAAACCATGCCGGCAACGTCTGACTTCGTTCGGGAGCTGTTCGCAGCCGCCAACCAGATCGATATGATTACGATGTCCGAAGGCAGGAGACTTGTCGATAGGGCCGCATCGACGATCAAGGACCAGCGGGAACGGCTTGCGGAGATGGGCAAGATCCTTCCGGTGACACGAGACGTCACGGCGGATCTGCCGGGGTTTTTGGCATGTTTCGATCTGATGCCACCTCAACTGGTTTCCGTGACGCTGATGAAGTGCGCCGACGAGATCGTTCGTCTCGGACGACTGCTCGGAGATCATGAAACTTGCTGAGTTAACCGTGCGTTAACGGTGTTCGGAACGCCGTCTGGACGAAGCAGCAGCGCTGGCGGAAATCTCCAGCGCCGCAGCTCCGTCCAGACGGTACCCCACTGCGGTGAGGCTCGACACGCTTCCATAGCTTGCGTGTCGAGCCTTCCAATGCCGCGCCCCTGGAGTCCCGGGAACGGCAACCGGCTTACCCCCTAAGCCGATTACTGATAGCGATTGCCGGTCGCCGTTCGTGAAGCCACAAGCCTTGCGATGTCGACTTCGACGTCGCTGTGCAGTTCCATGCTGATTGCTTCCAAGGTTACCGAAAGTCCTGCTTCCACCTCCCGCGACTGCAGTAGACGCGCAGTATCGCGCGCGTAAACGAGCAGGCGCGCCAAAGCTTCCAGCTCGGCATTCCGATCGATGTCATGCGTCATTGAAACGTCCCTCGTTCCCTCGGTCGGACGCGCAATCTAACCCGAACCGCAAAGGACTGGCGTGACATCGGCGTGACACAACGCGCGGCTGATAACGTCAGCAATCGCGCCACAGGGATGTACGATTGAATTCGAAGGAAGGAACCGTGCGCTGCCGGACCGTCTGGCGCAGGATTTGGATGAGAGAGAGGGCGTCGAGACGTTTCTGGTCTATATATTCCGACCTCAGGATTGCCAACAGTTCCGCGGCGCGATGGAATTCGATATCCGGGCAGCCTTCGACAATGGCAGCCCAGGTCCGGACCTTGAAAAACAACGAATGGGCGCTTTGTGCCACCAACCGCTCTTCTGCAGAGGAGATGAGGTTTCGTCGGCGGCAGGGAGCGAGTGTGGCGGTCACGTTCACCAAAGGCAGGGTAAGTGCAAGATAGTTCATCTCCTTCGGCCCATGGAGCAGCGCCACGTCGGCGTCGTCGACCAAGGCTCCGCTCGCATAACCTTGAAATATCTCTCCGATGCCGACCATGCCGAAGGCCCGGCACTCAGCCGCCCGCAAGGCACCCATGCTTGCAGCACCGTAGATCGTTACCCCCTTTGCCAGGCCGTAGAGGATCTCCTTGTGCCAAACGGGAGCGACATATTCGAATGCACCATCGATCAAACCGATGACGGTTGCACCTTCATCAATCGCACGGCGCAGATCCCCCTGGACAGCCGGAGGGCGAACCTCGACCTCGGTTCCAGCGATTTCACTGGCATTCGGAAGGCTTGGCCCCGCAAACACGATCTTCATGGGATCAATGTCGCAGAAATTGCTCTTGGCCCCAATTTCTGCCGTCGTGCTCCCTCCGGATTTTCCAGGTCCGGGACCAGGATCTTTGAAACGGCAAAGGGCAGGTCCGGATGGCCAAGCGGGACCGATATTGCACGTCGAATGCCCGCCTGCGACAGACATCCGAGGATTTGGTCCAATCCGGCGGGGCCGCCACAGGGTGGGTCACGCCCTGGTCGTGCGTCAAACAGCCTTCGCAGACGATCTGAAAGGGGCCGCCGGTAACTTTCGGGAAAGATGTCGTCGCGGGCACCACTGATATGCGTGACCCGGGACTGGGCGGCCTCGGTGATTGCGCGAATTGCTGCTTGCTCGGGCCGTGGATGAGCACCGCAGCCGAAGGTCACGTCTACATAACGGGCAGAGGTTGATCGCAGTGCGCTTTTGTTCGCAAGGAAGGCGGCTATACAAGGAATTTTAAGGTCGCTGGTGATGTCGAACAGCTGCAGGGAGATGTCCTTATCCTCGATCATCGCAACGAGCTTCCTGACCCGCTGATCGGAGAAGGCTTCGGGTGCGACACATCGTGCATGCTGTCTTGGTTCGGAAAGCACCTGCCACAAAACATGGGCGTCCCGTTCGATCCGCTCGAGAAGGCCATAGAAGACCGTCTCGTCATGGTTATTCCCTGAGGCCAAACCGTCGGAAGATTGCCAGTACCGCCAGTCTGCCAATGTCCGATCGAGGCAAACAGCCTCCATCGGGACGTGGACCCGCCGCCCCGAAAGGAGATCTCGCCCCTCCACGAAAAAAAGCTCGTCATCCGGGCTCGGACCATGCTTGCCGCTCGCGACGAGCGAGGAAAGCAGGTCCGCCTCCTCGCCTTCCCGATCGAGCCTTAAGACCGATGTCAGTTTGGCTCCCAACACGGGTTCGCATGCCACGGCCCGCTCGAGAGCTTCCATGGCAGCCGAGGTTCTCGCGTCGGCGTCGGTCAAGCCCTTGCCTTGCGCGACCACGATGGATTTCGCGTTGGGGGTATAGGCGCACCAAACCGGAATTCCGATGCAGTCCAGTCCAGTTTGACGGCCGATGCGAGTGATACCGAACCGCTCCAGAAACGGAAATACCCGCTCGAAGGTCTCTGCAGGCGAGCAAATACGGTCCATGCCTCAGATCGACGTTTTGTCAGCCGTCGAATACACCGGAAGCCACCTGTTCCGAGGAGGAAACCGCGACAACCAGATTGACGCCTTTGACGATCGTTCCCCCTGCCCTTCTGAGATCATTTGCGGCAGCCAGCGGCCCGGACACCGGCGCCGCCATAGACTGGACAGTCCCCGCGTCAAGGTCGGCAAGGTAGAGCTGCTCGTCACCTGGCAACCCGATCACAACAATTCTAGCCATCAATTCCCCCTTTTTGGATCAGCGATTAGAACCCGGCCTTCAACAGGCCCTCGCGGTATACGTCCTTTTGCCACTGTTCGCGCACCGGAAGTACGGACAGCCACTTGTCGACATCAAAGTGTGGATTGAGCTCCTGGGCCTTGCGCCGATGGATCCGCGCCTTGGCCATATCGCCAGCCATTGCATGGCTGGCAGCGAGGAGCCGGCGCGCCGAAGACGGATCCTCCATGCGCTCGATGTAGCCGATCGCTGCATCAAACCGGCCAAGGAAATAGCTGGCCCCTGCGGCGATCCAGAAATAGTCGTCCGGGCAAATGGGATTGAGCGCCATGGCCTTTTCGATCTTGGCCAGGCCTTCAGACGGTTTGGAAGCGTGGACCAGAGCGTCGGCATATCCGCATACGGCATCCGCCAGGTGCGGGCTCAGCTGTTCGGCCCGGTCGAAGGCTTCGAGGCTGTGATCTACGTCGCCGATATAGAGCTTCGACAAGGCGAGTTCCCGATGCGCCGATGCCAGTTCCGGCTCCAGGGTGACTGCCCGCTGCGCTACCTGCTCGGCCTGGCGGAGCAATTCACCATCTCCCCTCGCCGTCAAAACCCATTCCCAGGAATAGGTGCGCGACAGGCCGGCAAGAGCCGGGGCGAAGTCGTTGCGCATCTTGAGTGTCTCCCTGAACGCGTTCCGGGCACGGCGGACATCAGGAAGCGTGAACTTGTTAAGATGTTGTGAGCTTGCCAGATACGAACGATACACCTCCGGCTGGGCGCGGTAATCGGCAAGTATGGCCTCGCTGCGCCGGAGATGGTGGTTGATCGCCTCCACAACCATCTGCGCCACCTGCTTTCGATGCGAAACCAGCAGGTTTGGATCAAGATGAAACCGCTCCGCCCATAGGAGGCTGTCGGAGGGCAGAAAGATCATCTGCACAAAAAGCCCGTCCGGCCCAAGGCGAGTATCGATGACATAAGAAATCGCATGGGTTTCCAGTTGCGCAAGCTTATCAGGGTGGCTGCGGATTCGCTCGGCTGTGTAAGGAGCGACCACGGCCACCGTTCGCAGCGAGCACAGGCTGATGGTGATGTCTTCCAGGAGAGCGTGTGCGGGATAGGAGGCACGGTCATCGATACCGGTCGGAGCAAGGAGAACCAGCCGGGGGAGTTCGGACATGACCTGGACCGGCGGGATCGCGGCGTCGGTCAAGGCAGCCAATTCCGGTCGTCCTGGCAAAGCGGGCAACCGAGGCGTGGTACCGCCCTGGCGACGATGTGTCTCCACCAGGACTTCCTGGACCGCCATATCGTCCGGATGCCGCTCAAGCAGCTGCTTTGCGACCTCTTTGATCAGCGGCAGGTCCTGCCGATCCTGAGCGGAGGCGGCGGCAAGCAAAAGGTCCCGAAGCCCGCTCCAATGGCGCTCTCGTTGCGTCTCCGCCCATGACTTCAGTGCAGAAGGCAGATCGACTCCATCGAGGAACCGCAGGGTCAGAAGTTTCGAAGCGGTGCGAAGCTGGTCGTAACCGGCAGGGTCAGCCGAAAAGAGCATGAAATCGGCATCCACCGGCAGGCCTGTCAGCTTGACGTTCAAAGTGGAAGATTCCATCGGCAACCGCCAGCCGCTGGCTGCACACTTGCGCACCCTTTCGATCATCTTGCGGAAGTTGGTTTTGGCTGCCTCCGGGTCTCCGCTCCAAAGTAATCGCGCCAGGTGCTCGCGTGGCAGTTTCTCCTCGCCTTCGACCATCATATAGACGAGAGCAAGCAATGCCTTTTCCGGAAGGGGTAGCCGCCCCTGTTCGTCATCGGCAATCCACAGGCTCCCAAAGGTCACCAACCGTAGCATGACGACGTCCGTCAGCCAGCGGCTCTCGGATCATCCGATTTGGTATCGGTTGCATCCGGGCCGCGGCTTAACGATTTGACGAGTTGAAGGATGTTCTGGCGCAGCTTGGGGTTCCCGACGCGCTGGAATGCGAGATTGAACTCGATCCCCTCACGGCTTCCAACGAACCTTGTCACGGCGTCGTCCTCCCTCACTTGCGACCTGTTGTCGCCGGCTGCATGGCTGGCGGGACCATCCTCGAAAAAGAAGGCGACCGGCACGTTCAATATGGTGGAAATGTGCTGCAGGCGACTGGCGCCAACCCGGTTGGTTCCTTTCTCGTATTTCTGAACTTGCTGGAATGTTATTCCAAGGTTTTCGCCAAGCGTTTCCTGGCTCATCTTAAGCATCGTCCGGCGCAGCCGGATCCGGCTTCCGACATAAACATCAATGGGATTAGGTTTCTTCTGGTCCATCGCCAAGGTCCCTCCGTCTTCGTCGAAGACTGCTCCACTCGCAAAGGTATTTCAACTGGTGCTCGCAAAATAGTCGCACAGATAATCCGGTCATCAGACGGCACCCTGGAGACCGCTCTCGCCGTCGTCCGCGAAGCACTATCAACAGCAACGGTGAGCTTGGAGCTTTCACGTCAGTCACAGTCGTTTGTAAGATGGAGACACACAGAAAGGTACCCGGCGATTCTGGCTTTGACCTGAAGCATGGTGCTAGCCTCCAGCCAACAGCTTCATCACCCGTGGACCTGATGCCACCCATGGCGGCCTTGCTTGCGGCTCGTGAGCAGGCTGCCTGGCGGAGCTTTTTCCTAGGTACTTTCTGCAATGTAACGGCTGCGGTACTTCGTTTAAATTCGCTTGCTTGGCCGATGACTAGAAACGGGAGGCACGGACCGAATGAAGAACCGCCGCGCATTGCCAAGGTGATCCATCACTCCAGGCTGTCACGGTCACTCAGGAGATTGCGGGGGGTCAGGCACAGCCTCAACCCTGCTCTTGAACATGCCGCCAGAGCATCTACTACCCTCTAATGCGCTACGTGACCGCCGTCGGCCTCGAGTAATCGCGAAACGGGGCTCTCCTGACGGAACTTTGCGGCGACGTCCGGCCCGGTCTCTGGGGTCACCGGGTCTTAAAGCCCTACCAAGGGTATCCGCATCGCGAGATCGAGCTTTTACGAGAAGCGACGATACCGATGCCTGAATACGCGGAAATGTCTCTGTCGCAGGCAAGCGGCGATCTCTCAAGTTTTACGAGCAACCCGATCTGGGCGGAACTGGCAGAGCACATCAGGACCAGAGCCATAACGCCGCTTTCTCCCGAATGGGGATGGTCAGCGTCGCAGAAGGCGTTTGATTTTGGCTGGCTCCGATGCTCAATTCATTCCAATTGAGCTGAACCTCATAACGGGCCGGAGGCCGATGTGTCGATCAAACAACAGGCCGTCATCAGGCAGCTATCGTCCGATGATGTCGATATATTTCGCAGACTACGGTTGGAGGCGCTTTTAGAGGAACCGCTTTCGTTCGCGAGCGTGTATGACGATTGGGCTCAGCTTTCTGACGACGAATGGCGCCACCATCTGGACCATCCGGTTTTCGTCGCGTTTGTTGATGGACGGCCCGTCGGCATGATGGGGGTCAAGTTCCAACGCCCGAGCCGGTTCTCGCATCGGGCGACAATTATTGGCGTCTATGTGCAGAAGGGTCAACGTGGGAGCGGGATGGCCACACAGCTTCTGGGCCACATCATCCAGCACGCAAAAGACCACGCGGTTTTGCAGCTTGAGCTTTCGGTGAACGCAGAGAATTCAGCCGCGGTCCGCTTTTATCAGCGCCATGGTTTCCTAGAGGTTGGTCGCATTCCGGATGGTTTTCGTGGTCACAACATGGAAGCTGACGAGGTAATCATGGTCCTCCGTTTGAATAGATAATCATCCCGAATTTGGCCGCCTGTGAACCTTCCGCAGCTGTCACGCTCGCAAAACGAATGACAAGGCGCTGGTGGTGATCACCGATCACCCCCACCGCTACCTTAAAAGGCTGGCCAACCCGTACCTTATCCAGCTCCCTTAGAAGACGATGCCATTTCTGATTTCGAGACATGGGAACGGCAGCCGGCGCGGTGCTGATTACTTTCGTCATCGAACGATTTTGGACTTTTCGGGCTATGGAAGAGCGGCGTTTCCAGCTCGGCCTGCGGGTTGATTTAGCCACCTTAGTGCGGAAGCCCTCATCAAGGACGGCCTCCGCCCCGGCGAAACTCTCTATCACAAACAAAGCATTAGCTAGAAAACAGAAGAAGTACGCACGCGGCCTCGCCGGCCGCGCTTGACATAGATCAATTAGCGACGCAGTATATTCCTTATGGATACAGAATATTCACATAGAATACAAGAAGAAAATTCGGGCGTCCGTCCTCTCTCCACGGCCCTCAAGACGATGGCCGTGCTTGATGTGCTCGCCCAAAGCAGTCGCGGCATGCGGTTGCCCGAAATTGCCACCGCTATGGAACTGTCCCGCCCAACCGCCTATCAGCGTCTTTTGACACTGGTCGAGGCAGGTCTGGTCGAGCAGGACCACGAAATGCGTTACCGCCTTTCCATGCATGCATGCCGACTTGCAGCCGCAGCATTGGAGCAAGCTGATCTGGGCACTCGCGTACAACCGATCCTTGAGACGCTGGTCGCCCGTGTCCAGGAAACGGCGTCAGTCGCCGTTCTTGACCGTGGCGTTCCGTGCATCGTTTCGCGCGTGGAATCGCACAGCGTTTTAAGGGCTGAGCAAAAGATCGGCACCACCATGTCGCTGGAAGGGTCAGCGTCCGGGCGGATACTTACTGCGTTCGCTGATCCGGCAACGCTTGAACGCTTGAAGCAGAACGGCGAACCACTTGCGGCGGACGCGCTTCTCGATGAGGCCCGCGAGAAGGGGTACGCGGTGTCGAGCGGCTACACCCACAGCGGAGTGGTCGCGATCGCTGCGCCGATCTTCGACATCCACAACAAGTGCCTTTCCACGGTCTCGCTGGTGATGCCGGAAACGCGCTTCGTTCTCGAACTCTTCCGCGAACCGCTTCTCGAAGCGGCTCGCGCCATAACCAAGATGCAGCAGGGAGCGCGTTGAGGGCATGACCGCAACATCCAAACAGGCGGCAAAGCCGCTGCCGAGGCCAGGCCACGAGGTGATGAAGACATCGCGGCTTGCAGCCATTCAGCCCAGCCGGCTAAGCGGCACGCGCGCTTTCATGAACAAGATGATCCGCGAAAGATGGGACATTCGCATTGTTCGGTTCGACGTGGACGGCAACGCAGAAGGAACCGTCGTCTATTCAATCAAGGCGCCATACCAGGAATTCTCCTTCATTGGCTTTTCGCGTCCGCCAAGCCGCACCGCTCGAACAGGTCGCATCATCGGCCAAGCATGGGACATGATGGGCGCGCTGATCGAAGGCCCCGCTACGGAAGAAGAAATAGAAAGCGCGCGACGGGAGATCCCGAAGCTCTATACAGGCAGAGCGACGTCCAACGCTCTAATATGGTGTCGATCGAACCGATCGATGCGTGTATTCGATCAAACCATGGCAGCGCTGGCAGAGGGCCGTCAGCCTCACGGAGAGGACATCGCCCGCGTGTGCTACCTGATGCGCAATACCGGGCTTGATGGAAACGGAACCTTCGGCACGCGCTCCTTTCCATCGCTTGGAGCGCACCATGCCCTCGGCGGGGTTCTCGAAGCCCAGTTACTGACCGCCTATCTCATGCGCGAGTTTTCCTGCGACCTGGTTGAACATCTCGCCGCCAAGGCATCTTCGCAAGCCGTCAAGCTAGCTCCAGAACTCCGCCGTTACATTGGGGTGGGCAACGGCTCGGCCCTGGGGCTCATCTTCTTCGTGCACAAGCACCCGCGATTGATAGACCGGCTTCTTTCGGCTCGAGAGCACGCCATCGCGCTTGCGCGGGGGCTTGCCTTAAACAAATCCGATCACCGCATCGAACAGCTTTCAGACCTTCTTCAGCGCGCGATCGTCTTTCGCCGTCAGGACAGGATGGTCTACGAAACCTTCGCATCCAGCGCCCGGGTCGCGGACGATCTTGATACGATCTTGGCGCAGCTACACCGGTTCCGAGCCACCGGTGCTGTTCTGGGGCGTGAAACGGTTCGCCCGTTGGACGTACTGGCAGACGAACTCGACGGCAAAGTGGCGCCGGAAGCCTATGAAACGCTCTTGTCGCTATATCTGGAACTCGTACCGGATGAGGCCGATGCCCTTTTGAAGGGGGTCGAGGCACCCGATGAATTCGTCGTCTCTCCCGCAGAGAGTGTTGCAGATCTGATAACGCTGGTACGACAAGATTATCGGTGGGCCCTTGACGTGGATATGTCGGGCCCGGATGCCTACAGATACGTGTGGTACAAGTCTGAGACGGCAGAGGAGCCCCGACGCGGGGCCCGTGAAGAAGTGCCAGACGCCCTAGACCTCGGCCTGGATGTATGTGGCAGTATCCAATCCCTCCTTGCTGATCTCAATGCCGAAGACGGCAAACTTTCCATTGCTCGCTTTCTCTTAAAGCGCCCGCAGCACCGCCATATGGTCTCTCGTGTTCAGAGCCTGAGGGGCCAGGAATACCATACTCCCCGCGCCAATATTAACTCCGAAGCATTCGTTCCGATCGACCTTGTCAGGCTGATGAATGTCGGCATCCACGGCATCGACAAGTGCCGGGATTTTTTGAGCCGCAACCTGCGCGGTGTCCTCTATCACGGGGCCCCGACGCCTGACGATCTGCGTGCCGGTTACACCGGCATTTGGTACTATCCTGCGGAGCCAGTTCTATGAATATCTTGTCCAGCACCACGATGAGGGTGATGCCTCGCGAGATGCGCCTGATGTCCGAGCGCATCTTCTCGCTTTCCAGTCTCCCCAAGGGGTTCTTCCTCGCGGTCTGCGACTTTCCGATGTATTCGCAAAAGCGTGGCCTTGGCGGATTCGAATTGCTCGAAAGGCGCTTTGGCGACTTCAAGTCAGCCGACCCGGCGCGGATCAGCGTAGCGGCCGAGAACGGCAGTACGATTGGGCTGGATGCGAACGGCGAACACGCGTGGTTTGTGCTGCCGACTGCCATCGATCTTCTTGGAGAGCTCGTCGCCCGCCATGGATCCGCGGAGCTAACGGTAGGCAATGTCGCAGACGCTGACGAACTGGCGATAGCGGCCGATTTGGGCGGGAGATCCGGTCTTGCCGTTACCGTCCTGGGGAACCTGCTAAGAGCGAAGCCTGCTCCTGTTAAAGGTGACGTTCGAGCAGACGACCCGATGCTATGGGCTCTCCTCGCCGGAGGCGTCGAGATCGAAGCTGACCTCTGGTGGCGCATCTATCACTTGGCGAAGCGGGCCCTTGCTACGGACAGTGTCGTGTCACGACGACATGCCGGACCGATGATTGTCAACGAAGACGGGACGGTTATCGGCCGCAAAGACAATGATGACGAGACAGATGTCTCATTCTTGGCTTCAAACCTTTCTGAACGGATCAAGGAAGGAGCCGGATCATGATCATCGACGGTTTGCAATGCGGCCACTTCGATCGTGCCGCTTTCGAAGCTCTTCTCGCGGGGAATGTGGGCGGCGTCGTCAACACCTGCGGCTTCTGGGAAGGTGCGGTCGAATCCATGGATTCAATAGCTCGTTGGCGAGACCTCGTTCGAGACAATGCCGACATCGCTGAAATCGCTCTTACCGCTCGCGATATCACCCGCATATCGGACGCAGGCAAGCTCGCGATCATCATGGGTTTCCAGAACGCCAACCTCTTCGAAGGGCGCATCCGCTTCGTCGAGATGTTTGCGGAGCTCGGCGTGCGGGTCGTGCAACTGACTTACAACAACCAGAACGAGCTCGGCGGGTCCTGCTATGAAGCGGAGGACTCCGGCCTGGCGCGCTTCGGCAGGGAAGTGGTCCGTGAGATGAACGCCACTGGGATCCTCGTAGATTGTAGCCATGTCGGCGATAGAACCACTTTGGACGCGATCAAAATGTCTGAGAAACCAATCGCCGTAACACACGCCAATGCGCAGTCGCTCTTCATGCACAAGCGCAACAAGTCCGATGATGTCATTCGTGCGCTAAGAGATACGGGAGGCGTCATTGGCTGTGCTGCTTATCGGAACATCACCGGCGACGAATACTGCGCCTCCATAGAAGCATGGTGCACGATGGTTGCTCGCACTGTCGATCTTGCTGGCATCGACTCAGTGGCTATCGGCACCGACAAAAGCCACAATTTCACTGCGCCTGACTATGCGTGGATGCGCAAGGGCCGCTGGACCCGTGGCGAGGATTACGGCGCCAGTACTGCCGGCAAGCCGCTGAAGGCCGCACCGCCGGAATGGTTCAAAAAGGTCGAGGACATCCGCGTCATTCCGGATGGACTACGTGCCGTCGGGTTCTCCGAAGCGGAGGTCGGGCAAATCACCCATGGCAACTGGCTCAGGCTCTACGAAGCCACCTTCAGAAAATCATAAAAGAGGGAGAATTGAACATGAAAACGTTGTTGACGCCAAACCGTCGGCGATTCTTGCAGACCGCGGGAGCGGCGATCACAGCCTCGCTTGCCGCCCCCTATATCGTCCGCGCACAGGACAAGGTTCTGTATGTGAACACCTGGGGTGGACCCTGGGAGACTGCAGCCAAGACCCATCTGATCGAGCCGTTCACGAAAGAGACGGGCATCCAGGTCAAGACCGTGTCGCCTGTGTCGTTCGCCAAGCTTGCACAGCAGGTCAAAACGGGTACCTACGAGTTCGACGTCACCACGCTTGGCGCCGGAGAACTGATTCGCGCCAATCAGGCGGGGATCATCGAAGAACTGGAGCCCCCCTATGAGGGCGGCCTTTTTGAAAACGGCGCTGCTTCCCATGCTTTCGCAACCGTGCTTGCGTGGCGGACCGACAAATACAAGGAGACGCCGAAAACCTGGGCTGATTTCTGGGATGTCGAGAAGTTCCCAGGCGGCCGCTCGCTCCAACGTTACGCCTCACGTGTCATTCCGCTCGCTCTGCTGGCTGACGGCGTGGCTGTAAAGGATCTTTATCCGCTCGACGTGGAACGCGCCTTCAAGTCGTTGGACAAGATCAAGCCGCATGTGCGGGTGTGGTGGACAGCCGGAGCCCAATCAACCCAGATCTTGCGTGACGGGGAGATCGACATGATCGGTATCTGGCACGGCCGCTATTTCGAGGCTGAAAAGACAGGCGCGCCGGTCGCCATGACATGGAATCAAGGCGAAATCGAACGGGCATACTGGGTCATAGCCAAGAACACCCCAAACCTCGACAGTGCCAGGAAGTTTGTCGAATTCGCCACCAGCGCTAAGCCGCTTGCCGGCTTCTCCAAGTCCGCCGAATACGGTCCGCTGAACCCGGCTTCGAAGGAGTTCGTCAGCCCTGAGGATGCCAAACGCATGCCGACTTCACCAGAGAATTACAAGCTTACCTTCGAGCAGGACATGGCGAACTTCGGGATCGATCCAGCAGAGCTTGCAGAACGGTTCGAGGAGTGGGCCGCGAGCTAAGGTTCGCTCGACCAATCCATCTCAATCAAGCGGCATCGCTAACGCGCTATGCCGCGTCGACCCCGCATGCCATGGGAAGGGAAGGCAATGGGCTCAAGCCTCTCAAGACTGACGGAAAGGACCAATGTCTGGCCATGGCTTCTATTGGCGCCGCTCGGCATCTACATGCTGGTCTTTTTCGTCGTCCCGCTCGTCGACGTCGCGATCATGAGTGTGACGGATCCTCGTGTCTCGCTTGTAAACTACCAAAGAGTGCTGACAGGCGCGCTCTACCAGCGCGTGTTCCTCAACACCTTCCTGACCGCGGCTTTCGTGACAGTGTGCTGTCTGGCAGTCGGTTATCCCCTCGCCTACCTCATGGCGCACTCCAAGCCGCGCACAGCAATGCTCATCCTTTTGCTCGTGACGATGAGCTTCTGGACCAGCTTTCTGGTGCGAACCTACTCCTGGATGGTCCTGCTCGGGAACAATGGTCCATTGATCGCTCTGCTGCAGATGATCGGGATTGATGACACACCGCAGCTCCTCTTCACACGCTTCTCTTCAACGCTCGCGATGGTGCACATTCTCGCGCCATACATGATCATGAACATCTTCTCGGTCATGAAAAAGATCGACCCGGCGTTGATCCGATCGGCCGAGAGTCTCGGGGCCCGGGGCTGGTCGCTCTTTCGACATGTCTACTTGCCCTTGACCGCCCCAGGTATCGCGAATGGTTGCGTGCTGGTTTTCGTGATCTGCCTCGGATTCTATGTGACACCTGTTCTTCTTGGCAGCCCGCGAGAGCAGATGATCGCAGGTCTCATCGGTCACCAGATCGACGAATTCCTGGCCTTCGGCATGGGGTCAGCCATGGCGATGGTCCTGCTGTTGATTACCTTCGTGATCCTTGCCATCTACCACCGCCGCTTCGGCCTCGACAAACTTTGGGGGTGATCATTCATGAACACGTTCATGCGCTGGGCCGGCATCCTGGTCACAGTCTTCATTGCGGCACCCCTGGTGATTGTTGTGCCGATGTCTTTTTCGAGTGCAAGTTCGCTGCAGTTTCCGCCGCCGGGTTATTGGCTTGGCTACTACCGAGCTTACTTCACCGACCTCGACTGGTTGATACCGACTTGGAACAGTATCGTTATCGCCTCCGCGACAACTTTGCTGACCATGCTGCTGGTCGTGCCCGCCACGTTTGCCCTTGTGCGACACAAGTTCCGTGGAAAAGGCGTCGCCGATCTGATGATGCTGATGCCCCTTGCCGTGCCTCACATCGTCATGGCGGTCGGATACTACTCGTATCTCGGTGATCTCGGATTGGTCCACAGCCATATGGGCGTCATCCTGGCTCACACATGTCTCTCGGTTCCAATTGCGTTTCTGGTGCTATCCGCCAATCTGAAAGGCTTCGACCGGAATCTCGAGCGAGCAGCCTTAAGCCTTGGGGCAAGTCCCACCAAGACGTTCATTCACATCACCCTGCCGATCCTGCGGCCGGGCCTGATCATCAGCGCGCTGTTTGCCTTTATTCAGTCGTTCGACGAGACGGTTGTCGCGATCTTCATTTCCGGGCGTGACGCCGAGACCCTGCCGAGAAAGATGTTCGACAGCATCCGGCAGGAAGCTGATCCCGTGATCGCTGTGATTTCTACGTTGCTGTTCTTCCTCGTGTTGGTCGGCATCGCAACTCCCTATTTTATCAGCACCCTCCGCAGCCGCGCCCCTACGCCAAGCCGCTCACCTGCCGGCGCACACTAAATTCCCAAGGACTCACCGATGACGAGCTATCTTGAACTTTCCAATATCACCAAGGCCTACGGGAACTTTACGGCGCTGGATAACGTGAGTCTGTCGGTCGAAAAGGGAGAGTTTGTAACCTTCCTTGGGCCAAGCGGCTCCGGTAAGACGACGACCTTAATGATCGTTGCCGGTTTCGAGAAGGCAAGCGGTGGGAGTGTCCGTGTCGGGGGGCGATCCATTTCAGAGCTCGCGCCGCACGAGCGCAATATCGGTATTGTCTTCCAGAACTACGCTCTGTTTCCCCACAAGACCGCAGCGGAGAACGTCTATTTCCCACTGCAGATGCGTGGTGTGAATCGTGCAAAGGGACTCCGTCAGGCCGAAGACATGCTCTCCCTCGTCGGCCTAAAGGGGTTTGGCCACAGGCATCCAAAAGAGCTTTCGGGCGGGCAGCAGCAGCGCGTTGCGCTTGCACGCGCGCTTGTGTTCGAGCCCTCCTTGTTATTGCTCGACGAGCCGCTCGGCGCGCTTGACAAGAACCTACGCGAGCAGATGCAGATCGAGATCAAGCGCATCCAACGCAGCCTGGGCGTAACCACGATCTTTGTCACCCACGATCAATCCGAAGCCATGTCGATGTCGGACCGGATCGTTGTATTCGACAAAGGCCGGATCGAACAATGCGCGGCACCGCTTGACATCTATCACAGCCCGCAGACGTCTTTCGTCGCTTCGTTCATAGGTGAGAGCAACCTGATACCAGCAACGGTCACGAACGCTGCAGCCCGGATAGCCAATAGTCCTGTACTTGGCTCCTTCGATTATGCAGGATCTGACAATGCTCTGGCAGATGGGCAGGAAGTGACACTGCTGATACGGCCAGAACATATCAAGCTGTCTCGTAACCCGATCGAAGACCGAAAGAGCGCTAGGATGACGGTCGAGACGATCGTCAATTATGGCGACAACGCTCTTGTAATCGGCAGAGCCGGAGACATCCCGATGCGGGTAAGGGTGCTGGGCGCAGACGTTGTCATCATCAAGGAAGGCGAAGAATGCTGCATCAGTTGGACGCCTGACTCCGTCTTCGTCATCACCCGATAGAAAGGCGAGCATCTTTCATGACCTTAGAATTCTCCTCGATCATCGAGCGCTTTGGTGTTGGCAAGCGAGGGAGCCTTGCAGTTGTTCACGGCGGCACAGGCTATTTCGCCTGCACGCCCCAGGCTCCCTATGATGGTTCGCTCAGCGCCGCGGAGCAGGCGCGCCAGCTTCTGAACAAAGCAGAAGGCCGATTGGCCGAGATTGGTAGTGCTAAGGAGGGGTTGCTTTTCTGTGCGATTGTCCTTGCAAACATGCAGGACTACGCTGCGGTAAACGGGATTTGGGACGATTGGGTAGAAGGTACCGCTCCGCCTGCGCGTGCCTGCTTCGAAGCCACACTCGCCAGCCCGGATCTCAAGGTCGAGATGATCATGATCACCGCCACGAAGCCGGCGTGATCAGACCATTGCGGCCTCGATGAGGAACGGCCCCTTGCGGGACAGGGCAGCGGTATAGAGCTTTACGAATTCCGCCGTGTTCGTCGCCCGGCCGGATTCGACGCCAAGACCTTTGGCCAGCGAGCACCAATCGAGCTTCGGCTGGTCGAGGTCGAGCATCTTGCGCGCATTTGCGCCATAGGAGTTCACGCCAACATTCGTCATTTCGCCTTGCAGGATGCGGTAGGCGTTGTTGGCAAAGACGATGGTGACGACATCGAGGTTTTCGCGCGCTTGCGTCCAGAGCCCCTGAACCGTGTACATGCCGCTGCCATCTGCCTGCAGGGCGACCACTTTGCGATCAGGCGCACCGAATGCTGCGCCTGCCGCCAGCGGAATGCCAATTCCAATCGATCCCCCTGTGATCGGCAGATGGTCATGCGGGTGGAGACAAGGAGAATGCGCAGGATATTGCCCAATTGAGGTGAGCGCTTCATCGATGACGATGGCATTCTCAGGCAGGTGCCGGGCAATGGCCAGACTGATGGCATCCGGCGTCAGCGCCCCATGGGGAACTTGGATGTCATGTTGCCCGAAGGTGTTCGGAGCAAAGTGAGCATTCGGCGCGACATCCAGGCTATCCGCCAGGGCCTCCAGTGCGGCCGCCAGATCATGCTCATGGTCCGCAAGTTGCACAATCTCGCAGCCGGGTGGCAATGTGGTGCTTGGCTTTCCGGGATAGGCGAAAAACGTGACGGGTCGCTGCGGACCGATACAGATGGCAACCTCAAACGGCTTCAGTGCCTCGACGGCCAGCTCGATGTTGTAAGGAATGGGCCTGACGGATGCGCGGCCCGCGCCACGGGCACCGCGGTCCGACTGCACCGAAAACAGCGAAGCGCCGGTTGCGGCGGCAATCCGTCCTGCTGTTGCGAGCGGTTTTTCCCGCAACGCGCGGCCACCGAGAATAATGATGACGCGCTTGCCGCTCTTCAGCGCCTTCACGGCCGCCTTCAATGCAACATCGTCCAGCGGAGGAGGAGCAGGAACGGAAACCGGGGACAGGATTTCGGGGGAAACCTCGCCCCAAGCGGCGTCCGCCGGCAGGATCATCGTGGAAACGCCGCGCTGCGCTATGGCGGCTGCAAAGCCTTCCTCCGTGCAGCGGCGAATGTCTGCGGGTCCATCCGCGCGACCGACCCAGTGGGACATCGGCCGTGCAAGGCTCTCGATATCGCTTGTCAGTGGTGCGTCATATTGCAGGTGGTAGGAGGCATGGTCGCCGACGACATTCAAGATAGGCGTGCGGGCGCGGCGCGCGTTATGCAGGTTGGCAAGGCCGTTCGCAAGACCCGGACCGAGATGCAGCAGTGTCGCGGCCGGTTTTTCTGTCATTCGAGCGTAACCGTCCGCCATGCCGGTCACCACACCTTCAGACAGGCCAAGCACGCAGCGCATCTGCGGCTTGCGATCGAGCGCCGCCACGAAATGCATCTCCGACGTGCCGGGATTGGCAAAGCAGACATCGACGCCGTTAACCAACAGGACGTCACAGAGCATATCGGCGCCGTTCATTCGCTTTCCTTTGCTGTTGATATTGGCGACCTAGGCCGCCGTTGCTGTTGCAGCATCCGAAAATGCCGCCTCGATGGAGGCCTCAAGTATGGCAAGTCCTTCCTCGAGCACATGCCATTCGATCGTCAGCGGTGGCAACAACCGGATTACGTTCAGGCGTGTTCCGCAAGAAAGGAGGATGAGGCCACGCGTTTCGGCCTCGGCGACGATACGGTTTGTGATATGAGGTGCGGCAGCCTTTGATTGGCGGTCCTCAACTAACTCGAATGCGACCATCGCACCAAGCCCGCGTACCTCGCCAATCCGCTCCATCCCTTGGCGTGATGCGATCGAGATAAGGCGGCCGGAAATCCGGCGCCCCACCTCCGCCGCGCGCTCACAGAGTTTTTCATCTTCGATGACATCCAGAACGGCATTGGCCGCCGCTATTGCGAGAGGATTGCCGGCATAGGTGCCGCCGAGGCCGCCCGGATGGGCTGCGTTCATGATTTCGGCCTTGCCGGTCACAGCCGAAAGCGGGAAGCCGCCTGCAAGCCCCTTTGCCATGGTAACCAAATCCGGCTTCACGCCCGCATGTTCGAAACCGAACATCTTGCCGGTACGCGCCATACCTGCCTGAACTTCGTCCGCGATGAGGACGATGCCATGGCGATCGGCAATCTCTCGGAGCCTGACGAGGAAGTCGCGTGGCGCGACGTTGAAGCCGCCCTCGCCCTGGACCGGCTCCACGATGAAGGCTGCTATACGTGCCGGATCCACGCCGGACGCAAAAAGCCGCTCCAGTTCCGCAACCGCCTTTTCAGTCGAGTAATCGAGGAAGGGATTGGGGAACGGCGCGTGATAGACGTCGGCCGGAAAGGGACCGAAGTTCTTCTTGTATGGCATAACCTTGCCGGTCAGCGCCATACCCAGCATGGTGCGACCGTGGAAGGCGCCCGAGAAGGCTATGATGCCCGCACGACCTGTATAGGCGCGGGCAATTTTTACCGCGTTCTCCACCGCTTCGGCGCCAGTAGTGACCAGCATTGTCCGGTTCTCGGCGCCAGTCGGTGCTATCTGGTTCAGTCGCTCCGCTAGCTGGATATAGCTTTCATAGGGTGCAACGTGAAAACAGGTGTGAGTGAAGCGGTTCGCCTGTTCGGCCACTGCCTTCATGACGGTTGGGTTGCGATGACCGGTATTGTTGACAGCAATACCCGCCGAAAAGTCAATGAAGCGGTTTCCCTCGACATCCCAAAGCTCGGCGTTCAGTGCCTTGTCGGCAAAGATGGTGCGGGTTCCCACGCCGCCAGCGACGGCAGCCTTCTGGCGTGCATGCAGATCATTGGAAGTAGCCATTGCAATATCCCCTTTTACCGACGGAGCACTCTATAGACCCGCTCATTATTTTGAGCAATAGCATAGTTGGCGCTAGAGGTACGGAGGGGAGCACGCGGAGATGACGACGGTTCTTTCAGCCGACAGATTGCGGAAGCGGTGCGGCTGGCGACTGTCAAACAGATATGCCTCGCCGGCCTTCAGGATCCTGACTTCCTCGCCAACTGTTATTTCCAGCTCGCCCTGGACGATATAACCCCCTTCTGAAGAAGCATGCTGCAGGAATGTTTCGCCCGTATCAGCGTTGGGTTCGTAGACTTCATGTAGGATTTGTAGGTTGTGAGCCCGGGCATCGCCCACCTGACGCAAGACAAGTGAGGCTTCTGGCCCGCTTGCAAGGCCCTGGGCTGGTACTCGAGAGGTAAGGTCGACAAGCTCATCCGCGGAAAAGAACGGACCTTTGGGAGGGCTTCGTTCCGGTTCGAAAAATTCTCCCATGCCCATACCAAGGCCGCTCAAGATCTTTCGCAGCGTAGAGACAGACGGGCTGATCTTGTTCGTCTCGACGTTCGAAATTTGTGCATGTGGGACCCCTGCCCTTTCCGCAAGCTGCCGCTGTGACAGACCCGCGGCGATACGCATCGCGTGAAGCCGGGCACCGATATCGAACCTTTCGTCCACCTGTTTTATCCACTCCGTTGACGACGCTCCGCTCAACCCTATGCACCTGTTTTAATGTTCGCGCAAATGGATGATATTTTGAGCGCGATTGCAAATCGTCTGTCGCGGCAGACTTGCTAAAGGGGGACGTACCCGTAGAGCAGTCTCGCCCGTTGATCGTCTCGCCTTGGCGCCCAACCAAAAGGAACAGAACCAGCGGTAGGGAAGGCCAAGACTGGCCCGAGTTTCGATCTGGCTTCGGCAACCTACGAGACAAAATCTTGGAACATAGAGCGAAGCCAACCATTCTCTACCGGAGATCGGCAGACGAAGGTGAACGCTCTATGCAGCGAAGAAATAGGTTTGATCCTTGGTGACCCACGGCTGGGAACCAGACCCCTATGCAGTGGCGCTTACAGGCGCGGGGCTTCTCATAGCATTGGTAGCATGGCTACCGCTGGCTCTACGCCGACTTCCGCTCTCGCTTCCCATCGTTTGCTTGGCCATTGGCGGCCTGATCTACACGTCGCCATATCTGAAGTTGGACCCATCACCAGGTGCACACCCTTACGCCACCGAACGGTTGACGGAGTTCGTGGTTCTTGTCGCATTGATGGGCGCAGGCCTGAAGATTGACCGCCGGTTCTCATTCAAAGGGTGGAAAACCACTTGGCGGCCGTTGTTGATCACGATGCCGATGAGCATCATCGCGATAGCGTTCATTGGCACGACCATCCTTGGTTTAGGTGCGGTGGCTGCACTGCTTTTAGCAGCAAGCCTCGCGCCCACCGATCCTGTTCTTGCGGCCGACATCCAAGTTGCCGGGCCCTTTGAAGGGGGCGAAGACACTGTTCGCTTCACGCTGACGTCAGAGGCAGGCCTGAACGACGGGTTCGCATTTCCTTTCGTGCATCTTGCCATCGTTTTAAGTCTTGCGGCCACAACAGGAGAGCCCTGGTTCGCTCGTTGGCTGACCTTGCATGTCCTGTGGGAGGTGATTGCTGGCATTGGCTGCGGCTGGCTTGTCGGCCGTGTATTTGGTTGGGCAACCTTCAAGATGCCCGGCGATACGTTGGCAAAGACAGGCGACGGATTGGTAGCCATCGCAGCTACCTTCGTGTCGTATGGCGTGTCCGAGCTGCTGCACTGCTACGGCTTCTTCGCGGTCTTCGTTACTGCGTTGACATTGCGCAGCTCCCATCGCGACCACGACTTCCAGCGCGACATGCACGACATCACCGAGCAGATCGAGCGCATCGCGATGATGCTCCTGCTGCTTGCTTTCGGCGGCGCCATCGTCAATGGCTTGCTGTCCAGTATCGGCTGGATAGAGATTGTCGCCGTCCTGCTCATATTGCTGGTCGTTCGACCTGTAACCGGCTTGCTTGCACTTATTGGAGTCCGTGCGACGCTCACCGAAAAAATCACCATCGCCTTCTTCGGCATTCGGGGTGTTGGCTCATTCTACTATCTCGCCTATGGCCTGAATCACGGGCGGTTCGAGGACGGCGATCGATTGTGGGTCATCCTGTCGCTTGTCGTCTTCTTGTCGATCCTGATGCACGGGCTCACGGTGACACCAGCGATGCGTTGGCTGGATCGCCGGGACGGCCGGAAAGCTGACTGAAGCTCAGTCGAGCCAGGCAACACGGGGCCTACATCCACTTCTGAAAGAACACCACGCGGCGTGTCTCATGAAATCCTGGGCTGCATGGAGTTCCTGGCTGGTTGTACTTTCAAGCAGCGCGTCAGAACCAGATTCAGTGACAATGCGCAGATCGATATCGGAATAGGCGTTGGCGCGATCAGCAGCCATCGACCCCCGAGGAAAACGCGCAGCACCTTTGGTTCGTCTGCGAACGCAGCCAACCGCCGTTGCAATAAGGTCGTTTCTCGCCATTTCGAAAACGTCACATGGGAACGGTGTCCTCATGAGAGAGAGAGAGAGAGAGAGAGAGAGAGAGAGAGATTAACCCTTTGTGCAATTGCCGTAAGGGGGCCGACCGCCAGATGTGCGGGCTGGCCGTTCAACGCCCACTTCAGCCATGCCTCTGATGCGTCAACTACGGTCATTCAGCCATCAGACGGCGTACTCCGCCCTCCTCGTGCTCATCTATTTTTGAACCGGATCCCGACTTCAGCTCTGAAGAAGCTGACAGCCCTCCGGCTCCTGAGTTCAGAGAATTCTGGCCGATATGAACAATATCGTGCCATGGGCGTTAAAGAGATGCAAAACGCTGGAAGTTGGCGTATGGAGTTTTGGGTAACTCTCCGGGACGTGGTATTTATATGAAGTCGAATGTCGGCGAACGTGACCACGTGTCCAGCGCCACGATTATTCCCGACCTTCCTGAAGGACTGAACACAGCCGACATCTTGCGATCCTTGCTAGCTGCAAGCAGTGACTGCGTGAAGATTCTCGACCTAGACGGCCGCCTGCTCTTCATGAGCGAGGGTGGCACACGGGTTATGGAGATCGAGGATTTTCGGCAAATTCAGCATTGCCCCTGGCCAGACTTCTGGTCGGGTCCCGAACAGCAAGCCGCTCTCGAGGCCATTGCGGCCGGACGCGAGGGCAGGTCATATCATTTTCAGGGTTACACGGCGACATTCAAAGGAACGCTGAAATATTGGGATGTCGAGGTCCTTCCGATAAGGAACCGAGACGGGCGACCGAGCCATCTGCTTTCCATCTCGCGGGACATTTCCGCCGTACGCGCGGCCGATCTAGAGATTGATCGATTGATGGAGCAGGCTCGCCATCACGAGCTGCGTTTCCGTATGTTGGCCGACGCCATGCCGCAAATGGTCTGGTCGACCCGACCGGATGGGTATCATGACTATTATAACGCCCGCTGGTACGAGTTCACTGGCATGTCGGTCGGCAGCACCGATGGCGAGGGGTGGAACGGCCTATTCCATCCCGATGACCAGGAACGGGCCTGGGAGCGATGGCGTCATTCGCTGGCCACAGGCGAGCTTTACGAGATCGACTACCGCCTTCGACATCACTCGGGCGAGTACCGCTGGGTTCTGGGGCGGGCGTTGCCGATGCGAGATGCCGACGGCGCAATTGACCGCTGGTACGGAACTTGCACCGATATCCATGTGGCAAAGGAGACGACCGATAGCCTCGCGCTCCTGAGCCAGGAACTCAGCCACCGCATCAAGAACATCTTCGCTATCATCAATGGCATTATTGGCCAGTCGGCACGTTGGTTCCCAGAGAGCAAGGCGTTCGCCTCGGACATCCAACAGCGTCTCGCGGCCCTTGGTCGTGCCCACGATTTCGCCCGGCCACATAGCGAGGAATCTCGTTCTTCGGCGACGTTGCCCACACTACAGAATCTCCTCCAGGAAATTCTACGCCCCTATCGCACGGAGGACCAAGGCCGACTCCAGATTTCCGGAGACGAAATTGCAATCGATGATCGTTCGGCGACGCCCCTTGCGCTGGTCTTCCATGAGCTGGCCACCAACGCGGCCAAGTACGGTGCCTTGTCGACGATAGAAGGCCGCGTGGCCATAGTGTTGGAGGCGCACGGGGAACGCTGCCGCATCACCTGGACGGAAACCAATGGTCCACGCATTACGGGAGAGCCTGAAAGGACGGGCTTTGGGACCAAGCTGTCCCTGGTGAGCGTTCAAGGTCAACTGGGCGGGACTTTGGAACGCCGGTGGTTGCCGGAAGGCCTTCAGGTCGTCTTAGAATGCCCGCTCGCCAATCTCTTGCGGCATTAAGCGTGCTGTTCAAATACAACGAGCGGAGCTGGCGGGGCAGACAACTCACCACGGACAAATTCCAGCGCGTCCTCCACCTGGTTCGCATCATATGGTTTCGAAAGCACCCCGATGGTGTCTGGCACACCCGTCCCCAGCAGGGCTGGGTTTGCCGTCGTGAATACCACTTTGATGCCTAATTTGCCAAGCCGTTGTCCAACTAAGGTCCCGGTCGGACCGTCCCGTAGATTCACGTCCACCAATGCTACGTCTGGCGACAGCTCGGCGAGCCGCGACGCAGTAGTGGAATCAGCCGCAATACCAATCACCTGATATCCCAAATCCTCCAGGACGGACTCCAGCTCGAGGGCCACCATAAATTCGTCTTCAACAATAAGTACGCGCTGCATGATGCCTCCGTGGTCGTCAAGTCGAGCAACGCGAGGCGTCGCACTCGGTTCCTCGCAGTTTTTAACTTTGGTCTTCCTAGTTTTGATCCGCGTTCGCTCGAGGGCCTGAGGTCTCTCAGCGCCATCAGCGGTCGTGTAGAGCACAGCAGTAGGTTTCGAGGACGTTCCCTCGTTCCGACGGGTATGATCGCTTCTCCTGAGGCCACGGATAAGCTGCTCATTCTGGTTTTTGGTACTGCCATGGGGTGCCCACGTGCACCGATGCATGGTTCAATAGGGCTATTTTCAGAGTTTGAATTCCAATGAGAGCACAATGTCTTTTTCAGATCGCATTTTCCAGCCATTCGAGACGCTGATCCGTCCTCTCGACATCCCTTACCAGCCCCTCCCAACTCAAGGGCCGTTTGTGCTGCTCTGGCATTTCGCGCGGATGTTTCGGTACGCGCTCATCCCCATCGCCGTCTTCTCGATGGCAGTAGAGAGCATCAATCTCTTCCTGATTTGGAGCCTGTCCGATATCGTGGATGGGGTCACGAATAAGGGGGCGGCGACCTTTCTGGCAGAAGATTGGTCGCTGCTGGTCCTTATGGCCGTACTGCTCTTCCCAATTTCGCCTTTCTTCTCCTTCGTCACGAGCGCCCTTTCCTCGCAAACCGTGGCGGTCTGCTTACCTTCTGCCATCCAGTGGCAAGGGCATAAGGCGGTCGAGCGGCAGGATATCGCGTTCTTTCACGACACGTTTGCCGGCCAGGTGGCTTCGCGACTGTCCCAAGTCTCGACCGCTGTGCAGCAACAGGTCGTTGTGGCCTTCTATAGCATTCCCAACTTTGCAGTTCATTTCCTGGGATCGCTTCTGCTGCTAGCTTCCGTCGGCTGGCAGTTGACGTTGCCGGCGCTGATATGGATCATCATCAGCATCGCCATTGCGATCGTAGCGGTACCGCATTTCTCGGAGCGATCGAAGCTCTCAGCGAAGCAGAGAAGCCTGGTGGTCGGCGCTATGACGGACCTCTATTCGAATATGCAGATGGTAAAGCAGTTTGCAGCAGAGGATAACGAGGCTGGCGCTTTGCGAGGGATCTTCTCGAACGCTATCACTCGTCAGCAGCATGAAAGGCGGGTCTATATGGTGACCAGCGTCACAATAAACAGCGTCAATGCGCTCTTCTGGATCGCCATGCTCGGGATCGGGTTTCACGGGATGCTGAATTCATCGGTTTCGACTGGAGAGTTCGTTGCCGCGATCTACATCACCCAGCGGCTTTCGGGTAACGCTCGGGTCTTCATCGACATGGGACAACAAATCTTTCAAGCCGTCGGCACATTGCGCGACGCTATGCCTGTGATGACAACACCGCCAACCGTCGTGGATGCGTTGAATGCAAAGCCCCTGCAGGTAGGAACGGGCGAGATCCGATTTGACTCGGTTGGCTTCTCCTATCATCGCGAGAAGCCGGTGATCGACGGCTTGAACTTGACAGTCCATGGCGGTGAAAAGGTTGGACTAGTGGGGCTATCTGGCGCGGGAAAGACGACGCTCGTCAACCTCCTGCTCCGATTCTACGATCTCGACGGAGGTTCGATCGCTATTGACGATCAGGATATCCGGGGCGTCACGCAAAGCAGTCTGCGGGAAAACATCGGCGTCATCTCGCAGGATGTTTCCCTTCTTCACCGCTCGGTGTGTGACAATATCCGTTATGGTCGCCCGGATGCGTCCCATGACGAGGTTGTGCAGGCTGCTATTGCCGCTCATGCGCATGGGTTCATTGCTGATCTTAAGGACAAGGAGGGCCGCTCGGGCTACGATGCCTTCGTTGGAGATCGCGGGGTCAAGCTCTCAGGCGGTCAGCGCCAACGTATTGCCATCGCCCGCGTGCTGCTGAAGAAAGCGCCGATCCTCGTGCTCGATGAGGCAACTTCAGCCCTCGACAGCGAGTCCGAAGCTGCAATCCAGGAAAATCTCGCGAAGGTGATGGCCGGCAAGACAGTCATCGCGATCGCGCATCGCCTCTCCACCATCGCGAGCATGGATCGAATTGTCGTTTTAGGTGAAGGCCGCATCGTCGAAATGGGCAACCCAGAGGAGCTTGTGACGCGGAATGGGCTTTACACTCGCCTATGGCGGCGACAGACCGGCGGCTACATCGGCAATGACTAGCGCAGGTCCGGTGGAAGCGTTCGATGTCATGGGCTCCGTGGTTGCGAGTTCCTGCTGCTATCGACTTTGGCTTCCATCACCCCGAGTCTCGAAGGATGGGGTCCGCGCCGGTCCGCCAGGACGCGAACCCCACTGCCGACGCAGTACAGAAACATAAAGGGCGGGTCAGGCCGTTTTTCCCGTCCGACCCGCCAACAGTCTGTTTGGCGACGTCTTTTTAGCAAACACAGAGGGTATTTCGCGTGAAATGTCCGTGACATAGATCGAACGATCTATAGCGGCGAATGACTGTCGGTGTTGCTATCGAACTGCTTGCCCTTTTGCCCCGAAGCTTGTCGGCTCGCTCCGTCGCCGCCTTGAGGAGGGCCTTCTGGGAAGTGGCATACCCCACCTGATCCAAGTTGCTTCGCGCTCGCCGCCGAGGGATCTGGTGTTCCCGATGGGGCGCGAATGACCTTTGTATTCGACGCTTGGCACCGCTAACCCTCGTAGGTTGGCCACCAGCCGCGGGTAAATTCGGCGCTGCTTGATGCTCTTCCTGCCTCAAAATTAGGAAAGAAGGCGTCTACAAATCTAGGCGCTATTCAGAGTGCCAAATTTCCGCCGGAGCCTTCTTTCCATAGCAAGATGCATGTTCATGTCGAAATTGGCTGTTCCCCCGGCCTGTCCACTAGTTTCGCCGGCGGAACATTTTGGAGCCGCCCCCAGAAAATGAGGAGGACCGCCATTTCTGGATGATCGCTCCAGCAAAGGGGTGGTCCTTATCCCTTGAATATATCTCAGTGGTCGCCTCACATAGGTCGGCGGCAAGGCGGGACAATGCTGAATTCAGACTGATGGGCCAGAACTGTCTTAATTCAGGGTATCGATGGACGAACCATTGCCCTGTCTCGCAAGTAGCCATGATGTACCAAAACGATCTTCGTAGAAGTATCGTGTTTCGCCGCCGTCAGCATCCAGGACAGATAGGACAGAACATCAACGATCTCACCACTGATGTCCCTGCACGAGATGGCACGCGTCACAGTTGTTGAGGCCTTTGTGTGATCCATGTTCAACGGCCGGCATCACATCTGGCTTTGCCGCCCGTATGAGCGCAGTTACTCGGTGATCATCCTCTTTGGCGCCAAGCCTTGCTTCTTCAGCAGTCTGACCAACAATCGTTTGGCAGCCTTGGTGCCGCGACGAACCTGCACGATTTCGTCGAGAACATATCGATCTTGGTCGACGGCTCGCCAAAGCCAGTGCTTTCGACCGGCGATCGTCACGACCACCTCCTCCAGATGCCAGGTATCCTTACCCGACGGCCTCTTTCTGCGTAGTCGCTTTGCGTAGGCCGCACTGAATTTGCGGCCCCAGCGCCGGATCGGTTCGTAGAACACGACTATCCCGCGCTTCAGCGGCATTTCTTCCGCCAGCCTCAGGCTTAACGGAAACCGGAAATACAGCCAGACCGCATGGGCGATGATCTGCGGTGGGAAACGGTGGTTCTTGTAGCTGATGGTTGGCGCGCTCATCACGTCCGGTTATCCGTCAACCGTTAAGTCACCAACAACGTGACAGCACCCTATCGACGGCTGCCACAGATTGCATTGAGCGCCCGCACGTGGCGCCCAGTGATTTATAAGGTGCCGCGGCTTCAAACCTACCGATTTGCCTCGGCGGCTAGAGCTGCTTCTCTGTGACCGTCGCAAGTGATGCCGCTTCACGCTCAAGCGAAAGACGAGCTCGCGGCCAAGCCCCCTCGTCCGCCCCGAGTGCCGTCTGCAGCCAGGCGAGCGTCAGACGCCGTGTCGCTTCCAGTACGTCTGGTGCTTCAGTCTCTGTCTCCTTCGCATCGAGCGCCGCGATCCCGCCAAGGCCATGTCCGACGCCGTGCATCATCACCATCGCCTCGGCGCCCGGCGCATCGTGGAACGCATCCGCATGCCATTCAGGCCCGCGAGTTGTAAAATGCGGATTGTCCATGTCACCGCAAACGACCAGGCTGCATGTCGAGAGCGTCGAGAAGTCTACGTCGAAGAACGGGAACCGCGCAGCACTCTCAGGCGTCATGTCCTTGCCGCCGCGTCCTGGCGTTGTAAGGAGAACGCCCGCCGAGATGCGAGGGTCGGAGAAATCCTCGCGATCCACCTGCGCGCCGAGCAGGAGCCCGACGGTGTGGCCGCCAAAGGAATGACCGACTGCGCCGATGCGGGAATGATCCATCTGACCCGCAATCGCTGGAGCCTGCTGCTCGATCTCGGCTAAGTGGTCGAGGATCGCCTTCATCTCCTCGACACGCTCGCGCCAGAAGAACGGTGCGCCAGGTGCATCCGACGGCAGGCCACTCACCCGCGAACTTGCATGCGTCGGCTGGATCACGACGAACCCTCTCTCCGCCCAGAACTGGACAAGAGGAGCGTATCCGTCCTTTGACGGGATATAGTTGGATGGGCCGTAGCCATGCGACAGCAGCAGGATCGGTAGGTTACTTCCCGTAGCGGGCGCGGTCAGACGCAGTTCCAGCGGCTGGCGGCCCGGCATCGAAACGCGGATCGGAGTGTAGGCCACGGTGAGAGTGGCTTCAGGCGTAGGAATATGCTTCGCGAGGTTGATCAGATTGTTCATAGTCTGGACCTTCAAAGGTGGATTTCGGGTTGTGATGTTCAGGGGAGTAAATGGCCCGCCTCCAGGAACGAGGTTTCCGCGTCGGCGCCGGCCGGGATCTTCATCGGCGCGTCAATCTCTGTCACTGACCACCAGACCGCCTCTGCAACCGCATCCGCCGTCGTAACCTCGGTGCCTGAACGCAGCCTCGTCATGTAGTCCTGGACGAAGGCGGCATATGGCTCGGGAATTTCCATGCCCATGCGCGAGACAGCGTTCTTGCCGAAGCCGGTCGTCGGCGCCGAGCCGGGCAGAACGAGTTTGGCTCGAACGTCGAACAGAGCCGCTTCGAGCGCGAGGCTTTCCGTGAAAGCATTAAGCGCCGCCTTGCTGGCGCTGTAGACCGAGAGCGCGGGCAACGGCCTTAAAGTGACGGCGGAACTGACGTTGACGATGACGCCTGAGCGGCGGGCCCGCATCTGCGGGAGAACGGCTTTGGTCATCGCCATCGCACCAAAGACATTGGTCTCAAACAGCTAGCGGATCTTCGACATCTCCGTGCCTTCCAGCACATTGAGCATGCCGACGCCGGCATTGTTGACCAGAGCATCGATCGTGCCGGCGGCTTCCACCGCCTTCGCGATACTATCCGGCTCCGTGACATCGAGCGGTAGGATTTCGAGCTGGTCGTCCGGCGGAAGCAGGTCGTTTCGCGGAGTGCGCATGGTCGCGGCCACGTCCCACCCTGCGTTCACGAATTTCTGCGCGATGGCGAGGCCAAAACCGGACGAGCAACCTGTGATGAGGATCTTTGGCATGTTCCGTCTCCTGACTTTAACTTGCCTGAAGATGGACCTGTCACCTCAGACTTACTATATGCGAATGTCCGATTTTCTTTCGCAGAAGTCCGAAACCATGTCCGATCCCGTCGCAGAAGTTGTTTCACTACTCAAACCAAGCCCGTCGATCTCAAAGCTGGTCACAGGCGGAGGTGATTGGCTGGTTGAGCGGACGGAACTGGGGAGTCCTTTCTACTGCGCGGTCGTCGAAGGCCGTTGCCTGATGACGATTGCCGGTCGTGACCCAATGGTGCTAACCGCTGGCGACTTCGTCCTGGTCCCGCAGATCTTCTCGTTCACGATGAGCAGCATGGAGCCGCCACCACGCGGCGCACTTCTCCAGCGCCTGGAAACCAGCCCCGGTGTCTTTCGGCTGGGCGACCCGGAAGCGCCGGCGGAGATCAAGGCACTGGTCGGGCATTGTGCATTCGGCTCGGATGACAAGGCTCTTCTCGTATCGCTGCTGCCGGAAGTCATCCATGTTCACGGTGAAGAGCGACTGACGGCTCTGGTCCAGATGATAAACGAGGAGACGAGGGCTGACCGTGCCGCGCGTGAGATGGTTCTTCACCGTTTGCTGGAGGTTCTGTTCATCGACGCACTGCGATCGGCCGCAAGTGCCAAGGCGCCGCCGGGCCTCCTGCGTGGCATGGCGGATCCACTGCTGGCGCCGACCTTGCGCCGGATCCATGCAGATCCGGGTCGCAGCATGACGGTGGAGACGCTTGCCCAAGAGGCTGCGATGTCCCGTTCGACCTTCTTCGATCGCTTCCGCAGAGAGGTTGGGGTCGCGCCAATGGAGTACGCGACCGGATGGCGCATGGCGCTGGCAAAAGAGTTTCTTCGGGAAGATATGGCGTTGGCCGAAATCGCCGAACGCGTTGGCTACGGATCGACAAGTGCCTTCAGCGTCGCCTTCAATCGGCACGTGGGAATGCCGCCCGGTGCTTATTCGCGCGCAGTTGCTATTGCGGCTTAAAGCGTCCAACCTTCACCGCCGATATAGGCGGCCAATTCTTCGGGCGTTCCCTTGGGAAAAGCTTGCTTCAGGAAATCGAGGAAGGCAGAAACCCGCGCACTCAAGAGACGCCGCGATGGGTAGAGCGCCCAGAGCGCGATTTCGGATCCTTCGATGTCGCCCCAGTGCTGCAATGTCCCATCAGCGAGATCTTGGGCCACCAGCGAGATCGGAAGGCGTGCTGCCCCGACGCCTGTCCTCACCGCATCGCGGACCATGATGAGGGAGGACAGGACGAGAACGGGATCGATCCTGATCTTCGCAGACCCTTTGGAAGTCATGACATTCCAGGTCTCTGGACCTGCCCCTCCCCGGACCACGCCGGGAACTGACTGACTGCTAGCGGGACGGGCGAGATCAGGACGTGCCACGACAACCAGGCGGTCATGCAGGAAGGCCCGACCGACGAGGCTCTCGTCCGGCGCCGGGTTGACGCGGATGACAAGGTCATACCCCTCCTCGATCATGTCGACGGCGCGATCTTCTGTGGTGATTTCAAGCCGGACATCAGGGTATTTCAGCGCGAAGCCTGCTGCAATCCTGCCCATGGCTGTCTGCGACAACAGAAGCGGCGCGCTGATCCGCAATCGACCACGGGGCTTTTCCGCGCCCGATGCGATCGCCGCCGCAGTCTCGTCCAGTTCCGTCAGCAGGACGGCGGTTCGCTCGTAGAGCGCCAGCCCTTCTTCCGTAAGCTTGAGTATGCGTGCGCCGCGTTCGAACAGCCGAAGCTGGAGTGCGGCCTCCAATTCCGTGACGCGCCTCGACAGCGTGGCTTTCGGACGTCCGGTGGCGCGGGCCGCGTTGCCAAAGCCGCCGTGGCGGGCGACGAGATTGAAGTCCGCAAGAGCAAGCAGGTCCATGGCGTTCCACCTGTGGGACGGTTCGTCTAAATTAGTCGTCTATCGGGTCATTTCTGAACCAATCATATTCGGGGTGTCAAGCACACACATCCGGAGACACTTCCATGACCATCCTCATTACCGGCGCCACGGGCAATATCGGCGCGCAAGTCATCCAGCACCTCGTCAACCACGGTGCCGACGTTCGTGCCCTCGTTCGCGATCCGTCCAAGGCAACCTTTCCGGCCGGCGTTGCCGTTGCGAAGAGCGACCTCCTCGATGTGGACTCGCTACGCAGCGCATTCGACGGCGTCTCTACGCTCTTCATGCTCAACGCCGTCGTACCGGACGAATTCACCCAGGCTCTGATCGCCCTTAATGTGGCACGGTCGGCTGGCATTGAGCGGATCGTCTACCTGTCGGTGATCCATGCTGACGTCTACGTGAACGTCCCGCACTTCGCCGGCAAGTTTGTCGTCGAGCGTATGATCGAACAAATGGGCATGGCCGCCACGATCCTTCGCCCGGCCTACTTCATCCAGAACGATGTGACGATCAAGGATGTCATCACCAGCAACGGCGTCTACCCGATGCCAGTCGGGGAGAAGGGCCTCGCCATGATCGATGTGCGTGATATCGCGGAGATCGCGGCTCTGGAGCTGCTCCGTCGTGAACAGGCGGCACAGCCGCTTCCCATCACCCGCATCAATCTGGTCGGCCCCGAAACACTCACCGGATCCGATATCGCCGCCATTTGGTCGGACGTCCTGGGACGCCCCATCAACTATGGCGGTGGTGATACGGCGGCCTTCGAGCAGAACCTCAAGCAGTTCATGCCCGCGTGGATGGCCTACGACATGCGCATGATGAGCGAACGGTTCCTGACCGATGGCATGCTGTCTGACGACGGCGATGTCGAGCGCCTGACGACGCTGCTTGGCCGCACGCTTCGCTCCTATCGCGCCTTCGCTCTGGAAACTGCGGCCTCCGCCTGAGGCAGGCCGTCCCACACGTCAAAACAAGGACACTCGTCATGATCTATTCGACCGCAACCGTATCCGGAAATCCTAAAGGCGAAAACACGCCCACCCCATGCTCACCTCTCCAACGGAAACAAAGCCAACCAACCTCCCAAAAATCCTGATCATCGGTGCCACCGGTCCGACCGGCCGCCACATCGTCCGCCAGCCATTGCCCGCCGTTACGATGTTACCGCACTCGTCCACTCGCCGGAAAAGCCGCTGACCTGACCGGAGCCACGATCGTTGTCGGCGATGCCCGTGACGAACGGCGCTACGTCAGGCATGAAAGGCCGCGACGCCGTGATCACTGCGACTGGCACAAGTGTGTGAGACTGCTGTTGACCGACACCGCGCCGTATTGAAGTGCATCCACCAGACGGCGCTGACACTTGCCGACCTGGGTGAACACGTAGGCAGACAGGCCAAATTCAAGGCCGTTTGCGGCGTGAAGCATTGCCTCGTCGTCCCTGAACGGCAGGATCTAGGCAACCGGGCCGAAGGGCTCCTCATGAAGAAGGGCTGCCTCGTCAGAAACATTCGTCAAAACCGTCGGTGGATAGAAGTAACCGTGATGTCCGATACGATTGCCGCCAGCAAGAACCCGCGCACCCCGGTCTCGCGCGTCGTCAACCAGGCGGGCGATGGCTTCTACACGGCGCTCGTTGGCGAGGGGACCGACCTTGGTGGCGGGGTCCATGCCGTCGCCCACCTTCGAATTTGCCGCGACCTCCGCGAAGCGGGTGGCAAATCTTTCGGCAATGCTCTCCTCAACAAAAAAGCGAGACGGGCAGAGGCAGATCTGGCCGGCATTGGTGAACTTGGCGCGGACCAGCAGTTCCGCCGTTGCCTCTGGATCTACATCGCTGCAGACAACAACAGGCGCATTACCACCGAGCTCCATCGTCACGGGCTTCATAGCAAGGCCTGCCGCTGCGGCAAGGCGTTTGCCGATCGGGATGTTGCCTGTGAAGGTGATCCTGGAGATCACGGGCGACTCGATCACCTGCGTTGATACCTGATTGGCGTCCCCAAAACAACGGCGAGGGCTGCCGGGTGGACCCCCGCCTCCAGCAGAGCCTCGCCCAAGGCCAGCACGCAGCCCGGCGTTTCCGGAGAGGGTTTGCAGATGATGGCGCATCCGGCGGCGCGCGCGCGGGAAAACTTCTTCGCAGCAAGCGCCATCGGAAAATTCCAGGGCGTGAGCGCTGCGACAACCCCGATCGGATGTGGTTAAACCTCGATGTGCTGGCCCGCCTGTCGGCCCGGCACGGTCCGGCCGGCTATCCGGCGGGCCTGTCCTCCGCACCATTCGATAAAGCCCGCGGCACGATAAACCTCGTCACGTGCCTGAGCAAGGAGCTTGCCTTGTTCCAGCGTCAGCATCTCAGCGATGCGGTCGGCATCGCGCCGGATGATCCCGGCGGCATCTTTCAGGATACGTCCGCGCTCCCAAGCCGGCACGGCCTGCCAGGATTGGAGCCCGCTGCGGGCAGTCTCTATTGCCTCTGCAATATGGGCCGGCGCCCCATAAGCCACCTTGCCGATGCTCTCGCCCGTCGCTGGACTGATGACGTCAACTGCGACACCTTCTGAACCTTCGCGGCTCTTGCAGTTGATCAGGAGCTGGAATTTGCTGCTCATGGTGATCTCCTTTTGTAACACCCGCCGGGATGTCGTGCCCTTGCGCTCAGTCCTGAGGGCAGCGACAATCGCCCGGTTGAACGCCGGGAGATCGGACGGCATGCGGCTGGTAATGATGTTGCCGTCCAACACAACCTCTTCATCGACAATGGTCGCGCCGACATTCTTGAGGTCGGTGCGGATCGAGTACCAGGCCGTGGCTCGACGGCCGGGCAGGACGTCGGCTTCCACCAGCAGCCGAGGGCCATGGCAGATGGATGCGACAGGCTTGCCTGCGGCGACGTAGCCCCTGACCAAGGCGAGGGCCTTCGGATCGAGCCGCAGCTTGTCGGGATTGACCACACCGCCCGGCAGGACGCAGCAATTCCGTGCGGTGACCTCTCTCGCGCCTTTGCAATTCCAGAAGCAGCTCCGCCTTAGAGGCTCGACGGATGATGGTCTCCGAGGGTGCTGCGATCAGCAATGCCGCCTATGCGTCATCTCCGGCCAAGGATGCTCGGGAGAGCATCGGGAAAGTCCAGATCGCCGCTTGACTGGATGACACGTCACATATCGAGGCTGATTGCTCATCCCCGTGAGGTCACCCAGACACCCACCAAGGTTACCGCCAATCCGGCAAACATGGCAACGGTCAAAGGCTCCGAAAACAACATCCATGCCCACAGCATTGTTACGGGTGGACTGAGGTAGATGGCTGCGCTCACCTTGGCAGCGGGGAACAGCCGCAGACTGCTATAGTAGACCGCATAGGCGAGGAATGTGGCAAACAGGACCAGCCAGACCATCGCGATTGCAAAGTCAGAGGTCAACGGTGGAGCAAGACTGCCCTGCGTGAATGCGCAGAGGCCGAAGAGAACCGAACCCATCAGCGTCTGGATGCAAAGGCTCTGGTGAACAGGCATGTGCCGCGTCTTGCGCCTCTTGTGCAGGACCGAGGCGACGGCGAACACCAGCATTGAACCGACAGTCAAGCCGTAGGCCCAGACCGGAGCTGTGCCGAAGCTGAGGCTGTCGAAGGACACGATCAACACGCCGACAACGGCAATCGCGGTGCCCAGCCATTGCCGTTTCGTCAATCGTTCACCTAGGAAGGGTTGCGACAACGCGGCAATAGCTAGCGGAACAAGGTCGGAGATTAGCGCGACGAGCCCGGTTGGCACCCTCTGCTCGATGGCAAGCGCGAAACCTCCCAGATAAAGGAAGACCGTCATGATGCCGAACAGCGACTGATATCCGACTGCGCCCATCGAAAGTCTTGGCCCGATGGCCAAGGCGAATGGCAGAAGGATCAGACCTGACAGCAAAGTCCGCCAGAATAGGAGGAGCATGACGCTCGCTTGCTGGTTAGCATACCGAATACCGACGAAGCCCGAACTCCATCCGATAATCAGGAGGGCAGCGAGCAACGGCCATAATAGCGGATGGCGACTGGTTGAGGCGGAGGCAAGCGAGGTGTGGGTCATGGTGGCTCTATCGCGGGGAATACGGTCTAGCGGTACTGGAAAAACGCAGAAATCATCCATGACAAATATCGATGAGCCCATGACACTCTTTAAATTACTGTCATGCTCGATCCACTCCGTGATAGGTTTCGTTTCAGGACAAATTAATGGGTATGACCATGAACGAACTGAACGGTCGCCGCCTCGAAATCGACGCCTTGCGGGCTCTTTCCGCAATCCGCCAACATGGCGGAATCACCAGGGCGGCCGCCGCACTCGGTCTCTCCCAATCGGCCGTCAGCCACAAGATCAAACGGCTCGAAGTGAGCCTCGACTGCGAGTTGCTCGGACGCAAATCCGGAGGACCAATGTTCACGGCTGCGGGCGAGGACCTCTTGGACTATGCCGGGCGCATCCTAGGGCTGCACGACGAGGCGCTGTTGAGCCTGTCGAAAACGCCGCTCGCCGGAAGACTTCTGCTCGGGCTTACCGAAGACACCGCATGCACCGATCTCGCTCGGATCCTTGGACGCTTCAAGCGGCTTCATCCAAACGTGGCGGTCCGAACCAAGGTCCGCATGAGCCTGGTGCTCCGCGCCATGCTCGAGCGTGGGGAACTTGATGCAGCAATCGTCCAAGTCTTTAGCCACCAGGTACGGCCGAACGACCTGGTTCTTTACAGAGACAGCCTTCACTGGGTGAAGCACCCCGAACTGGTGATCCGGCATGGGGAACCGATCCCGTTCTTGTCGTTCGATGACGAATGCTTCTACAGGCAATGGGCACTCGACATCGGCCAGGAGAATGCGATTTTCGAGACCGTCTTCGAGTGTGCAAGCGCCGCTGGAATTGTTTCGGCCGTTAACGCGACAATGGGTGTGGCATTGCTGAGCGACCGCCATATCCGAGGCGAGATGCAGGTAATAACCGACCGTTTGCCTGTCCCGCCATCCTTGGCATACGTGGTCCGGCGGGCACGTAAAACAAGAAATCCGGCTCTCGATAGCCTAGTCGCAGAAATCGAGCGAGGCATCGGACGTATAGGTGGATTGGCACTGACTGGCTGATAAAATCGAACGCTTTGATAGGATCAGAACTTTCGACCTGTCGTTCAAGAAACCTGTATTCGCGCGAACTTTTATAAGCGGGGGACTTCGAACCTGACTAAGCATCTGAATAGTGAAAGAATTCGAGAAATGCAGCAGTTATCTGACTTGGCGGCTGGAATTGATCTCGTCCCACCAAGGAGAAATATCAATTTTTCCGCAGTAAGGGCGGATTTTCGAGAATGATTCAGTGAGGGTATCATATTGAGTTTTCCGCGCTAAAAGCGGATCAGGAGATATGATGCAAAGCAGACGATCAACACTGTCTTCCTACGCTTCTGGCCTGCTTGCTATGGGCCGGGGAGTCTTCTCTGCGGATGAAGCCCAGCAGGAGATTGGCATCAGCGGGGGCGCATTCCTTGACGCCGCCGAGCGGTTGCAGCGGCGCGGCCAGCTTATCCGGCCCCCTCGCGGCTTCTATGTGGTTGTGCCGCCTGCGAGCCTTGCTTCAACGCAACAAAGGCCGCGATCTGTTCGACCTCGACTACGCGCTCAGATTGTTAGAGGGGCTTAACTCGGCCAGGATCGTCAAGTGCTTTCTGCTCTACCTTGAAAAAGGAGAGGTAGCGATTTCCAGAGCCGAAGCGCAACAGCGCATGTTCCAGAAACTCGTCAATCCGGGCTTCTTCACTGACATGGGTCCGCTGCTTCCGACAGATCTCGCCAAGGCTCTGACCGAAGAAGCGCTTAAAGCCGCGTTTTCCATGGTAATGGTGGAACTGATCGACCAGATGCCCGACGACGAGTGGGCGAAGGCGGGGGAAATGCGAAAACGGTTCGGGCTGTAAAGTAGCTTAAAGCTTCGGGATTGTGTGGCGCGCTTGCTAGAACAGAGCCACTATGTGAGCTTCGCCTGACTGCATTCGCGTCAAGGCAGACCGACCGCTCTACGTTCCAAGAGCCATTTCGTCTGATTTGAGAGATCGGAAGTTTCGCGAGCCGTTTCCGTCAACCCTCGTGCGCCTCCGCCCAGTGCGGATAGGTCACGTAGGCCGTCAACGCGCCCTCGCCTTCCGTGGCGATCGTCACAGATTGCCGCTTGGGCATGCAGACGATGCCGCCGGTTCCCGCCGTCACCGTGCCGTCGCCCGTGGAAACGGAGAGCCTGCCTTCCAAGACGATCATAGTGTCGGCTACAGCCATGGTCCCGGTTAGCGACTGGTTGGGCGCGTACCGGCCGTAACCGATGGCGACCGGACCGCCTTGTCTCTCGTCGACGAGGTTTCCGACAAAGATCTCGGCATCCTGCCCCGGGGATCGTTCAAGTCGGGAATCGGACAGGTTGATTTTCTGCACGTTCAGGGTGCCCTCCCTTTCCTGATTTGAGTTAGAGCCGTCATCGAGATCACCAAGACAGAGACTGAATGCGGCTGTAAATCGAGATCGGAAGTCGAACGCGCCTCCAGCGCCAGTCGACGATGAAGCAATATCATGGCCGACGCCGAAATGGTCCCAATCAATCCGGTCTATTTTGAGGACCATCCGACTTGAGATTTGCGTTGAGACGTAGAGTAAGAAAGGTCATGATCGCGAGCACGATCGCCACGTCGTAGGCTCCGAGGCCGACGGAGGTGCCGATAGCACCCGTTGCCCACAGGCTTGCCGCCGTAGCCGTCCCACGTACGCTCGCTTTGACGACCAGGATCGCGCCGCCGCCAATAAACCCCATGCCCGTGATAAGTCCTTCCACGATTCTGGCCGTGGCTTCCGGGCTTCCCGCCGTTAAGGTCTCGGTCGCCTGGATAAATCCGCAACTTGCGATCGCGACGAGTGGAAACGTCCGCAGCCCCGCACTGCGCTCGCCTTTTTCGCGGTCCCAACCGATTGGAAGTGCAAGCAGGTATGCCGCCACCAGGGCTCCAAGATGCGGAACGATATCAAACGTCAATCCTGTCGCGGCCAACTGATCGATCAAATTCTATCCTCCCACTTTACCCGTCGGCAGATAGCAATATTGAGAAAGACTTCAAGCAGACGGGCGTCAGTGACGCGTTACCATTTTGAGCTCTCCTGGGATATCGTCTTCGGTTTCTGCCACCGACATATTGCAACCGTCACCTTCGAGGGGTTTCACTTCCCCGGTCAAGATACTCCGACTTCGATTGATCAATCTGTGCTACCCGAACCTTACATGCCGATCCGCAGTCAGGCTTGAAGTTCGGCTGCCGTCGCGCTGCCTGCACTCCTCGGCTTTACGGACAAACTTCTCACGCCGTTTCCAGCAAGTTGTAAGCCGCGCGACGGGGCTGGAACAGGGAAATACAGCATAACATAGAGAGTTGCGGACCGAGGAGCACTCAGTCCTGCTGCCAATGTAGCCGCAGGGCTGGTGCCCAACCGATGAAGGCCCTTCAGTCCTACAACGCAAAAGAGGCAGACAGAAGCTTTGCCGGTA